>JBDTYJ010000209.1:0-10493 GCA_040005755.1 Pseudomonadota bacterium
CAATGATCTTCGTGTGTCTGTAGTAACCGCGCATGGGCTCCCTCTAACCACGATCGCTCCGCCGAGCCAAGCGTTAGCACGTGGTTTTTAGCGGGAAGGGCCGCGGAGTTCGCGGAGCAATGTTTCCACGCGCCGGAACGCGGCATTTCTTCCGAGTTGCAGTAAGTGGCCGCCATGCCACGAAACGAGCGGTGACCCAAAATGGGCCGCTAACTTGCGGGCATGGCCGACCGGAGTGATGCGGTCGGCCTTGGCGGCTACGACCATGGTACGGGCAGGCGCAATGAGTGGCCGCCGGTCCACGGGACTCACGACGCGGTAGATGCGCTCCAAGAGGGCATGTTCTTCGGCCTCCTCGGCCGGCGCGGCGCTGAGCTCCCCTTGCTCGCGAGCGAAGTCCGCCAAAGAAGCCAAGGGAATCACGGGCACGCAGAAAGAGAGGCCTTCCTGAACGGTGGCGAGCAGCGCCGCGGTGTAGCCGCCTAGGCTCATGCCCATTACGCCCACATCCGGGTGGCCTTGCTCACGTAACCAACCCACGAAATTTCGCAGATCGGCGATGACTTGGCGAAAGCCCTCGGCGCTGAAGCGCGGATCGGTTCCGGGGAACTCCGGCGGCCCACGACGCGCTGCGTTGGCGCGCACCCCGTGAAACGGCAAAGTAAAGAAGGCCACGTCGTAGCCGCTGCGTAGAAAACGTTGCACCGGCCACAAGCGCTGCTCCACCGGGTAGCTGCCGGCCATGTAGCCGTGAATCAAGATCGCAACCGGCCGCTTCTCGGCGGAGCTGAGCAGGCGCGCGGAGGCCGCATGATTCTCCTTCGTGCGCCGGTAGCGCTCGCCCATCCCGGCGAGAAATGGCTGATAGTCGCTCGCCCACGACAAATCCTGAGCGTTCGCGACATTGAACTCGTTCGGCGCCGCGCGCGCCACCGGGGAGATCGCTCGCACGGGCAAGAAGAACTCATCCCCCAGGGTGTTCGGGTACAGCTCGGCGAAGCCGCGCAACAGCGCGGCCCGCTCAGCGCCCGAGGGAGGCGCTATCGACGCACTGCGACGCACGTTGTTGCGCGCTTGAACGGCGAGCGTCGCGGCGCGATCGACCGCGCCGGCCGCGCTGCCCAAGACCCGCCGTGCGACGCGACCAAACACCATGTCACGCTACACCGCTCGGGCCTGCCTCGAAAGCCGAAAGGCTCAACGAGAATTCAGCGCATGAACGCGCGGCGTTGCCGGCAGAGCAACGCTAGCTCCGGTGGCGCAGCGTCGGGATTAACTTGGCGGGCGAGCTCACCATCAGCAAGGTGCCTAGCGCGGCAACGCCCAGCCCGCCGCCTACACGGCCGAAATGCAAGGCGTGATCGCCGAGTCGACCGCTGAAGCGAACATCCAAAATCACTACCGCGTTGTACGCGGCGTGCGCGACGATCGACGGAACGAGCGAGCCGCTGTACAGACGCGTGAGCCCAAACGCCACGCCGAGCACAACGGTGCCGGCAATCTGCGTGGGTTCGAGATGAAACAGGCCGAACAAAACGCTGGGCACGAGCACCATTTCCGCGTGCGACCGCTTCTCGAAGGCGCGCGTCAGCAAACCGCGAAACATCACCTCTTCGATCAGCGCGGGTAACACAGCGGCTGCGCCGAGCACCAAGAACAAACCGCCATTGCTGGCGTTACGCGAGACCGCGGCCACCAAGCGCTCCGCATTCGCCTCACGCCCCAGGAACCGAAACGCGAGTTCACCGGCGAACTCAGCCAACGGACCGAAACCGAACACAATCAGCAGGCCGGCGCTGATTGTCCGCAACGTTGGGTGCCCGATGGGAAAAACGTGACCCAGGTGCGGGCGATAGCGCATCACCCAAAAGAACAACGTAAGTGCCACAGCTAGCTCGTTGACGGCGATGGACACCGCAATCCAGGTCGAGCTCGTGACCAGAGGCGATGAGCGAGGGTCGGAAATGAACGTGAGCGCCCGATCGATGGGCAACCCCGAGCGAACCGCGAGGATCGCTCCGGCCGCGCCGACCCCCACGCCAGTGACCAGAACCGCTAGCAAAGCCATCAGCCAGACCAGCAGGGCTTGCAGCCGCGTTGGAATCTCTTTATTCAGTGACGGACCCAGGCTCGGGCTTGGCATCGACCGCCGCGAGTCTACCCCGCGCGGCGGGGCCCTGACTTAGCAAAGACTTCGGCGCCGGGGCCAGCCTCGTGTATCTTGCGAAAAAGAAGGGCTTGGCATGAAATTTAGCTTCATTTGTTTGGGTTTGGCCGCGGCTTTGGCTGCCTGTTCCGCAAAGGATCAAAACCCGGATCCGTACGGAACGGTCTCGGGTTTTTGTGAGGGCTGGGCGAAGGCTGCCTGCAACGCAACGGTGGTGAAGAGCTGCGCTGGCGTGGACACCGAAACTAAAGAGCTCACCCAAGGCTGTCTCGCAAGCCAACAAACCTTCTGTGAGGGGCTCGTGCCCTCTGTTGGGTACAGCTCGCAGCAAGCAAGCGTGTGCTTGGATGCGGTGCGCAGCGCGTACGCCGACGGCAAGTTGAGCGCGGACGACGTTGCGATCGTTCGGCACCGTGGCGACCCGTGCAATCACCTGATTAAAGGGCCCAAGGACAAGAACGAAGACTGCACGACCGACGACGACTGCGACACGTTGAACAATTACGTGTGCGTGATGAAGGGTGCGAGTGGCAGCTGCGAGATCCCGACCGTGGTTGACAACGGCGACTCCTGTAAGGCGCGCGATGCAGAGTGCAACCCGGGCCACTACTGCGATAGCGGCTCGCACTGCGTAGAAAGCGCGGGCGTCGGTGACTCGTGCACGGACACGTACGAATGCTTGAGCAGCTTGGACTGCGACGCCGACACGCAGCAGTGCGCGCTACGCGTGAACCCGGCGAAGTGCAAAGAGGACGGTGACTGCGTGACCGGCGTCTGTGACATCGCCGCTGGCTCCTCCACCGGGAAATGCGTGAGCCAAATCACGCTGACCCAAACCGATTCACTGTGTGGGGATTTGGCCCAATGAAATTTGCGCAGCACCGGTTCATCGGCGCGTGTCTATGCACCTGTGCTGCGCTCGGCTGCGATGAAAAGCCGGAAAGAGCGCCGAGCCCCGCGCCCTCGGCAGAACCTTCGACCGAAGCCAGCGCGCCGCGCAAACCGGTAGCTCCTCCGGTCTTCGAAATCGACACATTGAGCGCGAAGGTCGGCTTCGAACGCGCGCTCTTGGACAAGCCGGACGGGCGCACCACGTTGCAGCAGCTGCTCAAGCCGACCGGGAGCTTCGTGGACGGTCAGGAGGTCACGCTGCTGGTGGACCGCAATGCCAAACTGCCCTGGGTCGTCGCCTTTGTCGACGAGCTGGGGAAGCTTGGCGCAAAGCACGTGCTCGTGAAGACCGAGACCCGTAAAGAGTTCCCAGGCCGGCTGCCCTTTACTCCCGAGCGGTCACTGAAGGCCACGCCCGACTGCAGCGTGGTCGCGATGGTGCTGGAAGACCGCGGCACTGCCGTGTGGAAGCTTTCCGGCGGCGTGGCGACCAAGCACGGCAAAGGAATGGCTGGCCCGGATCTGAGCATGACCGGCGACAACATCGAGCGCTTCGCGAAGGGCTGCAAGCAATCGACCACGTTCTTCGTGTCCGCTGGCCCGACGGTGGAGTGGGGCTTGGCTTACGACTTGGCGGCCTCGTCGAAGACAATCCAAAAGGCTACGTTCGACAGCTTCGTGCTGCTGGAGGAAACACCCGTGGCGGGCCGCAAGGTGGAGCTACACCACTAGTACTCGGCGCTTAGCGGCTTGGCGCAGGCAAAGGCGCGGCAGACGCGGTGATTTGCCGCAGAATTCGCTCGACGTCATTGATGTTGAACGGCTTTTCCAACTGCGCTCCGCGATGCTGCTCCAAGAACTCACGCGCGCGCTCGGTGAACGCGCCGCCGGTCATGAACACGAAGCGATCGATCAGCTCAGGATGAGTTTGCTGCACGGATTCATAGACGGCAGCGCCGCTGACATCCGGCATCATCAAATCACACAGCACGAGATCGAAATGCGCGTCCTGCTGAAGCCGAGCCAGCGCATCACGCCCACTCGTACAGATGGAAACATCATGACGACCCTTGAAGGCGTAGAGCAGGGTTTGGCCGAGTAACGGCTCGTCGTCGACGACCAAGATGCGCGAGCGCGCGGGCTCCGCTTCTGGCGGCGGCTCCGCAACGGCGCGACGCGCCGCGCTGTCCTCAGGCGCGAACGGCAAAACCACTCTGAAAGTGGTACCACGCCGGGGCTCACTCGACACGGAGATCTCGCCCCCGAGTTCGGTCACAATACCGCGACAAATGGCCAGACCGACACCCACCCCGGAGCCGGCCGGCTTGGTCGTGTAGAAGGGTTCGAAAACACGAGGCAATTGCGCCTCTCGAATTCCGCTACCAGTATCCGACACCTCGATTACGGCGGAGCCCTCCTCACGGCGCGTACTGATGACGATCTCATTGTCCGCCGGCTCTCCCTCGATGGCCTGCGCGGCGTTCATGATCAAATTGAGAAACACCTGCCCGAGGCGTGCTTCCTCACCGCAAACCAGCGGTAACCCCGCGTAGCGCTTGACGAGCCGGGCGCGGTGCCGAATCTCGTTCCACGCCACGCGAATGGTCGCGTCCAAAATCGCCTCGATGTCGACCGCTTCACCGGAGCCTGCGCCAGCGCGCGAGAAGTCCATTAAGTCGCGCACGATGTGACGCACGCGCTCGGCGCCCTCGCGAGCGCTGTCTAGGGCGGCGACTGCGTCTGAAATATGCTCGAGCTCTTCACTCGGACCCGTACCGCGCAGCAGCTCGCGTAGATCACTTAGCTCGCGCAGCCCCACTTCCAGGCTGCCGAGGACATAGGAAAGTGGGTTGTTGATCTCGTGCGCGACGCCGGCAGCCAGCGTACCCAGCGACGCCATGCGTTCAGTCTCGGCACGCCGGTGCTCTGCGTGACTCGGATCTACCAGCGCACGCAGTTTTTCGGTACGCCTCAAGAGTTGCGACGAATCACTCATTTCATGGCCCCTCAACCAAGAATCTGAAGTCAGTGTCCCACACTTTCAGCCGTACCGCGAATAGCTACTGGGCGGGGCCTCAAAAATACGCGACAAATCCGGCGCGCGCTGGAGTCAGCGGAACGCCGGCAGTTCGTAGTTACCCGCAGCCCTGTGCAGCGGGCGGGCTGCCCAGGCGTTCCGAGGCGTTCCGCCCACCGCTTGACGACGCTGGGCCCGCGGCACACGCTCTCGTCCGGTTGCGAGGTCGCATCGAGCGCGCCTGTTCCCGCGGCCCCTCGAGTAGATCGTGACAGCCAAGACAGACGCAAAAAAACGCGCCAAACCGAGCGCAACGGCTCCAAAGGCCCGACACAAGTCGGGCGCCATGGCCGGCCACGCAAACGAGCCCGAAAGCGCGTCCGAGGGCGGCGATGACGAGCAGCTGAGTGATGACGAGCCGGAGGTGCTCGGTGCAGAGCCGGAAACCTTCGACACCGAAGCCGAGGTCATCGACGACTCGGAGGCGGACCCGGACGAAGAGCGGGAACCGGGGGAAGAGATTGAGGTTTCGGGCGAGCGCGACCCGGAGGCCGAGGACGACCGCGAGCCCTCCGGCGAGCCCGGGCTGGCGCGCTTCGACGCGCTCCAGGCGTACATGCGTGAAGTGCAGCGTCACCCGCTGCTGTCCGCAGATGAAGAGCACAAGCTTGCCGTCGACTATGTGAAGGGGCAAGACCGCGAGGTCGCCGCACGCCTGGTGACCGCGAACCTGCGCTTGGTCGTGAAGATCGCGTACGAGTACCGCCGCGCGTACCGCAACATGATGGACCTCGTCCAAGAGGGGAACATCGGCTTGATGCAAGCCGTCAAACGCTACGACCCGTACCGCGGCGTCAAGCTCTCCAGCTACGCCGCGTGGTGGATTCGCGCGTACATGCTGCGCTTCATCCTCAACAACTGGCGCCTGGTGAAGGTCGGCACCACGCAAGCGCAGCGCAAGTTGTTCTTCAACCTGAACAAGGAGAAGGCGCGCCTCACGTCCATGGGCATCGAGCCGAGCCACGCCGAGATCGCCAAGCGCCTGAACGTCACCGAGTCGGAGGTCACGGAGATGGATCGCCGCCTCGCGCGGGCGGACGCCTCCCTCGATGCTACGGTGAACGAAGCCGACGGCCGCTCCACCACACGCCTGGAGCTGATGCCCTCGGGCAACGCGACGCCAGATCAGATCGCGGAGGGCTCGGAATTTTCCCAGCTGCTGCACACGCAGCTGAACGAGTTCCGAAAAACGCTCACGGGCAAAGACATCGACATCTTCGACAAGCGTGTGGTGGCGGATGAGCCGCTGACGTTGCAAGAGCTAGGGGATCAATTCGGCGTGTCGCGCGAGCGCGTGCGACAGCTGGAATCGCGCCTCATGGGCAAACTGCGCGAGCACCTACGCGAGAACTTCGGGGACGCTGTCGGCGTCGGCGGCTGACCGTGGCCGGCACGCTATACCTGGTCGGCACCCCGATCGGCAATCTGGGTGACATCACTCTGCGCGCGCTCGATACGCTGAAGCTGACGCGGCACATCGCGGCGGAGGACACCCGGCGCACTCGGCAGTTGCTGACTCACTTTGCAATCCTGGAGCGTGCCCTGCACGCGTTGGATGCCAACGCCAGCCCGCGTAAAATCGAAGAGCTGCTCTCGCTCTTGGAGAGCGGAGAAAGCGTGTCGCTCGTGACCGACGCGGGCATGCCATCCGTGAGTGATCCGGGCACTGCGTTGGTGCGCGGCGCGCACGCGCGAGGCATCACCGTCACCCCGATCCCGGGCGCGAGCGCGGTGACCGCGGCGGTTGGGGCGTCGGGGTTGGTCGATGCCAGTTTTGTTTTTTTGGGTTTTTTGCCGCGTCATGGCCGAAAGCGAAAAGACGCACTCGCGCGCATCGAGAAGAGCCCCGATCCGGTCTTGATTTTCGAGTCGCCACAACGCATGGCGGCCACCCTGCGCGAGCTCGCCGAGCGCATGCCCGAGCGCGCTTGCACGTTGTGCCGTGAGATCACCAAGCTGCATGAAGAGATCACACCGGCCACGCTGCTGACGCTCAGTCAGCGCGACGGCGAGTGGCGCGGCGAGATCACGCTCGTGATCGCAGCCGCCGAGGCGCGTGCTGATGAACCGCTGGATTTGGCGCCGCTGGAAGCACGCATCAACGCGCGCCTGGCGGAGGGCGCGAGCGTAAAAACGTTGGTCGGAGAGCTGGCTGACGATACCGCGCTGCCGCGGCGCGAGCTGTACGCGCTGGTGCAGCGGCTACGCGAGGCGCACGAGCCGCTGACGCGAGACTAAAGCGCGCGTGCCAGGATCTTCCCGGCTTCTTCCGGGGTGATATCGAGGCGCTCGCCCATGCGTAAACGGCGGCTCGCCTTCAGCTTGGCGACCACCTGCACAATCACGGCCTCGTCCAACCCGTAAGCGGAGAGGCGCGTGGGAATGCCCAGCTCGGCGAAGAACGCGACGGTTTTCGCGATCGTCTTGTCGATGCGTTCTTCGTCAGTTGCGCCCTGCACGCCAAACACGCGCGTGCCGAATTGCAGCAACTTTTCCGCCTTTTGGGCGCGACGCGCTTGCATGACCGCGGGCAGCGCGATGGCCAAGCTGCGCGCGTGATCGATTCCGAACAGCGCGGTCAACTCGTGCCCGATGTGGTGCGTGGTCCAATCTTGCGGGACGCCCTGCGCGATGAGCCCGTTCAACGCCAGATTCGCAGCCCACATCAAGTTCGCGCGTACCTCGTAATTCTTCGGATCGCTCAGGGCCAGCGGGCCTTGCTCCTTGAGAGTGAGCAGAATGGCCTCCGCCAAGCGATCTGACAGCACACCACCGCTGGGGTACGTCAAATACTGCTCGAGGACGTGCACGAAGGCATCCGCGATGCCGTTCGACACCTGCTTGGGCGGCAAGGAGAAGGTGAGCTCCGGATCGAGCACCGCGAAGCGCGGAAAGCACAACGGGCTCACGAACACGAGCTTTTGATTTGTCTCGCGGTTGCTGATCGCAGCCGCGCCGTTCGATTCACTGCCCGTACCCGGTAGGGTGAGCACAACGCCGAGCGGCAGCGCTGCCGTGACTCGCGTGCCTTTGGCCAGCAGATTCCAAGGGTCTGCCGGGGTAAGCGCCGCTGCCGCAATGAACTTTGCGCCGTCGATGACCGAGCCGCCGCCCACGGCGAGCAAAAAATCGATGGCTTCCTTCTTCACGATCTCCAGCGCCGGGAGCAGCGTCTGAATGTCCGGGTTGGGCAGCACGCCCCAGAATTCATGGACGGTGCGAGGAGCGAGCGCGGCCCTCACTTGCTCAATCACGCCGGTTTCGCGCAGCGACCCACCGCCCGCGACGAGCAGCACACGCGCTTCGGCCGGAACGTGCTCCCCGATGTTCTCGACTTGCCCGCGGCCGAACAGAATACGAGTCGGGTTTTGGTAGTTGAAATCACGCATCTGCGTCGGCTGGGGCCTACGGGGACAAGCTCGCACTGTGCGAAGCGATGAACTCTCGCACTTTGCCGAGCGCGACGTCGTTAGACAACAACGCGATGTGGCCAACGCCTGGCAATTCCAGATAAGTCGCGCGATTACCGAGCTTTAGTGCGATCGCGCGGCCTTGCCCAGGGCCCATGAGCGATTCATCCGCCGTGCCTTGAATAACGAGCACGGGTGCGGGAATGGCGTCCAGGTAAGGGTGCGTCTCGAGCACGTCGCCTGGATCCAACTTGGCGTACAAGGAACGCCGCACCATCACGATGTCATCCACGCTGGCCAGCAGCGTCAGGCTAGCCGGGCGTGGCGCTACGGCTTGTGCCGCACCGACGGCGCGCACCGCGAGGTGACCGCCGATCGAAAAGCCGACGACGTGCACTCGGCCACGATCCACCCCTTGAGTTCGGCACAGTTGGTTCAAGATTTCCGAAGCATCATGAGTGAGGTCGGACAGGTACGGTACGCCGTCCGAAGAGTCGTAACCGCGATAGGCAAACACCGCGAGCCCCCAATCCTGAGCGGCAGCCAGGCGCTCCAAGAACGCCTGCCCCACCTTCAGCATGGCCGCGTCGTTACCTTGATAGAACAGCACCCAGGGCGCATTCGCGGCCTGCGGGCGTCGCACCAGCCCGTTCAGGTTAATGCCCGCGGCGACCTCGAGCTGCGCGGTGCGCCAACCAGGATGCGCCGCCAACGCTTGATACTCGGACGCAGCCAGCGTGCCGGTCAGGTATGGGAAACGCACGCGCTTGTGGCCGAAAACTCGGCCGTAAGTCCCCGCCGCTAAGGCCATTACCGTCGCTAATAGCCCCACGACGACGATCCCCTTACGGCGCGACAGACGCATCGGAGCTCAAGACCTCAATCTGAATGGCTGGAGCGCCGCCAACCCGAGTGTGCGGTGCGACGTCTTTATTCACCACGGCGCCGGGATTCACGACGGCTCCAGCGCCCACGGTGACGCCGGGCAGAATGATCGAGCGAGCGCCGAGCAACGCGCCGTCGTCTACGCGCACCGGGCTCTTAGTGATCGGACCTGCGCGGTGCTCGCGCGGGCCAAGCTCATGAGTGCTGGTCAGGATCATGGAGCCTGGGCCAATCGAGACGCGGTCACCAATCGTGATGGTTTCCTCCAGATCGAACGCGCAATCTTCGTCTATCGAGCAGCCCTTGCCAATGATGAGCTTCTCGAACAAACCGACGCCGCCGCTGATGCGCGGGCTACCGTGTAGCCGCGTGCCCGGCCCGATCTGAAAGCCAGCCAGCGCGAACAAGCGGGCTCGGGCTTCGGCGGCGTTGCGGCGGGGCAAGAGCGACGCCGCGATGGCGAGCGCGTGCAAACGCGGATGCAGCCCATAAAACTCGACCTTGAGCGCGGTGACCACTTTTTGCAGCGTGGAGGGGGGGACAGCTTCATTCATTGCGTAGCTTCTTGAAGCGCGAACCATACTGCTCGCCTTCGGACACTTCGACCAGCCGCGGCACCTGGTAAGCAGCCATGCGCTCACGGCAAAATGCGCCCATGCGCCGCTTGAAATCAGCCAGCGGCTCCGGATTCTTCAAGTTGAAGCGAGCGGCCACGATCTGCCCCATCATGGGGTGGGCTTTGCCGAACACCGCGACCTCTTGCACGTTGTCCATCTGCAAGAGCAAATTCTCGACCTCAGCCGGGTACACCTTTTGCCCGCCAACGTTGATCAGATCACTGGCCCGACCCAAAATGCGTAAGTACTCACCGTCGACCTCGACTGCGTCTTGAGTGTTGAGCCAGCCCGCTTCATCGAACAGGTCAGGTGCGTTCAGGTAACCGAGCATCGCCGCGTCGGCCTTCACCCACAGAATGCCGTCGATGATTTTGGTCTGAAAACCTTCACCGGTGAACTTGATCCAAAGCGACTCGGAGTCGCGCGAGCGCGAGCGCAGAACGCCA
>JBDTYJ010000210.1:0-10425 GCA_040005755.1 Pseudomonadota bacterium
TCTCCACCTCCTTGGGCGATGTGGAGATCGAACTTTTCACCGACAAGATGCCGCTTACGGCGGGCAACTTCATCAAGCTGGCCAAAGAAGGCTTCTACGATGGGCTGCATTTTCACCGCGTGATCAAAGACTTCATGATCCAGTTCGGCTGCCCGAACAGCAAGGATCCGAAGAGCCCGCGCGCCGGCACCGGCAATAGCCCGCACGGCACCATCAAGGATGAGCACCCCGAGAACGGTAAGCTCTCGAACGAGCCCGGCACGCTCTCGATGGCGAACACGGGGCAACCGAACAGCGGTAGCTGCCAGTTTTTCATCAACACCGTGCACAACAGCTATTTGGATTGGTTCACGCCGGGAGCCTCGAAACACCCAGTGTTCGCTAAAGTCGTGTCCGGGATGGATGTCGTAAATAAGATCGGCACCACGCAAACCGGCAGCGGGGACCGCCCGGTCACCCCTATTCAAATGGTCAAAGTTACCGTTCACGACTGAACTCGCGCGCATCCGCGAGCCGGCGATTCGACGACGGTCCGTAGCAGGATGTAAGCGTGCAGCCCACACCCAGCACAAACTCGGGCCTCCGCTCAAAAAAGGTTTCGGTGAACCCTTGAGCAGAGGGCCCGAGTCTGTAAACATTTCAGCTTAGTTTGAACACCGCGCCAGACGTCACTCCCCCGCGACCCGTCGTGGGGGAAATCGCCCAGGGCCATGTCCTCGGGAGATATGAACTGCTCCTGCCAATCGCGGCGGGCGGGATGGCCATGGTGTGGGCGGCGCGCGTCAAGGGCACGCGTGGCTTTCAGAAGATCGTTGCGGTCAAGACGATGCTCTCGAAGCTCTCAGAGGACGAGCAGTTCGAGCAAATGTTCTTGGACGAGGCGTCCCTCGCCTCGCAAATCCGCCATCCCAACGTGGTCGAGATTTCCGATCTCGGCGAACAAGATGGCGTGCTCTATCTGGCGATGGAGTGGATTGACGGCGTCCCACTCAATCTGTTGATGAAGTCTGCAAAGTCCGCGGGCGGCGTGCCACTGCCTATCGCAGTACGCATCGTGATGAACGCCTGCGCTGGCCTCCACGCGGCCCATGAGTTGCGGGACGCGAACGGCCAACTGATTGGTCTCGTGCACCGTGACGTGTCGCCGCAAAATATCTTGGTCACGTACGATGGCGTGTCCAAGGTGGTTGATTTCGGCGTCGCCAAGGCCACTGCGATGGGCGGCGGCGCCACCGTCGCCGGCCAGCTCAAGGGCAAGGTCAGCTACATGGCGCCCGAGCAGGTGCGCGGTGAGGCCATCGACCGCCGCGTGGATATCTTTGCCATGGGCATCGTGCTGTACGCACTCACGACGGGCAAGCATCCCTTCCGGCGGGAGAGTGAAGCCGCAACCATGTACACCATTGCCTCGCAAGAGCCGGTCGTTTCGCCGCGCCGGTTTCTGCCGAACTATCCCCCAAGCCTGGAAGCAGTGGTCTTGAAAGCGTTGGCGAAGAACGCGGACGAGCGTTACGCGACCGCCAGCGAAATGCAGCGCGCGCTCGACCAATGCTTTCCGGTCGCGGAGCGCGTGAACACGGATGAAGACGTTGGCCTGTTCATCGGCAAGCTGTTCGGCAAGAAGCGAGGCGAGAGCCGCGCCGCGCTGGCCGAGGCGCTCGCGTTGGCGGACAAGCAAGGCCCGCGCGTGCCGGCCGCATTCAACCCGCTCACACAGTCGCAAAACAGCAGCCTGTCTGAAGTCGGGCTGAGCCCGTCTGCGAACACATACACCCCCGTTGGGTTGCAGAATGCGGGAGCGCAGCAGGAACGCCGGCAGCGCGTGTTACTGATCGCCGTCGGCGGTGCCTTGCTCGTGACGGCCGGTCTGATATTCGCGGCCGTGCATAAGTCGGACGCTGCAGCACGTACTGCAGCTCCTCCGCTGAGCTCGCCGAGCGTCATCGCAGCGCCGACGCCCACACAGCCGGCCGAAGTAAGCCCGCCCAGCGTGGATTTGCAGACGTTGCCGGTAGAGAGTGCAGCTCAGAGCAAGGCGCCTACTAGCGCGCGGCTTCCGATCGTGAACAAGCCGCCGCAAACGCCGGCAGCGGTGGGCACCTCAAGCAAAGCCAGTAAACCGCACAAGTGGCGCCAAGACCCGGGCTTTTAGGCCCTTCTTCGCGACGGGAGCGTTCTTAGTACTGTCCGCCCACGCCGATCGTGATCTGCTCCTGCTTAAGAACTGACTAAGTAGCGTTAGAACCGGCCGGCCCACGAGACACCCGCCAGCGCATTGGGTGCGCTCGGCACGAACATCATGCCGGAGGCGCTCTGCAAGGGGTGCTTCTTCTGCCAAATCAACAGCCCGACTGCGGTGCCGACGCCCACCACCCCGACACCGAGAGCGATTTGCGCTGTGGTGTTGTACAGGCTGAGGTTCGAAACTTCACCGCGCGCGCTCTGGGGGCAGCTCTGTCTGGCAGCGCCGCACTTACTCTCCAGGTCACTGAGCGCGCTCTGCCGCAAGCCAAAGAGCACCCCGGCTCCCACTAAACTCGCCAAGCCGACGCCGCCGATCACATACGGCACGACTTTCGAACGCGGCCTTTCGATTGGTGTGGCCACGGATACCCGCTCGAGTTCCGGCTCGGGGGCGAGCGTAACATCGACGTTCTTTTGCTCGTTCTCCGCGATCGTCACGGTGCGGCTGAACGGCATGAAATTCGGGGCTTTTGCAGTAATGGCGTGCGGACCGGGATCGAGTGGCACCGCGATGCCGACCGAGCTTGCGCCGAGCTCAACACCGTCGAGCTGAATTTCTGCGGCTTCCCCGCCAGAACCGCGATTGATGACGAGCTTGGGGATGCTGGCTTGCAGCCGCGTGACGGCGAGCTCCACCTCCGCCTTGAAATCGTCCCCTACGCTGTCGGCATCCGCGAATGCGAGTTGGTAGCCACCGAGCGCGGTCACCAAACGCCCCAGCTTTTCTTCGCAAGTTGCGATGTGAAAACGCACCTGGGGAGTCATGCGCACTTCACCGACGCTACGAAAAGTGTCGAGCGCGCTGGTGTAATTGCCCGCTTGCTCAAGCTCGATTGCGCGTTGGAACTGCGCGCGAGCCTTGGAAAGCTCGGTTTTGTCCTGCGCGCCCGCAATGCTCGCGGAGAACGTCACGGTGAGCGCGGGCACCGCCAGCGCGGCCAGGCGCAGACCCGCAGCGAGTGCATAGCGAGCCCCGAGTTTTCGCCTATTGCCGCCCATTGTAGCCTTCCATGATAGCGATCAGACGGCCTACGAGCGAGCTTCTGAAGCGTAGAAAGCGCCGCGACGTGTGTCAGTGTGACACGGTTGGAGGCAAAGGTGGGATAGCGGGGGCAGGCAGCGTGTGGCGACACTAGGGTGGGTGTGACCTGCTGCGGCAACGCGCTGGCCGCCCCTCTGCGCGCGCTCGCCGATACGATTCCCATTCCACTGTGCTCGCGTAACGTTCAGCAAGGTCGCGATAACGAGCGGGGTGAGCGCCGCGCAATCCGCAGAGGACGCCGGCGCACCGCGACGGCCGCCGTGCCAAGACGGCCCCCGGACGGACGACGATCGGACACGCAGCATTCACGGAGCGCCACTCCGACCCCGGTTCCTGGTCAATTCGAGGAATCTGCAAGCGCTGCCTTACGCGCCGCCGAAGACGGTGCCATCTTCCCTGCGCTTGGCTGATGATCGCAAAATTCCAGGCGGCCGCGTAGGCCGCTTCGTACGCCTCGCGGGCCTTGGCGCCCGCACCAGCGCGAGCCTCTTGTTCTCGAAAGGCGCAGACAGCGCGGCCGAACGCGCGGCTGAGGTGCTGGGTACTCTGCGCGGGATCGCGGCAAAAGTGGGGCAGATGGCAAGCTACGTGGACGGCGTCGTGCCGGAAGGTCAGCGCGCCGCGTACGAGGTGGCGCTGGCCAAGCTGCGTGAACAAGCGCCCACCTCTTCCAGCGCGGAGATACGCAGCGTGGTCGAGTGTGAGCTCGACGCACCCATCTCGGAACTATTTTGCGATTGGGAAGACGAACCGGTTGCGAGCGCCTCCATCGGCCAAGTGCATCGGGCGCGCTTGCCTGATGGGCGGGTGGTAGCCGTCAAGGTCCAGCACCCAGGCATCGCCCAAGCCGTGGAAAGTGATCTCCAGAATGTGGGCATGCTGGAATCGGTGATTGGCACCTTTGTGCCCAAGGGCGTGAATTCTCGCGGCGTGCTGGAAGAGATCAAAGCGCGCTTCCGTGAGGAGCTCGATTATCGCCTCGAAGCCCAACGCCAGAGCCAATTCGCCGATATTTTCCGCGGCGATCGCCAGATTCGCATTCCCGCGGTGTTCACCGAGCGCAGCAGCACCCGGGTGCTCACTACCGAATTCGTGTCGGGCGATCGTTTGGATGACGTAGCAGCTCGCGGTGAGGCAGAACGGCGCGCGTACGCCGAAGCGCTGTGGCGCTTTGTGTTCAAGGGCAACCTCGTCGGCGGCATGTTCAATGCGGATCCGCATCCAGGTAATTACATCTTCCAACCTGAAGGCCGCATCGCATTCTTGGACTTCGGCTGCGTACAACCGATTCATCCGGGCAGGCTCGGCCCGGCGCGCGCGTTGCATCAGGCCGCGGTCGAACGAGATGAAGCCGCATTTGCCAAGCAAGTACGGGTGATCATGGAGACGCGCGGGGGGCTTTACGAAGAGCTTGCCATCGCTTACTCGCGGCGCTGCTTTGAACCGCTATTCGGCTCCCCGTACCGAGTGACTCGTGAGTTCGTGCGCGACCTCGTCGGCGGCATCGCCGACATGAAGCAAGTCCTCTTCAAGAAGGGCGGCAACTTCGTGCCGCTGCCGAGCGGCATGCTTTTCATGAACCGCCTGCAATTTGGCTTCTACTCGGTGCTCGCTCGTCTGGATGTGGAAGTGGATTACGCCGCTGTGGAGCGGGAGTTCATGGCCGGCGTTGGCCCGCTCCTTGAGTGAATCTCGCGCCGCAGGGCGCTGTCTTGGCTTTCTACGCCACCCCAAGTGCGCGGGGTGTGGCGCGCTCGCGTTCAGAAAGAGTAGGCGAGTGTCGCGCCCGCGCTCGGCCCGCCACCTGTGGACACGCGCGCTTGGTAACCAGCGCGCGCGGCGGCGCTGAACCCCTGCCCGAGTTGCCCGCTGACCTCCCCCAATAAGCGGACACCGTAGTTGTCTGCGTGCGGCATGTTCGTGACCTCGATCACGGGCGCTACACCGATGCGACTATTCGCAATGATGTCCAAGCGACTCCACAAGCGCGTGCCGAACACCTGAATACTCTCGAAGCCCAGCGTGAGCTTGGAACCATAAGGATCGCCGACCAAGACCGACGCGCCCGTACCGACGGAAAACCCAGTTTCGGTGACGCTCGTCAGGAACTCGCCCTCCAGGTGCACGATGTCGCTCAAGCGCAGGCGCACCGTCGGCGCGCCGTAGTTTAGCCCGACTTTGAAACGGTCAGCCTCACTTTTACCGGGGGCCAGAGTAGCACTGAGCGGGACGGGCGAATTGCCGCGCACCGCGCCGACGCGCAAACTGAACTCGGTGACGAAGCGCAACGGGCGATAGGTATAGCTGCCTTCCACGCGGAAGAATTCATCGTGCACGTTCTGCGTGGAAAGGCCCGCGCTACCGCTGACGACCGCCTTCGAATACCCGAAGTCCACGTATTCGCCAGAAGCCGCGAACACGGAGCGGCGACCGCCCAGGCGGGCTAGCAAGGCGCGCTCGCGAGCGTCCATCAGATCCTCGGGGATTAATACGTGGTGCGGTTCAGCGCGCGAGGCAAACACGGGGCGTCGTGCGCCGTCCATGTCTTCGATCTCGATGACGTACGACAATTCAGGCGGAGTGACGGCGGCCTCGGGGATCTCGGCGACGTACGGCCCGGGCGCGCCGCGCCGGAATTCCACTTCTTGAAACGGCCCGCTGTCCGCGGTTCGATACGCGACAAGGGCGCGCTTCACTAGCTCGGGGTGCTCGATTTCCCCCGTAATCAGCAGCGCCCGATGCGCCGTGCTCACCGAGATCGGCGCGTGGTGCAGGCGCGGCGTCGCGCCTTGTGCCCTTGCACGTGCGGGAATCAAGCTGAAAAGGACAGCTAAGAACACGCAAAATGAGCTCGAATTTACCATTGGTACGTCACCGCCCCGCCGAAACCAGGCCCTGCATGATTGATCGTGCGTCCTTGATATGACCCGCGAATCGCGATCACCAAGTCGGGCAGGAAGCGGTAGCCAACCTGTGCGATGGCTCTCGCGCCGACCTCGCCCTGACGCTGCGCCACCCCGACTTGCCCGAGGGGCGCAGGCGTAGCCGCGAAAGCGCCCGATCCGGCGGGTTGATTGGTGACCTCCGTGCGAAAAAGAATCGGGACGCTTGGGAAGGTCGCAAGTTGAAGTTCAGTGATCCCGCGCAGGCCGATGCCCCCCAGTGCCTCCCCGCCAATCGTGAGATTCGTCTCGCGATCGTTACCAATGCGGAGCAGTGCTTGCGCGCCCCCGTTCACCCCGTCGTCTTCCAAACCGATCACCAACCGCCCGATGATCGAAGTGAAGTGCGACAGCCCGAATTCCCCCTCCAGATACCCATACGTGAGACCTACCCGGCGTCCCGATAGCTTCTGTTGATCCAGTTCGTCGAGTGACCCGCCGATCCCGCGGTAAACCCCGAAGCCCATGCGCGCGGCGCGTACTCCGACGTCCTGCAAGCGCATGCCGACCGAGCCTTCGGTCTGCCACACGACATCATTGCCTTTGAAGTTGTTCCAGTCGGCGTAATCCGTGGAGACGGTAACCGTTGCGGGGCGACGCGGCTCGGGCTTGGGTCGGGGGACATCTTCCACCGCCACGACTTGGGGCTCGGTCGCGCTCCCCAGCACGCTCATTGCCTTCCCGTCACTGGCCACGCCTTCGATGAAATATTCGAGGCGCGGGGAGTTCAGGCGTTCGGCGGCTATTGTGGCGCTGAAGTAACCCTCCCCGACGCGCCGCATCGGGTCCGTGTGGTAAGCGACTTCGCCCGAATTGCGGGAGTGAATCACAGCCGCAGTGGGCGCGTTGCTGAGCTCGAGTGCGATCGTAAGCGGTGTATTGGAGCGCGCCTCACGCGGCGGTTCGAAGTTGCGGAGCACGCTCTGGTGCCGGTCGTCAGTGTGCTGGTCGAACGCCAGCAAGCGCCGCAACTGAGCCGCTTCTTCATATAAGACGACGGCATATTTACCCTTTGGATGATGCGTGACGTAAGCCTCGTACGTCAGCACGCGCTTCGGAACGCTGGCGCCGCGCAGGTGCTGAAACAGCGCGCTGACCTCGGCGCTGTCTGCGTCCGCATCCGCAGAATTGAGCGGCTCAGGGGCAGTTGCCGGCGGTGCAGCTGAGACCGCCCCCGGCGTGGTTCCGAACGCGCTCGGCGTGCCCACCGAAGCTGCCTCGGAGTGCGGCTCCGAAGGCGACGACGGATTCGCGTTGACTGCGGGATGCGGCGTCGTGGAGTGGCGCGCCGCAAGTACCACGATGTCCCCGGGCTGCGCCGGCTCCGCCAGCTTGCCCTCCGCCCGTGCCAGCGACAACGCGCTGCGTACCTGCGTCAGCCGCAAGCGGCCGATCAAGAAGCGATCGCTCACCATTTGACCGGTGACGGGGTGCTTGATGTTTAACGGTCGCCAAAGGTCGACCACTGCGCCGTTGAATGCACCCCGATCCGCCGCCACATCGATCACGATGTCGCCCAGCTCGAACGCAACGACGCGCCCCTCAACGCTGTCTGGTTCAGCGTCCGTCGGCCGTGCTTCGGTGGGCGCAGCCAAGAGCGGATGAGCGCAAAAGGCCGACGCCCCCAGTGTTGCTGCGAAACCAAGCCCGCGCGCCAACCGCATGAACTGCCCCTGAGTCGAGCTGAGAACGCCCTGATTGCTCACGAACGGGGCCCTGAGCAAGGTCCGCGCCAGCGCGAAATATCGCTGTTTCCTCGACCGTGGGTACAGCACTGTGCACTGAGCAACACACTCAGGGCGCAGGTACTGATTCAGTGTGGCTCGGAAGCGACACTCAGCCCTCGCGAGATTTTGGCAACGTGGACGGCGAGAGCCCGCCGCACCGGCTTCAGACGAACGGCCCGCCACAGCAGAGCTGCGTGAAAGTTCGCTTTTTACTGGAACCGGTTGCAGGCCCTTAGCGCTCGGCGAGAGCAACCCGGAACCAGTTCCGCACAAAAACGAGTTTCGACGGCTTCCCAAGCCCGATTTCGCTGCTTTCGCCTGGCGCAAGTCGCCTCACTTTGGTTTACTGGAGCAAGCAAGGAATCGGTCTTTATGAAGTACGGCTACTTTGACGATCAGAACCGCGAGTACGTGATCACGAACCCGCGCACACCCGTCAAATGGATCAATTACGTCGGCACACTTGGCTTTGGCGGCTTCGTCGATCACACGGGCGGGTTGCTGCTGTGTAAGGGTGATCCCGCGTTGAATCGCATCACCAAGTACATCCCGCAATTGCCGGGCTCGCAGTTCAAGGGGCACACCCTGTACTTGCGCAAACGCGCGGCAGGCGCCGCGGCGCAAGGCAGCCAGGTTTTTTCGCCGCTGTTCGTGCCTACCTTGGATGCGTTCGACCGTTTCGAGTGCCGCGTTGGCCTCGGCTACAGCAAGTTCGTCACGGAGTTTTACGGTGTGCGCACCGAGCTCACCGTGTTCGTTCCGGCGAAGGATCAAGTGCTCGTGCAGGAGGTCAGCGTGACCAACCTGAACGCGGAAGCCATCGAGCTGGATGCAGTACCGCTGGTCGAATACACGCACTTCGACGCGCTCAAGCAGTTCACCAATGCTGATTGGGTGCCGCAGACCATGCAGAGCGAGGTCCATGACGGCGGCGCGGGCCGTAAGATCTTGGCGCAGTACGCGTTCATGAACAAAGCGCAGCGCCAAACGTACTTCAGCGCCAGCGTGCCGGTCAGCTCTTTCGAAACCGACCGCCGCGTGTTCTTGGGCGAGAACGAGTATGGCACGTTCCAGCAGCCGAAGAGCCTGCAAGGGGCTGAGCTATCGAGCTCTCTCGCCGTGCGCGGAGACAACATCGGCGCGCTGCTCTTGCCACTCGGCAAACTGGCAGCCGGCGAAACGAAGCGCTTCGTCACGCTGCTGACGCAGCAAGAAGGCACCCCCAGCGAGAGCCTGGCAAAGGCCCGCGCGCTATTCGAAAAATACCGCAACCACGACACCATCGCCGCGGAGCTGAAAGCCATGCGCGAAGGCTGGGCTGAATACCTAGGCCAGGTGCAGGTGAATACGCCGGACGCGAGCATGAACAGCATGCTGAACGTCCATAATCCGCGCCAGTGCTACATGACCAAGAATTGGTCGCGAGATCTCTCGCTGTATCAGCTCGGGTTCGGTGGGCGCGGGATCGGCTTTCGTGACAGCTCGCAAGACGTCATGGGCGTGATGTCCGCCATGCCTGGTGAAGCCCGTGAGCTGATCGAGAAGCTGCTGTCCGTGATGAAGGCCAACGGATCGGCGATGCATCAATTCTATGCATCCACCATGGTCGCCAGCGAGGGTGACGCTCGTGAAATGGAGGATCGCCCCAACTACTACGGGGATGATCACCTGTGGATCGTATTCGCCGTCTGCGCGTACCTGAAGGAAACGGGGGATCTCCGCTTCTTGGATAAGGTGCTGCCGTACTACGAGAAGGACAAGAACGGTCTCGCGCAGTACCACGGCACGGTGTTCGAGCACTTGCAGCGCGCACTGGAATTCACGCGTCAAAGCGTCGGAAAGCACGGTCTGCCGCTGCTCGGCTTTGCCGACTGGAACGACACCGTCAATTTGAAGACCGGCGCTGAATCACTGTTCGTCGCCAATCAGTACGGCAAAGCCCTATTGGATGTGATTGAGCTGAGTGAGTTCCTCGGTCAGCATGAGCTGGTATCGCGCTACCGCGCGGACTACGAGCACATGCGTAACCTCGTGAACGAGTACGCTTGGGACGGCGAGTGGTACGTGCGCTACTTCGATCACGATGGTTCGCCCATCGGCTCCAAGCGCAACGCGCAGGGGCAAATCTGGACCAACGGGCAGAGCTGGCCGGTCATCTCCGGCTTTGCTCCCCCCGACCGCGCTCGAATCGCGTTGGATTCCGTGCATCGCCTGCTGAACACGCCCAATGGCATCAAGCTCAGCAGCCCCGGCTATGACGGTTACGACCCCGCCAAAGGCGGCGTGACGACTTACCCGCCGGGGGCCAAGGAAAACGGTGGCATCTTCCTGCACGCGAACCCTTGGGTCATGATCGCCGAAACGCTACTGGGAAACGGTGATCGCGCGTTTGAGTACTACAACCAAATCAACCCCGCCGCGAAGAACGACGTCATCGACGTGTACGAGTGCGAGCCGTACGTGTACGCGC
>JBDTYJ010000211.1:0-10352 GCA_040005755.1 Pseudomonadota bacterium
GCATGTTTCATGCCCGAGCCGCTAGCCTTGATCACGCGATGAAATCGCTCGATTGTGCCAGCGCTGTGCCACTTCCCGGAATCAGTGTCGGTGTTGGGGTCGCGCTCGGACTCGTTTTGGCGGGCTGCCAGGCTGGCCATGAGAAGCAGGCGCCGCTCGGTCCCCCGGAGCCGGCGCGCGCGCTCGCGGGCTTACGCCTGGAGCGACCCATTTCCGCGCGGCTCGAGACCAGCGAAGGCACGATCCATTGCGGCTTGGACGCCGCGCGCGCGCCGCGCTCCGTGGCGCTGTTCGTCGGGCTGGCCGTCGGTCGCGCCCGCTTCCGCGATCTACGGAGCGGCGCAATCGTGACTCGGCCCTTCTATCGCGACCAAACCTTTTTCAGAGCCATCCCCGACCTGCTCGTGCAGTCGGGTTGCCCGCTCGGCAATGGCACCGGCACGCCGGGGTATCGCATCGCCCTCGAACCAAGCGCAAGCGACGCGCAACGCCTTGCCGAACCCGGCGCGCTGTTTCTGGCCAGCTACCACCCGGCTCCCAATCGCACCGACCCCGCCCCTCCGCCGCCCGGGCAGGTGATTGGCAGTCAGTTCGTGGTCAGCTTAGGCAACATGAGTCACCTTGCCGGGCAGGTGAACGTGCTCGGCGTGTGCACTGATTTGGAGCGCGTGCGCGCCATCGCGCGCATCGTCGCCGCGGGCGCGCATCCGGTGCGCCTTATTCGAATCACGGTCGAAGGCGTGAGCGAGGCTGATTGAGCCGAATTCAGGGCGCTTGCTACGCCGTCGGCGTTCACTGCTTCGCCTCGTCGAACCAAACGCTACCGAGCTGCCACGCTTCCAAGCCTTCGAAGGCGGGCATCCGCGCACCCGTGATGCGCGCTTCGCCGATGATGCCCATCGGCAGCGCCCGCGTCAGGTCAGTGAGCGCGGTCAGGTTGTGCGGTGGACGTTTGGCGAGGGCGGGGTCCACGGCTGCCAGCAGTGCCTGGGTCGCATGCACCGGATCAGAGCCGGGCTGGCGCACGAAATCCAGCAGCAAGGCGAAGCGACGTGTCCGGCGCGCTTCGAGCCATGCGGCGCGCGGGGTCGGCGTCGCATGCACTTCGTTGCCGGCCGTGCTGAGTAGCGGTTCGAGCGCGCGCGCGAACTCGACCGCATGCGGCGCGTCGTCCGGAACGAGCATCTCGCACGGGCCCCCGCCCCAATGGCTGCCGACGCCAGCGTTTGCCAATGCGCGCACCCCAAAGTGTGCGAGCGCGTCAGCGGGCAGCGTGGCCGCAAGCTGTTGAGCGATGCCAGGTGCACCCCAAGCCTTCGCTTCCAACCCGGTACGCAGCACAATCCAGCCAAAAACTGGGCCCTCGAGCGCGAGCGCGCCGGCGCGCGCTCGGTACAGCCCGTTGCCCAGCCAGCCGATGTCCACCGAGCCCGCCTCGAAAGCGCGCAATGCATCGGCGAGGTCCATCGCGCGCGTAACCTCGATGCGTTCCAAGAATGAACCAGCGCGCGCGCCGCTTTCGTTACGAACGAGGTTGAGTGCGCCCGCGCCCAGGTTGGCTTTGAATGCACCCGTGCCGTCGGGCGTGCCGGGCGAAAACCCGCGCGGCACGAGCGCCGTTAGCGGGCAAGCCAACGCGCGTGCCAGCGCGCTCGGATCGGCCTCGGGAAACAGTACCGACAGTGGATCTTTGCGGTCGGCGCTCGGAGTGCGGAACGTGCTCAGCACCGCTGCGCCGCCAAGCGCGCGTGCGCGTTGCCAAGAGAACACCACGTCGGCACCTGACAGCGCCTTGCCGCGCGCGCTCACGAGTCCTGGCCGCAAATTCAAGCGGGCGCCGCGGGCGGTGCGCTCAGGCAGCGCGCTGGCGAGCGCGGGGTAGGGCTTGTTCGTTGCGTCGAACGCGAACAGCGGATCAGCAATCGCCGGCGCGAACAGAGCCGACAGCGGATCATCGAGCGAGTGCGGATCCAAACCGTCGAAATTGAGCGGTAAACGCAAGCGCAGCGTGCCCGTGAGCGGCGTGCGACCCAACGCCTGGGCCGAAGCGGCGCTGGCCATCGCCGCCAAAAATGCGCGGCGGCCGAACCCGTTCACCGTACGACCCAGATGCCGTCGCCCGTGGCGAGCGCCAGCGGCGCCATGGCTCGGCCGTCGCTCGGACAGATGGCCAGGGCGTCGATGCCGCTCGGGACCGAAAGCCGCAGCCGTTCGCGGAGCTGCCCGTTATCCGTCAGCGTGCGCACCAGGAGCTGATCGGCTTTGCGATCGAGCGTTGGAGACGAAGTGACGATTTCCGGTTGCCCGTCTTCGTCGAGGTCAGCAATCGCCAGTTGCGCGCCGACGTTCGGGATCGTCACCTCGGGGTGCAAGGAGTCGAGAGCGCGCGCGCTGTCGCTGCCAACAGCGCGGGCCACGCGAACCGTGCGCGGCGCGCCCGCGCTGTCCAGCCCGCGACTCGCAAAGGCGTCCACCTGAGTTGCGAAGTCGACGTTGGGCGCGGGCGGCGCACCGGGACACGGGCGCGCGGCTCCGTCGTAGCCCAGGCCAAGCCGTCGCGTGCAGCCGCCGCCGGGCCACGGCATCACGCCCCGCCATTGGTGCTCGACGTGTAGCGTTCCGGACAATTCCAATGCATCCGCTCGGTCGCTCGAGCCAACCCACAGGCGCCCGGGCGCGGGCACGGCGCCGACGGCAATGGGCTCGCGCAACGGGCTCGGCGCAACGGGCGAAAACTCCGCCCAATTCAAGCTCGCGCGTGCAGTAAAGCGGCCGTGCTCTAGGTGCCCGACCGAGATTTTGCGACGCCCAATGGTGGCGATTTCACTGGAGCCGTCACCGCGCACGTCACCGCACGCAAGGGCCACGATATCGCGCTCCGGGATCGCCGCTTTGTCGATGCGAGTAACGACCAACGGGATGGGAGGAAACAGGGCGCGAAGCTCCGCGTCGAGCGGGCTCGAAGCAAAGCCGTGCGTTTTCAAGCGCAGGCCGGGCGAGCGCACTCGCTGCCAGAAATGGCCGGCGCCTAGGTACAGATCCGCCGCCACGTCCAAGCGGTCGCGAAACAGCGCCACGCTCAGGTACACGAGGCCGCGCGCAGGGGTCGCTGCGCGTTGGGCATCGGCGAGCGAGAGGGTTCGCGCGCTCGGCTGCGCGGCAACGCCCAGGCGTGCTGCCACGAGCTCTGCCAGGCGTTGCGCGATCGCAGGCGGCAGACCCACGCGCTCGTCGCCCGCTGCAGCGGCGGAGACAACGAGCGCCGCGCTGGCGTCTCCGGCAAACGCTGCCGCGATCGAGCACGCGGTTTTTCCGAGCGCCGTGGACTCGCGCTCACAGCCGGCGCTAGCCGGGCTCGTGACCGCCGCGGCCCGCGCGGGCGTGGCTTGCGGCGTGAACGCGACGAGCAGGCTAAGAGCGAGAAAAACACGGCGGGACATCAACCGGGTGAGGCTAGCGCGGGTCGAGTGCGAGCGGGTGTTACCCGATGATTTGCCGGGCAAACCCCGCTTCGCGGCGCGAGCTCCGGGCAATCGGCCGGTCGTTCGCGAGTGCTTCACCGAGGTTTCGCCGAAAGCTGGGCTTCTATGATATCCGGTGGAACGACTTGCTATTTCGAATCCCCCCCCGCTGCTTCGCGTTGCTGCTGTGTATTGCGGCACTGGTCAGCGCTCCATCGCGTGCCTCGGCGCAATGCGTGGATGAGGCCTTGAAGCAGCAGCTGATCGGCGAGCGCGCGTATCGCGGCGTGGTCCCGCGCTTGATTAAGAAGTCGCTGCGCCACGAGCTTTCCTTGCAGGGCGGTTGGTTCGCAGGCGACTTGTCGGACGGGGCGCCCGCGTTCGGCGGCGCCTATACTTTCCATTTCACCGAAGATCTGGGCCTGGAAGCCAGCTACTTGCGCAGCCGCGAGCACTTCGAGCTGTTGGATGCGGTGATCGCCCGCCAGCAAGGCTTGGTCGGCATCGTGCGCGCTCAGGATAACCCGGTGGATTTCTTCATGGGCCACCTGGTTTGGACCCTGGCGTATGGCAAAGTCCGCTGGATGGGCGGCGGCATCAGCCGCTTCGACTTCTTCTTGTCGCTCGGCGGCGGAGCGATTCGCGAGCCCGGAGACATTGGTCTTACGGGCTCCGGTGGGCTCGGGCTGAAGTTCTACCTCACCGAGTGGCTCGCACTGCGCTGGGACGTGCGGGACACCGTCCATCAGCAGAGAGCGCCGCTCGGCGTGGAAAAGGTCGTGAACGACATCACCGCGACCGGCGGGCTCAGCCTGTTCATCCCGTTTCATTCGTGAGCTTCTGGTGCTTTGCGCCGCGCGCAATTTGCACTATTCAGGTCTCGCGCGCGTTGTGCTCGCCCCGAGGTCTACATGAAAAAGCTCGTCTTGCTCCGGCATGGTCTCAGTCAGTGGAACAATGAAAACCGCTTCACCGGTTGGGTGGATGTACCCCTCAGTGATGTCGGCATGGAAGAAGCTCGCAACGCCGGCAAGCTGATGAAGGCCGAGGGCTTTCAATTCGACGTGGCTTACACCTCCGTGCTCAAACGCGCCATCAAGACGCTGTGGTTGGCGCTCGAGGAAATGGACCTGATGTGGGTTCCGGTGCACCGGAGCTGGCGCTTGAATGAGCGCATGTACGGTGGCCTGCAAGGTCTAAACAAGGCGGAAACGGCCGCGCGTCACGGTGATGCGCAAGTGCTCACCTGGCGCCGCAGCTACGACATCCCGCCTCCCGTGCTGGAAGCGTCGAGTGAGTATTGGCCCGGCAAGGACCGCCGCTACGCCAAGCTTTCGAAGAGTGAGTTGCCTGCGACCGAGTGTCTGAAAGACACCGTGGCGCGCTTCCTACCGTTCTGGGAAAGCGACATTGCTCCGGCCATCAAGCGCGGTGAGAACGTGCTCGTGACCGCGCACGGCAACAGCTTGCGCGCGCTGGTGAAGTACCTGGACAACGTCAGCGATGACGACATTGTCGAGCTGAACATTCCGACCGGTATTCCGCTCGTTTATGAGCTGGATGACAACTTGAAGCCGATCAAACCGCGCTACTACCTGGGTGACGCAGAAGCTGCCGAGAAGGCCGCCAAGGCAGTAGCGAATCAGGGCAAGAAGGCCTGAGCCGGCGCACGCAGCGCGTGTAAGAAAGAGTGCGCAAAGCCCGCAAAAGGCCTAAAATCTGGCCGATTTGCGGGCTTTCGCCCGTGGCGGGCGCGCTTCATTCCGAGTGCTGCGCGTGATAGCGTCGTTTGGGCCATGCGCATTCGGTACGCTTTTGTCGCGGCCCCGCTGCTCTTGCTGTCCTTCGTGGCGCTTGCCCAACCGAAGCGAGCAGCGAAGGAGTCCGAGGAGCACGGCGCTGCCGCCAAGGCAGACAAAGACAAGCCGGAGGCCAAACCCGAGCCGGCGCCGAGTAACGCTACCGGCGCGGCAGATGACTTGGGGCCCGCGCCTTCGAGGCCCGCTTCGAGCGCTGAGGTCAAAGGCTCGCCCCTGAATCCGGAAGCGAACGAATTCCCCGACGGCGGACCCCAAGTACCGCCCGTAGAATACGACAAGCTGCTCGGTGACATCGCCAGCCTGCGCAGCCGAGTTTCGGCGGTAACCACCACCTTATTCGCGAGCAAAGTGCGCGTCGTAGTTGAAACGCGCGGTCGTGATGCGCGTGTTGCGAGCTTCAACGTCACGTTGGACGACGGCGTCGTTTTCAGCGCGCCGGATCGCTTTGTGGCGGATGACGAGCGCACGGTGTACGAGCACTCCGTCGCGCCCGGGCACCACGTGCTGGGGGTGGACATTGAGCGCGTCGACTCACGCAACAAGGAATATCGCACCTGGCAGAGCTCGCGGTTCTCCGTCGTGGTGCCCGAGGGCAAGCTCGTGGATGCGCACCTGATCATTCAGGACAACTCTGACATGGGCGCAGATTTCCCGAGCGATCAAGACGGCGAATATGATTTGCGCGTTCGGCTGCGCGCGCGAGTCGAAAAATGAAGCGCTTCTCCGAGTCGGGCGCGAGGCTTGTGGCGCTCGCGCTGGGCGCAGTGTGCGCGCTCGGCTCCTCCGCGCACGCGCAAAGCGCCGCGCTGGCGCCGGCTGCCAGTCCGTCCAGTGCCCACGCTCCGCCGCTGCCTTCGCACACCACGCCCGCGGATTCGACCGACACGCGCGGCGCTTCGATGCGCGCGTACCAAGCTGCGCTAGACAAACAAAAGCTTAGCGCCAGCGCACCGCTCAGCGTGCAGCGCATTCGCGATGACCTCAGCACCATCGAGGAGAAGCTCTCTGCCGGGCGTCGCGACGAGGCGATTGGCGATCTCGTGTATATCGTCGAATCACCGCGTTTCGAGGCTTTCAAGGCGGCCGATGAAGGCCGCGCGGCCACGTACTGGCTCGGGGACGCGCTCGGACGTGGCGGCGCGTATCAACCGGCACGCGGCTACTTGACCTCGTTGTTGTCGGCCGCGCCGTCCGATATTTGGTATCGCCGAGCGGTGCACAGCTTGGTGGATCTTGCGCTCGAGAGCGACGAGCCACGCTTGATGTTGAATGATTTGCAGAACGTGGGCGCAGGCGCACCGGAGGAGGTGCTGGGGGATGTGCTGTACCTGACCGGCCGCGTTGCGGAGCGCGAAGGTAAGCCGAACGACGCGCTCGTTGCGTACGCAAAAATCTCGGAAAAATCCCGATTTTGGGCGCAAGCGACCTACCTTTCTGGGTTGATCGCGGTCGAGCGCAAGGACTACAAACAGGGGGAAGCGTTGTTCTGCAAGGTCGCCGACCCCAAGCAAACCCCCAAGAAAGCAGCGCTCTTCGGCGGTACGGATTTCTTCCAGGTGCGTGATTTGGCGCGTCTCGGGCTGGGCCGCGTGGCGCACGAGCAGTACCGCTTCGACGATGCCCGTTACTATTATTACTTGGTGCCGCACGACTCGGACAACTTGCCCGAGGCACTGTACGAAACCGCAACCACCCGCTACGAGGCCAAGGATTACGAGGGCGCCCGCGAATCGATCGATGAGCTGAAGCGGCTCAAGATCGACCACGTGTACGAGGACGAGACGTACATTCTGGATGCGTACTTGGATCTCGCGACGTGCCGTTTCCCGCAGGCCGACGCCAAGCTGAATGCATTCTTGCACCGTTACGACCCGGTACGGGACGCCGCGCGTCGCTTGACGAATGACGACGTAGCAATGCGCAAATTGGTGGATGCCGTGCGCACCAGTCGGGATCCGGCGGGCGCGGGGCTCGGCGTGCCCGAGGATACGGCGCGCGCGCTCGGTGCGTTGGTACGGGTGGATGCGGCGTATGGCCGCGCTGCGCGCCGGCTAGCGGAGCTGGATCATCAGCAAAGCGGGCTGCGCAGCGCCATGGGGGATCTCGATCAGGCGACCCAGCGGCTCGCTTCGCCCAAAGCCGTCCTGCCGCAGTCGAGCGCCGCGCTCGGGCAGACCGACCTGGATAAGGTGGAGCGCATCGAGGGCCAAATTGCCGAGCTCCGGAGGCTGTTACGCGAGGCCGAAACCGCCGCTAAAGAGCAGCAATCCAGCAACTTGGACGCGCTGAAACACGAGCTGGAGGAGCTGCAGATTCGGGCCCGTGCGGCCCGCGCCGCGTTGCCTGCTCCGCTCGCGCAGGCTGGTGTGAAGGGTGACGATCTGGCCGGCCTGTTGGCTACGGATCGCGAGCGTGCAACCGCGCTCTACAATGACGCGCAGAAGTTGCGCGTTGCCGTTGAGGCAGACCAGCTCGCGCTGGCCAAAGACGCGCTGGTACGCGTTGACCGTCGCCTATCCCGATTGTTGCGGCGTGCCCGCCTTGGTCGCATCGAAACCGTATTAGGCAAGAAGCGCGCGCTCGAGCTCGAGGTCGAGGCGCTGTCCCAAGGGCTCTTGCCGCAGACGATTGTCGATTCCCTGGACGCGGCGCGCTACCTGGGTGACGACGAAGAATATTGGCCCTTCGAAGGCGAGGATTGGTCGGACGAGTACGTGGGCGGCGAGAACTTGAAGTAGCGCGGCCGAGTCGCCAGTTTTTCGCGCCCTCACGCTGCGACTCCTACCCGTGCCTGCCTGCGCTTTCGTGCCGCGAGCGCACGTGCGAAGCGTACCGTCAGCCACAGGCCGAAGCTGCCGGGTAGGCCCACGAACAAAACCAGCGGGATCAGTAAGCCGACGAGGCGAATACCGCCGTCCAGCAAATCAACGCTCAGCGCCCTCGACTCGGACCAGGCACGCCGCGCGGTCGCGCCAAAATCCGTTGTAGAAACCGTCACTTGTGGGACGGCCATGGTGAGGTGCACGGTCAGGGTGGAGTACGCGCTCTCTTTGTCCAAGAGTTGCTGACGGCCCTGCAGGCGTTCGATTTCGGTGCGCACCTCAGCGAGCTCTTTCTGCACGTCCATGGCGTCCTTTACGGTGGCCGCGTGCTTCAAGATCTCCAGGTATTGCTGCTCGAGTTGTTTCTGGCTCGTGGCGCGGGCCACGAGGTCGACATACTCGTCGGTGACGTCGTCGCTCGTGATGCGCTCGGACCCAGTGCCTCGGCCCATGCGCTTCAGCTCGCTGATGGTCGTCGTCAGCTCGCCCTGCGGAACGCGCACCACGAGCGTCACCCGCACATCCACAGCCGATCCGTTGTCTGTGTCGCGGGCAGCGCTGACGACGTAGCCGCCGTGTCGCTCTGCCAAGCGTTCGAGCGCGGTTTGTGCAGCGCTGGGACTCGCCACCTCGAGCTCGAGCTCGGCTTGGCGTATGATTTTGCGCGTGGCATTGCCCGTTTTGGACGCAACAGGTTCGTTCGCACCGACGAGAGCCGCGGCGGCGACGCCCAGCGGCGGGCTTTGGTCGCTGGGAGGCGCATGCTCGCTGGCTCGGGCGCAACCCGTAGCCGCTCCCGCCGCGATGAGCGCCCCCAAAACCAAAGCCAAGCCAAGTGAAGCGTCAGCCGCGCACGGGCTATTCCGGCCCGCGCGGGCGGCGGCTCGGCGGTGGAGGAAGCGGCTCGGCGCGGCGTTTGTGGCTGCGGGTTCGTGAAGCATAGCGGATGAACGCGGCTCGCCGCGGGGTGCTTACAGTTGGCGTATCGGCGCCCGGAAAATGCGCGTATTGCGGCTAGGATTTGAGCTCCCCAGCCTCGCATCCGGTTCTTCGCTCTCGGCGCCTGGCCGCGCTGGCGCTCGTCCTGCTCAGCTGTAATTCGTGCCTAGCCGCCCGCATTGTGTACTTCAACACGCCGACGCTCGCGGTCGCCAACCACTTCGATAATCGGGCGGTGCGCGCCTCGAGCTCGCCTTTACCGATCGTGTCCGCGGCACGCGAGGCAACCTTCACGCTCAGCGCCGCTGAGCAGGCGCGTTACGGCTCGCTTGAGGCCTTGCTAGAGGCTCAAGATACGCGCGCCTTCGTCGTCATTCATGACGATCAGGTCGTGTACGAGCGGTACTTTCACGGCATCTCCGCGCACAGCGCGTTGCCCGGCTTCTCGATGAGCAAGACGTTTACGGCAGCGCTGGTCGGGCGTGCCGTGAGCCAGGGGCTGCTGCCCTCGCTCGCTCAGTCGGTGGCAGACGCGATCCCGGAACTGGCGCAAAAACAGGGCTACGGCGCGATCACCCTGGAGGAGCTGCTGCGCATGACCTCGGGTATCGACTTCGATGAGGAGTCGCTCGCGGGCGCCAAGCTTTACTACACGACCGACCTGCGTGACTTGATCTACTCATACGACGTGAAATGGCCCGCCGGGCAGCACTACCTGTATGGGAGCGTGAACATCGAGCTGCTGTGGGACGCGATTCATCGACGCTTGGGCGGGGAAACGGTCTCGTCCTACTTCGAACGTCAGCTTTGGGCGCCGCTGGGCGCCGAGCGCGGCGCGTTTTGGTCGCTGGATAGCCAGCAACACGGTGTCGAGAAAGCCTTTGCTGGCTTCAACGCGACGGCGCGCGATCAAGCGCGGCTTGGCCTGTTGTTCTTGCATGGAGGCACGCTCAACGGACGCGAGATTTTGCCGCGTAGTTGGGTAGCTCGCGCGTTATCGGACGACCCGGTCGCCGGTTGGGTGCACACCACGGACGGTTGGGTTCGGCGCGCGAAATACCAGTGGTTCATCACTGCCAATGGTCGCGGCTATTTTGCCAAGGGCTATCACGGGCAATACATCTTCGTAGTCCCCGAGCGGCGCGCGGTATTCGTCCGCTTTGGCGAGGGCTATGGAGAGCTGAATTGGCCGGCGCTTTTCCTGCGCTTGGCCGACAGCTTTCGTTAGCTCAAGGTCACGCATCTTGGCAAAGCCCGAAGCTAGCTTGGGTGGGCGCTCGCGTTCCAGCACTGCACCTCGCGGCGCTTCG
>JBDTYJ010000212.1:0-10336 GCA_040005755.1 Pseudomonadota bacterium
CCAGCTTCGCAATGGAAATGTGCCCAGCCATTCTCCGGTAGCGCGCGCACGGCACGCATTAAGTCGTAACCATCCATCCCGGGCATGCCGATATCGGAAACGAGCACATCCGGGCGGTCACGCACGATCATGGACAGCGCTTGTTCAGCCGACGAAGCGGGGAACGTGATGGCTTCGCATTTTTCCAAAATGCTCACCACCAGATCTCGCGAATCATCGTCGTCGTCCACCACCAAGACGCGCACGCCGCGCAGCTCGGGAACGGAAAGCGCCGTGGGCGGCAGAAAATCCGCGCTGGGCGCATCCGGGGTGAATGGCAACGGGGTACTGCGGGTGCCCATGTACGGCAGACGCACGACGAACGTCGAGCCAGTACCGAGGCCGCTGCTCTCCACCGTGATCGTGCCACCGTGCAACTCAACCAAGTGCCTCGCGATGGCCAAACCCAAACCCAAGCCGCCGTGACGGCGCGCGAAGGTGCCGTCGGCTTGTCGGAAGCGATCGAACACGAACGGTAGAAATTCGGGCAAAATTCCCTGTCCGGTATCGCTCACCGTGATCTCCACCGAGGTGTTGACGCGCTGCACTCTGACGCGAATGCTACCGTGCTCGCCCGTAAACTTGGTCGCGTTCGAGAGCAGATTCCAAATCACCTGTTGCACGCGCGTTGCGTCGCCCAACACCTGCCCGGCATCGGCATCGAGGTCGACCTGGAGCGCAATGTGCTTTGCCTCGATGGCTGGCTTCGCGCTCTCGATCGCTGCGCTGACCACGCGCGCGGCCTCTACTGGCTGCACATCGAGCCGCATTTGGCCGGAAATGATGCGGGAAACGTCTAGTAAATCTTCCACCAGGCGCGACTGCGCGAGCACGTTGCGCTGAATCACTTCTAGCGCGTGCGCAAGCTTGTCCTCGGGCAGCGCATTGTTGGTGAGCAGCTGGGACCAGCCGAGCATCGCGTTTAGCGGTGTACGCAGCTCATGCGAGACAGTCGCTAGGAATTCATCCTTGGCGCGGCTGGTGGCTTCGGCTTCACCGCGGGCGTGCTCCGCGGAAGCGCGAGCCGCACGTTCGGCGTTGAGCAAGGTGCTGCGCGCGGCCTCGATGCGTTTGCGGTCGGAGATGTCAACGAGTGCAACGACGCAGCCTAGGATCTTCGCGGAGTCATCGAGCAGAGGGGCCGCGGTGCACAAGAACGACAGCGACGGACGATCCGCGCCTGAGAACGTGAGCTCATGCCCGGACGTGGTAACGCCGCGGAGCGCCGAAAGTACCGGGTGCACTTCATCCGAAGTCCTTGTTTTTAGCGGAAACGCTTCGAAGAAGTGGCGGCGCAGGACGCGGCCGCCGGCAATGGCTCGAGCGGCCGCGCTGGCGCGAATTACCACACCATCCACATCACACACGATGATGGGCTCGGCGCTTTGCTCCAAGATTGCATTGGCGAGGCGCTCGGACGCGACGATTTCCTCATTGCGCTTTTGAGCCGTCAGGTCAGTGACAATCACCGAAACGCTGGCGTCCTCTATGGCGTCATTTTTCGTCGCAGACAGGTACACGGGGCGCTCGGCGCCGGCCCAGCCGCGCAGGAGCATCTCCCCGGAAGCGGGTTGCGTCCGCGCGCCTTCCAGCAAGGCGTAGAGCGCGTGTTCTTGGCGGGGGGCGATGAAGCTGCTGAGCGGCGCGCCGATGACCCGCTCAAGGCGATCATCCACCATCTCGGCGAACGCCGCGTTCGAGTACACGATCACGCCGCTCGGGCGGACCATCAGCGCGCCTTCGCTCATGGTTTCCACCAACAGCCGGTAGCGATGGTCCGCGCCCTCTAAAGCGTAGACTTTGGGGCCGTCTTCGGACGAAACCACGAGCGCTTCCACATGCCCGTCGCGAATCGCCGCTAGGGTGGCCTCGGCTTCCTCCAGCCGGGCTGTGAGCTCGTCGAGATCCGGCTTGGGCCTAGCTGGCGCTCGTTTGCTTACGCGCTTTGCCATGGGATGGGGACTTGGGCATCAGGTCGAGGCCCATGAGGACTCGATGCTCGTTGGAGAGGTCACCCACGATGCGACGGAGCGGCGCGGGCAGCTTCTTGATCAAGGTTGGAACTGCGATGATCTGTTCGTCTTTGGCGAGGCTTGGCTGCTGAAATACATCCACGACCAGTAGCTCATAGCGACCTTTCAGGTGCTCTTCACAGATCGCCCGTAGCGTTTCGATCGAGCGGCTTGAGGCTTCGGTGGGCCCAGCAATGTACAGCCGCAGCACGTACTGGTCCGTGTGCGAGCGCTGTGCCGCCGCCTCGAACGCGGCGGTCGAAGGTTTGTGCTTGTTCACGGGGCACGTCGCTTGGGTTGAACTACAGCTACCAGGTTGAGCCCGACCAGGACGCGCTCCGTGTTAGTGAGGTCACCGATGATCTTTTTGACTGGCGGGGGCAGCTGGCGAACCAAGGTAGGAATGGCGATGATCTGATCGCCGCTGGCCAACGTCGGGTTCTTCAATAAATCGATCACTTCGATCGAGTACCGCCCCTGCAGGTGCTCCTCACAGATTTCCTTCAGGTGCTGGAAGGCTTGCACGCACTTGGGCGTTTCCCCCGCGACGTACAAGCGGAGGTTCCAGCGTTCATCCGCTTGCCCCGGCTTGGACGGGCGCGAAGGGGAACGAATTGCGGATGGAGGCGCTGGTTTAGGAGCGCCTTTGGGACGAGGTAACCCCGTTGCCACGGTCATGCCCTCCCGCCGTTCGTGCTCTGCAGGCGCCCCGCGTCATTGCGAAGCTTAGTCATGCTGTCGCGGTCGGCGCGGGTAGCTTCCGCGTATTCCTTACCGGCGCGGATGCGGCGAAGCGTTTCCTCTTCATGGGCTGCGAGCTCGGCACGTAGCGTAGTGATTTGAGCCTCGATAGTTTCCCTCTTGAGCTCGAGTAAGCGTTCGGCCCGCACGCCGTCCTCCCATGCAGCTCGTTCCTCTCGTGCGCGCTTGCGCTCCTCGGTAAGCTTTGCCGACCCTAGCAACACGCCGTCGGGGCCATAGAAAACGTCTGCGAGCGTGACGCCGGAGTCGGCGATGACGAGCTCACGCACCTGGTTCGAGTGGCGCATGCCTCGCGATTTCAACATGTACAGAGTGCGATTACGCTCGCCCGCAATTTCCAAGTCACGCATCTCGATCCAAGTATCAATCAGCGAGGAAACGCCAATTTCGGTTTCTTCTTTGGCTGAGCTCGGGCTCAGGCACGTGACCAACGCGGTGATCTGCTGCGCTTTCAGCCAATCGAACAGACGCACCAGCATCGCCTTCACCTGGTGTGCGGTGCCTGACGACATAAAGCTCGAAATCGGATCCAGAATCACGGCTTGCGGCTTGAACTCGGCGATGGCCTTGTGCAGGGCGACCAAATGCATCTCCAGGCCATAAAGGCTTGGGCGCGTTGCGCGAAGCTGCAGCAAGCCCTTGTCCTGCCAGTGCGTGAGATCCAGCCCGACGGAGCGCATATTGCGCACGATTTGTGCTGGGGACTCTTCGAACGCGAAGACCATGCAGCGCTCTCCACGCTGGCATGTCGCGTTCGCTAAGTGAGCCGCCAAAATGCTCTTGCCGCTGCCGGCAGTGCCCGACACCAAAATCGTGCTCGTGCGGTAATAGCCTTGGCCGCCGAGCATGCCGTCTAGCCCCGCTATGCCCGTAGACACGCGCTCCTGACTTACGTCGTAGTCGAGCTGGAGGCTCGTGGCTGGCACCACCGAAAATCCCGTGTCGTCGATCAGGAACGGGTATTCGTTCGTGCCGTGGGGCGAGCCGCGGTACTTCACGATGCGCAAGAAGCGCGTGGCCGACTGATCAAATACGGATTGACCGAGGGAAACGACGCAATCGGAGACGTACTCCTCGAGACCTTGCCTGGTCAGGGTGTGCGCGCCTGCCTCCGCCGTGACGACGGCCGTCACGCCGCAATCCTTCAGGAACCGGAACAAGCGGTGCGTTTCTGCGCGCAGCGTCGTCGAATCCTTCAGGCTGCTGAACAGCACCTCGAGCGTGTCCAGGGCCACACGCTTGGCGCCGATGGCCTTGATGGCGTGCTCCAGGCGGACGAACAAGCCATCGAGCGAATAGCCGCCGGCTTCCTCGATCTCGCTCGGGTCGAGATGCACGTAGTCCACGGTGAGGCGCTGCTCCTTCTCGAGCAACTCGAGATCGAACCCGAGGGACGCGACGTTGCGTGTCAGGTCAGCGACCGATTCTTCGAACGTAACGAACACGCCGGGCTCACCCAGCTCGGCTCCCCGCACCAGAAACTCTACGGCGAAGATGGTCTTCCCCGAGCCCGGCCCTCCGCAGACGAGCGTCGCTCGCCCCTTCGGTAAACCTCCCCCAGTGATTTGATCGAGGCCAGAGATGCCGCTGGGGGTCTTGTCGACCGTGGCGGGGTTGACACCGGGAGTCGAAGCCATGGTCGCCCCCCAATGCAGATAATATGCCGGGACTTGCGGCCGCGTGCGCCGCGAAATTGCGGCGTTTGTGCCACGGTTAGGTGTGCCGGGTGCCATCTCGCCACGCCGGTCCCGCGGTCGAAGGGAGGCGCGCCTGTTGTGTTAAATTGAAACCGCTGGGCGGTGCCGCTGCCCAGGGTGTAACGGCCGGGTTCGCGGGTGCGGCGCGCTGGCATGTGTCAAAAATCTCTATTGCTGCGAACTGGTCGCGGATCAAAGGTTCGTGTCGATGAACGCCACACGTGGCTCCGGTACTCGCAACCTCGCCGAGGCGCCGCGCGTATTGATCGTGGATGACAACCACGACTCAGCGGAGCTGTTGGCTCTGGTCCTTGAGCGACAGGGCTACGAGACGCGCGTCGCTCACGACTCACAGCAAGCCATCGCGCTCGCTCCGCAATTTGGCCCGGCCCTCGCCTTTCTGGACATCGGCCTGCCAGATATGGACGGTTACGAATTGCTTGAAGTGTTGCGCGGCACCCCCGAGCTCGCGGGATGCAAGTTCGTCGCCGTCACCGGTTACGACGACATCACGTGTATTCGCGGTACACGCGGTTTCGACGGGCATCTGCTGAAGCCCGTCGATCTGGCGACACTGGCTAGCTTGGTAACGAAAATCAGCGGCGCCGCCGTCGATGCCATGAAACCCGCGACCGCCTGACGTGTTCTCGATCGCTGGCTAGGCTTTCTTCAGCTCGCAGTTGAACATCCAACGCACTCCGAAGGCGTCGGTGAGCATGCCGAACTTGGCACTCCAAAATGTATCGCTGACCGGCGCATCTACGCTGCCGCCGTGAGCGAGCGCGTCGAACTTGGTTTGCAGGTCGGCCGGGTCGTCGAAATCTAAACAGACCTGGAACGCCCTGCCAGGCGCGAGCGATTCGCCTGGTGGCACATCGCTCAGCATCAGGACGCCTGCGCCGATGCTGAGGGCTGCGTGCATCACGCGGTCTTTATTTTCGGGCGGTTGCTGATTGTGCGGCATGTCCCCATAGCGCGTCACGCTTTGAACCTTGGCCCCGAGCGCGCTTTGGTAGAGCTCGAGCGCCTTGCCGGCGGCGCCATTGAACAAGAGGTAGGGATTGAGTTGTTTGATTGCCATGGTACTTCTCCGGATTCGCGGGTCAGCGCGGCTTTGACGGAAACAACAGCGCGCGCAGCTGGGGCAGGCGCAAATACAAGCCGCCCCACAAGAAGATGGCGACATACACGCCGGACAACACGTGACTGAAGAGCGGGTTTTGGACACGCACGTGAGTTGCGACGGCCCCGCCCAAGTAAGCCGTCCAAAGGAGCGCGCCGAGCACCGCCGTTCGCGGCACGAGGTAAAGGACAAGGCACACCAGTTGGAGTAGGCCGAGCGTGAACACGACGCTCGCCGGGTAGCCCAGCTCAACGGTGCCTTTAACCGCCGCCGGCAGCTGGAAGAGCTTCATACTCGCGTCCAGCCCGAGCATGGCCGCGCTCAACCCGCTAAGCACGCGCCCCGCCCAGAGAGCGGCGCGCCCGGTGCCGGCTGCGCGGCTGGTTGCAAGAAATTCCGGTTTGTCGTTGGTCAGTGTGGTCATGAATGCCTCCGTGGAAAAGAACTGACCAATAGACTGAGCCGCCCCCGAAAACTCATCGCTGCTCTCCGAAAATAAAAGGGCTCGGCCTGGATGACCGGCGCTTAGGGGCCCGCTTTTAGCCCGGAAATTCCAGCGGCAACCCGAACTGTGGAAACACCGTTTCGGTATCCAAGAAAGAGGTAATGCTGGAAATTCGGCTGCCCGCTAGCTCCAGCACGATTAGCGCCCATGCGCGATGGCCGCCGCCAGGGTTCGGCCGGTACTGCCCAAACGCCGGCTGGCCGCTGGCCCAGGTAGCCACGAGGCGGGAGCCGCGGCAGCCCGATCCCTTGCCCAGCATCCAGTCGCGAATCGAGCCGTGCCCCTGCAACCACAGAGTGTACGGGGGCATGGACAGCGTCGCGTCTTCGTGAAGCAGCGCGGTGAGCGCGTCCATATCATAGCGTTCAAAAGCGTTCACATAGCGTTCGAGCAACGCCGCTTGCGTGTCGTTCGCGGGCGGAGGCTGACCCGCTGGGCGCACGGCCAACGTGGCGCGCGCGCGTTGCAGCGCGCTGTTCACGGCGGCAAGCGACGTGTCCAGGCTCTCAGCGACTTCGGCCGCGGACCACCCGAGCACTTCGGTGAGTAGCAATGCGGCGCGTTGTTTTGGTGGCAAATTTTGCAGCGCCGCGACGAAGGCCAACCGAATGCTCTCTCGCAACAGCACGCGTTCGGACGGGTCGGCATCCGCGGGCAAAGCCCGCGCGTCGGCGATAGGCTCCAGCCAGTGGCTGTGTGGGCGTGTTTCTAGAGCGTCGTTCACCGTGCACGGCGGGCGCTCTTCGACGGGGCGGGTGCGCCGCTCCCGCGCGCTGTCCAGGCACACATTGGTGGCAATTTTATAAAGCCAGGTGCGCATGGAGGAACGCCCGTCGAAGCGCTCGAGGGCGCGCCAGGCGCGTACCATGGCTTCTTGCACGGCATCGTCAGCATCCGCGGCAGAGCCGAGCATGCGGTAGCAATGGCCGGTCAGCGCGGCGCGATGTTGGTCCAACTGTGCGGCGTCGGCTGCCATGGGCGGCACGTTACCATTGCCGTCGTCGGCCAGCCAAGGCTTGGCGCCGCGTTTCTCGGCACGCCGAGCCGCTGTCTCCCAGCTGTTTCGAGCTCCTGGTTGACCCGCGAAACCCCGCGTTGCTGAGTCGAGCTTGCAGCCGCGGTCGAGAGCGCAGCGAGGCGGAGCACCGCACGGCGCATACAGCCTGCTACTTGATTTGATGGCAGGCTCTCGCGGCGTCGGGATAAGCCGTTACACGTTAAAGCCATGTCGCTATGTCGAGTTGCGTGCCGCGCCAATCGCTTGCTGTGGGTTGTTGTCGTTGCAGGTGCACTTGTCGCGTGCGGCGGCAGTCCGAACCTCGTTGAAGACGATAACGGACTCGGCAACGACCCTGTCGGTGACGCTGGTAGTCCTGGTGACGCCGGGGCCCCCGGCGACCAAGGTGGTCCCCACTTCAACTTCGACGGCGGCGCCGACGACACGCCCGACGCGGATGTGGACGTTCCCGAAGCGGGTCCAGGCTGTGGCGATGGCATCGTCAACCAAAAGGACGAGGAGTGCGACGACGGCAACACGCTGCCGGCGACGGCTGTTCCGGCGCGTGCACCCAAGAAGACTTTTCCAGCTGTCCGGCCGGCGGTGGCGCGTGTACCTCGACGATCATTTGCGGCGACGGCAAGTTGGAAGGATCCGAGGTTTGCGACGACGGCAACGCGCTTGACGGTGACGGCTGCTCGGCGGACTGCTTGGTCAGCGACCCGAGCTACGACTGCTCGACGCTGGCAATGATGTGCGTCAACTTAGTGGTGTGCGGTGATGGCAATGTCACCGGCGATGAGCAGTGCGATGACGCAAAGAACCCGCACGGCTGTCTGGACGATTGCAGCGGTATCGAGGACGGCTACCTATGCAGCCAGCCGGGCAAGCCGTGCACCAAGGTAAAGGTCGCTGCGTGTGGGGACGGCGCGCTCGATCCGGGCGAACAGTGCGACGATGGCAACAACACGACGGCGGGCGATGGCTGCAGCAGCGCCTGTACCGTGGATGCGGGCTGGGTCTGCCCGACCGCGGGCGTGATCTGTCTTCCAGAGATCTGCGGCAATGGCGTGCGCACACCGGACGAGCAGTGTGACGACGGTAACCACATCGACGGCGACGGTTGCGCAAGCAGCGGCGGCAACGCGGCCACGAAGTGCAAAGTGGAGACCGGTTGGGTGTGTCCGGCCGCCGGCAAGCCCTGCATTCCCAAGTGCGGCGACGGCGTAAAAAAGGGCTACGAGACATGCGAGGACGGGAACACCCAATCCGGGGACGGTTGCAGCTCTGCGTGCCTCGCTGAGCCGGGTTACGTATGCATGACGCTGGGTGCGCTGTGCGCCAAGGCCGTATGCGGCAACGGGATCAAAGAAGCGGATGAGGGCTGTGACGACGGTAATGCGGTGTTCGGCGATGGCTGCAGCGGCCAGTGCCAAAACGAGCCCACGTTCAATTCGTCTGGGGTAGCCATCATTGCCTGCGGCGACGGTATTCACACGAGTGGAGAACAGTGTGACGACGGCAATCTGAACAACGGCGATGGTTGCGACAGCACCTGCCACACCGAGCTCGGCTTCGTTTGTTCGGACGCGGTATCCGCCCCTGACTTCATTTCGCTCGCGGCAACCTATCGCGACGTTCGTGGCAGGGGCGAGACTGCGACTGCTACGCTTCCAGCCGGGCACCCCGATTTCGAGCACGTCGTTCAGAGCGAAAGCGGGCTGACTGGCGCGGTATGCAATACCGGGAACACCGCGTCGTGCGGCGCGCTGGGCGGCAACGGCAAACCTCAGCTATACAAGATGTCTGCGGCAACCATTCAGAACTCCGCTTCGTTCGCTACCTGGTACACGCAGGACACGGTCAATACTCCGGCGATTAACAAGACGATTCCGGGCAGCGTTACCGTGCTCCGCCAGGGCACCACGGGCGCTGACTACGCGTTCGATTCTTCAGCGTTCTTCCCGCTCGACACCGTTCTGCCGCCCACCGGCTTCGGCCTGTACGGCACCTCTGGTCATGATTTCGGGTTCACCACCGAAATTGACTACTTCTTCCAGTACAATGGCGGCGAAACGTTGACGTTCCGCGGCGATGACGACGTCTGGGTGTTCATCAATCGCAAGCTGGCGGTCGACATCGGCGGCGTGCACGGTGCGCTCTGGGGCCGAGTGGTCCTGGGTGACGAGACCGCCAGCTGTTCGGTTCAGGGCAGTGACGGGAAGAATGGCGCTACGCTCCCTGCGTGCACACCCAGCTCCGTGAATACGGCCGCTGATGCTCGTTTTGGCATGACCAAAGGCGGCATCTACCAGATCGCGCTGTTCCACGCCGAGCGTCACACGACCCAATCCAACTTCCGCCTCACCCTTTCGAACTTCCTGCCGCCCCATTCGCAGTGTGTTCCAAGCTGTGGTGACGGCAAAGTAGTGATCGGCGAGGTCTGCGACGACGGCACCGCGCAGAACACTGGAGCCTACGGGCATTGCAATGCGGATTGCTCGGCGCGCACGTTCTGCGGCGACGGCATCAAGAACGGCCCCGAGGCATGCGACGACGGCTCGAACCTGGCTTCGTACAACAGCACGAGCGGCTGCGCCGCCGGTTGCGTGTTGCCGCCGAAGTGCGGTGATCAGGTGGTCGATTTCGCCTTCAATGAGCAGTGCGATAACGGCACTACGGGCAACACCGGCGCGTACAACGGCTGCACTTCCAGCTGTAAGCTCGGCCCGTTCTGCGGTGACGGTATGGCGAATTCGCCCGAGGAAACCTGCGATAACGGCGCAGCCAATGGTGGGTACGGCAAGGCTTGTGGCTACGACTGCCAGCCCGGCGCGTTCTGTGGCGATGGCATCAAGAACGGCAGCGAGCAATGCGATTTGGGCGGTGGCAAGAACGTCGGCGGTTATGGCGGCTGCAAGCCGACCTGCGCGTTGGACGCACGCTGCGGCGATCACGTCGTACAAGCTGGAGAACAGTGCGACGACGGGGCGAACGCTGGCGGCTACGGCAAGTGCGCGCCGGGGTGCAAGTACGGCCCGCGCTGTGGCGACGGCATCAAGAACGGCAACGAGCAGTGCGATGACGGTGTCAATGACGGCTCGTACGGAAAGTGCGCCAGGGACTGCCAGTTCGGGCCGCGCTGCGGCGACAACGTCGTGCAAGCCCCGGAAGCGTGCGACAACGGGTCGCAGAACGGCA
>JBDTYJ010000213.1:0-10298 GCA_040005755.1 Pseudomonadota bacterium
GGCGGGCGGATGTTCGCGCAGATCGCCCTCGACCCGGAGATAGACGAGCTTCAGCTCAGCGACGGCAGCAAGACCGTGCTCAATCACGACACAACGAGCCTCGCGCGCGACGGCAACGACATTTATTTCGCTGAGTCGGAGAAGCTCTTTCGGGCCGCCAACGCCGATTTCAGCGCGCCCACGATGCTCGCCGCGGCCTCCCACGAGATCCTCGGTTTTTCGGGCGACTGGGTGTACACGGTCGCGGGCACAGGCGCGGACAGGACCGTACACCGCGTGTCCAAAGCAGACGGTTCGGATCAGATGGTGTTCAAGATCGGCGCCGGCCTCGCCGCCCTGGCCAAGGACGCCGTGGCCTTCACGCTTCACGAGGGCAGCCGATTTTTCGTTTGCACTGTCGACCTGCAAGGGCACACTCCAACCATCCTCGGCTACCTCGCAGGCTCTCCCTCTCTGCTCGCCGCAGACGAGCATTACGTTTATGCAACCGTGGCTTTCAATCTGCTACGGGTGAAGCGCTAACAGCTCGAAGCTCTAGCGGCGAGCCGGTGTAAACGTCATAATCGCGCTGGGGGGCTGGCGTTTTGCCTACGCGCTCCTATGTTGGCGGCTCGCCGAGATTCGGCACAGAGAGGCAAATCGATGGCCAAGATGAAGGCAGTTCAGATTTCGAAAGCAAACGGCCCGTTTGAGCTCGTCGAGCGTGACGTTCCTGAAGTGGCGGCCAACCAGGTGCGCATCAAGGTCGAGGCCTGCGGCATCTGCCACAGCGACGCTTTCGTGAAGTACGCCGCGTTCCCGGGCCTTCAGCTGCCTCGTATTCCGGGTCACGAAATCGCTGGCCGAGTCGATGCAATTGGCGCGAATGTGACTTCTTATAAGCCGGGCGATCGTGTCGGCGTTGGTTGGCATGGGGGTCATTGCTTCAAGTGCAACGCCTGTCGCAGGGGGCTCTTCATCAATTGTGAAAAGGCGCAGATCACGGGCATCAGTTACGACGGCGGATACGCCGAATTCGTGGTCGTGCCCGAGCAAGCCGTCGCGCGCATGCCCGAAGGGCTGAGCGCGGCAGAGGGCGCGCCGCTCTTGTGCGCGGGCATCACCACGTACAATGCGCTGCGCAACAGCGGTGCCCGGGCCGGCGATACGGTGGCCGTGCAAGGCATCGGTGGCCTCGGCCATTTGGGCGTTCAGTACGCCGCGAAGATGGGCTTCCGCACCATCGCCATTTCACGCGGGGCGGACAAGGCGGAGCTCGCGCGGCAGCTCGGCGCTCACGAGTACATTGATACCCTAGTCACGAGCGCCGCACAGGGTTTGCAAGCGCTTGGCGGGGCGGATTTGGTGCTGGCAACCGCACCCAACGCTGATGCCATCGCCAGCACGGTCGGCGGCCTCAAGGCGCGCGGCAAGTTGTTGCTCGTTGCTGCGGCGCAAGACCCAATCCCCTTCTCGGCCTTCAGCCTGCTCAGCGGTAAGACAATCGCCGGCTGGCCTAGTGGCAGCGCAATCGACTCGGAAGACACGCTGAACTTCAGCGCGCTGAGCGGGGTGCGGCCACACATTGAACGCTTCAAGCTCGAACAAGCGAACGAAGCATTCGCCAAAGTGATGGAAAACAAAGTGCGCTTCCGGGCCGTTTTGGTGCCTTGATTGCGGCGCCATCCGCACGTCGTGGCGCTCGATCCCTGCGACGATCGGCATCGTTCGGACAACAAGCCCGAGCCGTTGATGCACGCGATCTCGCTAACTTTGGCCGACGGACATGTCGAGGCGGCCCTGCGGACCGAAGGGAGCTCGCGCCTGTGTTGCGCCGTGTCATCAAGAGTGGCTGGCTTCGAGAGTGCGATTGGCTTGCCTCTGGACCTGGGCTCGGCGCTGGCGTACCTTTCAACGCGTGGGGATGGCAAAAGGGCGGCTTCGAGCATTGACTCTAGCAGTTGCGCTGATGGGGAGCTCCGCGTGCGGAGCGAGCCGCTCGGGTGACGACAGCCACCCGGACACGGGGATGGGCGGAGGCGGGAGCCGCGGCACGGGCGTCGCGAGCGGCGGCGTGAACGGTCTGGCCTCTGGCGGCGGCACGCTTGCCTGGGGCGCCGGAGCGGGGACGGCGGCATCGAGCGGCATCGGCGGTAGTTCGTCGGGGGCCGCTAGTTGGTCGAGTGGCGGCAACACGGCGGCGGGCGGGAGCGCGGCGAACCTTTGCCCACCACTGCCACCACGTTGTCCGACCAAAGCGTTGAAGAGCATCGAAACGTTGGTCGTCAGCGACACCGTGTCCGCGGACCAGTTCATCGGGGTGACGGCCATCGACGGGGCAGTGGACGTCGTCGATGCGATGGGGCTCGCGGCGTTCGATTGTCTCGAGACCGTCAGCGGAAGCGTGTCACTTGCCGATGGCACGAGCGGCACCTCCAAATTCGGCAACGCCTTTCCAAACCTCGTGTCCGCGCAGGATATCGACGTCACGGCCACGTTCAGCGCTCAGCCAATCGAATGCCTATTTCGGTCGCTCGCGCGGGTCGAAAACGTGAAAGTCTTTGGCAGTGTCAAAGGCACGCTGAACCTCACGGCTCTCACGGCCTTGAAGCGTGTGCTCGTGCTGAACTCTGACCTGACGCGCGTCGTCTTGCCCAGTAACGGCACCTTCAATGTGATGCAAGTCGTGTTCAGGCAAAACTACTCCTTGCGCGAAGTCGCAGGCTTTCAGAACGTGACGTTGACGGGCGCGCCAGGTTGGCCCGCGCCCACTTACAGCCTCGGGTTCGTGTCGAATCCGAGCCTATCCGGCTGCCGAATCCGCGAGCTCGCCGATCTCTTCCGCGCGGCCGGCTACCTCGAAGAGAGCCTCTTCATCGGCACGCCCACCTGCCCGTAGCCGATTTTTAATGGGGCGATCCCATCCCCGCGTCGCACCTGGCCGGTCCCGCTGTGTGGGTTGCGCGAAAACGTCATCACCAGTCGCCCATCGTGCCGTTTCCCGAGCCGTTCACCAGCAGCGAGGCAATGCGAGCACGCATCGAGCTTGCCAACGCGCCCTACGCGCACGGCAGCTTCGGCACGGTGGCGCTCCACGAGATCCTCCGCTCGCGCGACCCGCACCTGCGCTCCAGCGAGGTTCAAGGATTCCGCAGCAGCGATCGCTTCGGTTTCGAACGGAAGCCACGCGATTGAGAGATCGATGTCGACGCCGCTCGAGGTGTGGCGCAAGAGGAGCACTTGATTGGCCGCCGCAAAGGCGATCGCGTTGTCGATGCAGGGCTCGAAGCCCACCATTTCCAGCTGCGCGACCAATTCAGGCAGCTCCAGCTTTCCCCCTTCCACTGTCAGGTCCACGTCGCGTGTCGTCCGAAGAACGCACGCGCAATGACCGCCACGCCGCCAATGATCATCCCTTAGAGGGGCAACGCAGTTAGCGCATCAGCCACCGCAGCGATGGCGATTCGGAGTCCACCCTTCAGGGGCGCCTTTCGTTTAGCGCCAGCCATCCCGAAGACGCCGCCAAGCCATGCGAGCGTGCTCGTCTTCTCTCTCTCGGAGCGAGTCTGGGCGTGCATTTTCATGCCAGCCGAGCGAGCCCGCGGCGGGCACGGACGAGTTCGCATACTGTTACGATTACGTCGACCCGATGGCGTTTGGTCGGCCTAACCCCAGACCAGGTTGGAGGCGGCGGGGTGCGTGATCGAACCGCGCACGGAGTGGACTTCTTACGCGCGGGATTGGGACGGGAATCGGATCGGGGTGAGCGCGCATCCGCTACCGGGGATCCGCTGACAGACGCGACCGCCGAAACCCGGTCCGGTGCCAAACGCGCGTGACGAACCGCCCTGAAACGAACCGCGCTGGCACCAAGCTTGCTGAGTGATGGTTCGAATCGCAAAAAAACGCGAAAACCCCGGGCGATCGTGTGCCAGAGCGTGCCAAAGGCGGGGGTGGGTCTGATCGAATTGTCCGACGTTGTACCGGCCTGAAGGGGCGAAGGAGTTGAAGATGCGAATTATCCTGCGGAGCACGATCGTTGCGCTGGGCGCTTGTTTGGCGGCTGCACTCACACCGGGCACGGCGGCGGCGTGTGGCGGCTTCTTTTGTGATCAGGCGCAGCCGGTCAATCAGGCGGCGGAGGGCATCATCTTTGCGCAGAATGATGACGGCACCGTCACGGCGGTGATTCAGATCAAGTACCAAGGGCCTTCGCAGAAATTTTCGTGGCTTTTGCCGATCTCGTCGGTGCCGAAAAGTGACGCGGACATCGGCGTGGCTTCGGACGTGGCGTTTCAACGTCTGCAAGCCACGACGAATCCGAGCTACACGTTGACCGTAAAAGTCGAAGGAACGTGTCAAGCGGAAGACGATGGCGCTCTTGGCTCCGCGGGCTCGTCTGCCGTCTCCTCCGAGGGCGGCGCCAGCGGGGACCCGAACGGCTTTGGCGGCGTCACGGTCGAGGCATCCGGTGTGGTCGGCGCGTTCGAGTGGACGGTGATCTCGCTCGACAAAACCTTGTCGAACCCGGCGGATGTCGCCGTGAGCTGGCTCACCGAAAACGGCTACGACGTGCCCAGCAGCGCTCCCAAGCTGCTCGGAAGCTACCTGCAGCAGGGCCTGTATCTGCTCGCATTGCGCCTCACCAAAGGCGCTTCGGCCGGATCCATTCGCCCCATCATCATCAACTATAAGGGCAGCGAGCCCTCCATTCCCATCAAGCTCACGGCCGTTGCCGCGAACGATGATATGGGCGTGCTCACCTATGTGCTGGGCAAATCCCGCGCGACACCGCAGAACTACCTATCGCTGGAGCTGAATGAGGCGCGCATCAATTGGTTCAACGCGAACAGCAACTACAACTCCGTAGTGATTGATGCCGCCAACGACGCGGGTGGGCAAGGGTTCGTGACTGAATTTTCTGGCGCAAGCAGCACGCTCAAGAGTCAGATCTGGACCAATTCCGACGCTTACTACTGGAACTACTATGCGACCACGCCGCTCACGAACGCGACGTTTTTCAATGGTGTGGCCCTGACCTTCGGTTCGTACGATGGCTTTTGGGATGCCACGCGCGCAGCAGTCACACTGCCGGCTGGCCTCACGTTCGAAAAATTGCAGGCTTGCCCGAGCTGTTATATGAACACGGTCACCTTCAACCAAGCTGACTACGTGGCTGCGCTCGACAAGAACGTGTTCCAGCCCATCCAGCGCGTTCAAGACCTGATTACTGCTCACCCGCAGCTTACGCGCATGTACACCACGCTGTCCGCAGACGAAATGACGCTGGACCCGCTATTCGACTTCAACGCAGACCTTCCGCAGGTGAGTAACGTGCACAGCGCGGTGCGCGTGGTTGAGTGCAATCCGAGCCTCACCTTCTCCGAGGCGCCCTGGCGCATTGAGTTGCCCCAGGGCGGCGTGCTGCGCGGCAGCGCCGCGCAAGTTGGCACCTGGCCTCAGGAGCTCGCACAATTGCCGCCCAATCGCTTGATTGTGCGCGCTGGGCAAAGCGGCCCGGGCAGGGTGATCGAAGACAACTCGGGGCAGATCAAGGAAGCCCTGGCGGCGTACAACGCGGGCTTGCCCATGCCGGTTGCTGAAGGCGGTTCCGGCGGCGCCCCGGACGGCGCAGCTGAAGGCGGCGTCTTGAACGGCGCAGCCGGAACTGTGGCCAGTGAAGGCGGAGATCGAAGCACCCCCAACAACGGCGCGAGCGCGGATTCTGGCGGCTGCAACATCGCGGGCGGTGGCGATCCGGCGAGCGCCTTCGTGGCGGCAAGCGCGCTCGCGCTGGCGTTGCTGCGCCGCCGCAAGCACTAGAACACGCGCCCAAACCGGCTCTACAAGAGTGCCGGTCCAATCTGCGCTGGCAGCGCGTCCGTCGCGCAGGCCTCACTACGAATCCCCTCGAGACACGACGATTGGCTCGGGCGAAATCATAGGCTCGCGTGCGACGGGCGCACACGCCGGGCACATGTACGGACCATGAGCTGCGTTGCTGGAGCGCGGGCGCCCACCCCACTGAATCGCGATTCCGGCGGGGTGGGTGGTGCACGCGGAACGCCCAGCGCGGCACCGTGAGAAATCAGCTCTGCGCGCTTTGCCCTGTGGCCGCGGTCCCGGGTGCTCACTCCGCCGCAAACCACCAATGCAGGAGTGAGCTCCAGGTCTTGAAGCGGGCGATCAGAGATGCAAGCGGATGGACGCGGCGCTGGCGCTTGGCATCACGGCGAGCGTGAAGCGCTTTTGTGCCGAATCGTACTGCACGCTGCCGACCGCACCGCTGGTCGCCGTGGCCGTCGGCGCTGAGGGGGCGTACCCGCTGAGAGTCACCGAGCTCTCGCCGCTGGCGAAGACCACCGAAACCGAGAGCGTGCCGTCGTCGGACCAATCGGCAATCCGCTTCTTGCCGGTCGACGCGACCTTGTCTTTCTCGCCCAGAAAGGCAATCCCAGACTGACCCACCGGCGCCACGATGTAGTACGCCGTGTTGCTGACTGTATCAGTGTTCGGTTGACTCGAGGTGAGCACGCGACCGGTCGAATGATTGACGTCCAGCACATAGACGGAGCCGCTGTAGCCGAGCTCGGCCGGAGTGAAGGACATCGAAGCGCTGCTACCGGTAAAGCCGAACACGTACGTGGTGCGACCGCCCGCGTGGTCTGAGTAGGTGGTGGCGATACTGAGCCCAGTCTTGCCTTGAGCCTCGGCCAAGATGCTCTTATCGAGCAGTAGGATCGGCGCATCAGGCTTGATCAGAACGCCGTCTGCCCGGATGGCGCGCAAGATGCTGGCCTTATCGATGCTGCCGATCGCGTCCCCCACTCCCATCATGCTGCCAGTCAGGGTCGAGAGCAGCAGACCGTCGTGGTCACTGCTGTCGAAACTGTCTGTCCAGGGCCACAAACCGACGGACCATGCCAGCCGTGAAGAGTAAAAGAACGGACGCCAGCGGTCACGTGCAAAGCCGTCTTCGCTGACTCGGGCGGTGACTAAGTTCTGATATTTACTGCTCTGCAAATAGTGGCGGGGCAGCGCCATGCAATACTGAATGCTGAGCCCCGCGTCCGCCATTGCCTTGGCCATGTTGTCGGTGAACGCATCTTGGTCGGTCAGATTCGTAGTCAGCGGCATGGCATTTGCGTTGAGCCAATCCTGCTCGTACGTTGCGACGCCATTGCTCTTGAGATAGGAAGCGATGCTCGTCCAGAACGCGGGGTCAATGGCTACACCCCCGGATACTTTGTACATGGTCCGATAGGGGCTCGCGCTATCGATCCAACGCGCGTGCGCGACCAGCGGCAGCCCGAGCGACTGTTGGAAACTACCGAGGCCGTTCGGGAACAAGGTCTTGTCGCCTTGGTACAGGTACTCGCCTCCGCGATCCGTTCCGCTGCCCTCCCAGGTGTTGGCGGACCCCTTCGGGTACCACCAACTGTCGAGTTGAATCGAGCCAAGCGGCGTGCCCTGCTGCTGGAAGAACGCTTTGACGTCCTTGAGCGTGGTCTGATAGTCCTTGCCGCTTTCGGTCTTGTAGTAGTAGGCCGCGTGATTGTCGGTCCAATAACCGAGCATCGCCAGATCCGGCGAAAGATCGCTGGGGTTCGGCTTCTTACCGCCCAACTTCATCAGTGTGGCGCCCCAGTCGTCCCACGCGCGGTTGATGCCAACGTCCGCGACCAGCACGGCGGTTTGTTCGAAGCTGGCCGGCAGCATCGAGATCTGCGATGAGATGCCAACCGCCAGCGCGCCGCTCCCGTCGCGTGACGTCTGCGCATTCATGAAGTGCGAGCCCGCCGAAAGGATGAATGCATTCGCCGAGTCGTCGAAAAATAGCCAGGGACTATCTCCGGTCAGACCGGAGAACGTGTACGGCGCGAACTGAACATCCTGATGTGTCAAATGGTAGCTGGCCGACGGAACCGTCGACAACTTGGGGAAGTTGCGGATGTTGCTGCCGGAAGCCGGATTGGTCTCCGCGAACACAACTACTGGTGCGCCATCGTACGAACGAATCCGCGCGTTGCGCGTGCCACTGCTCGTGTAGGTGAACGTCGTTTCGTGGTAGGCGCCTCCTCCGTCGCTGCCGGTCGTGCTGGCGATCGCGGTGGCAGGCGCGCCAAGGCTGCCGCCGAATACCCACGGGGGGCGGGTGAAAGTGACGGTGTACTTGCCGCTCGCGTCGACCGCTACCTTTGGACCAGGGGCGCCGCCCGCAGATCCGCCCGCTGCCGCGCCGCTTCCGCCACTGCCCGGGCTCCCAGCGAGTCCCGGTGCACCGCCGTCAGTTGCCGAGCCACCGCCGGTGGTTGCAGCGTTGCCGCCGGTGGTTGCAGCGTTGCCGCCGGTGTCGGTAGCCGCGCTACTGCCGCCCGTCGGAGCGCTGCTCCCGGAGGCGCCCGAAGCCCCAGTGCTAGCGCTATCACCGCTCCCCGCATTGCCAGCCGCGTTCCCAGCCTTCGGAGTGTCTTGACCACTGGAACAGCCGGAGATCACGAGCAACAGCACAGAAGCTGCGTGAACAGCAAGGAGGCCATGGAAGTCACCGCGATGGGTCATCATCTGATTGGCCTCTTGGGACGGCGGAATGGATCCATAAAACGAGAGGGGCGCGCGGACGATTTAAGCAGCAATCAAGTCAGGCGATCAGCCAGCATCAGCAAGCGCAAGAACGGTCTCTTTCAGGTAGACGAGGACTCGCGAGCCTGCGAAGCAGGCGTGGTGTTCCGGGGCGAAAGCCCCGGTGAGACAGCCTAGTGCACCGCATGCCGCGAAGCGGACAATCGCGAAGCGGACAATCGCGAAGCGATTGTTGATGGAACATCACATGCGGTGCACTAGTGGTAGTAGCTCTCCGGTGGTCCCATGTACGACGGCAGTAGGCCGCCCGTGTCGATGACGATGCGGTCCACCGCAATCGAGGGATCCACTTTCCAGAGCTTCAGGGTGTGATACCCGGGGGCGGACACTTGAATGGTGCCGGAAAGCTTTTCGATCTGCTCGAGCACGTTGTTGCCCCACTTCGAGTCATCCGTGGAATTCACACCCGTGAGGGTTTGCGGGGACGAGCTATCCACGCCAATTGCCAATCGACAAGCTCCGGTCGTGTTCAGGCTGGGGATGCGGTACACGGTAACGGGAAACGTGCCGGTGGTGAAGAAGTAGATCTTGTAGTCCAGCTCCGGCGAGGTCGTGGAGAGAGCGCTCGTAATACTAGGCGACACGTCAGGCAGAGTTTTGACCGAGTCCCCACTACGTCCCAATTGTTTGAACACGCGCCATTCTGCTCCGCCTCGGGCCATCTTGTCGGTGAAGTGCTCCGCCTCAATCGCGACATAGCCGTTGCTCTCGACGTAGCCGGTCAGGTCAGTGCGCGATGGGGTCGCAGGGTTCGATGCGCTGATCGAAATTGTCTTCGACATGGCGCCTGCCGTGATGGTGATCGTCCCAGTACTGTCTCCTGCAGGCGCGGTGGGCCAATCGATGCTGGCCCAAATCCGATCCTCGTCCGTGACGGTGCCGGCCATCTTCGTGAGCTTGATCCAGGGCTGCGACGTGGTGGCGGTCCATGAGAATCCGGCGGCGCCTTTCGTGAATACGTCGACGAATCGTTGATCGTTCGTGTAGACGGAGAACCTCAGCGTCGTCGTTTCATTTCCGGTCGTCTGACCCTCGACGGCTACACCCAAGGTGCCCGAGGCGCCGGGCACGGCGGGCAACGACGGCATTCCCTCAATCACCGGCTGGCCGTCGCCGTTGTTGTAAGGGTCCATCATCTTCTGCCATTTGCCGCCTGCGAGCGTGCTGTTGTAGTACGTCAAATCGCTGCGAATCGTGTTGTAGGCCGTGGTCGATAGCGTTCGGTACTTCGTCACCGAGGCGGTCCGGCCTTGATTCGCGTAGAGCTCGGCTTTGCCGGCAGCGATGTACTTCTCGTTCTGAAGCTTGCTGGCGCGGAGTGGATACAACACCATCTCGTAAAATGCGTCCTTCTTATTGGCCGGCAAAGCGTCGGAAACGGCGCTGGCTCGCGCGAGCAATGCGCTGAGCTCGTCCAGGCGTTTTTGACCCTCGTCTCCGTAGTTCACGTAGTTGAAGGTGCTCTTGCCCATGAACTCTGGGCGCCGGGCAATGTTGATTTGGTAATAGCGCATCACGATGTCCGCGATCTCGGCGGCGGTGCTTGACCCGAAGTCGCGCGCGGCTTGCGCGGCGATCACATCAGTGGCGTTAGTCTCGGTCAAATCCGTCACTCGCCATGCCAACCGCATTGCGAACTCGAGCGCCAGCTCCGACGGTTTGATGTCACCAACGTT
>JBDTYJ010000214.1:0-10200 GCA_040005755.1 Pseudomonadota bacterium
CGAGGCGTCCGGCGCGTACGTAACCTGCGGTCCCTTGCACCCCGAAGCAGCAAGGCCCGAACCCGCAAAGCAAACCAAGATCAACAGGCCCATGCGCATGCCAACAGCTTAACGCGGCCCAACGGCGCTGACCATCTGAGCCCTTTTTGCCCCTACACACGCGGCTCGGCAGCACAGGTGGTGTAGCAACGGCCCGCATGAACGCGCGCTCGGAAGTTGCTACGCTACCCCCGAATGAGCGACGCACCACTAATTCGCGAGGCGACCGCGGGAGACTACGAGGGTGTCGTGGCGTTATATGCGGAGGTAGACGCGCTGCACGCTCAGCGCGCTCCGTGGATGTTTCGCGCCCCCCTTTCCGAGCCCCGATCGCGTGAGTTTTTCGACAACCAATTGCGCGCCGCGGATTCGACGCTGCTCGTCGCAGACGCGGGAGGGATCGTGGGCCTTGCAGCCGTGATCCTGCGCAGTGCCCCCGAGATGAGCATCTTCGTTCCGCAACGGTGGGGAGTGTTGGACAACATTGCCGTAGCGCGCGCCTGGAGGCGCCGAGGGGTAGGTCGCGCGCTGACGATTGCGGCTGAAGCTTGGGGATTGACTCGCGGCGCCCAATGGCTCGAGCTCGTGGTCTACGATTTCAATACCGATGCGCGCGCATTCTACGAAGCGCTCGGCTATGGCCCCGCCACGTTGAAGTTGAGGAAGCCGCTGCGTTGACGTTGCAGCACGCCGAGTGACTCGCATCCGCCCCCGAAGCGACAAGGTCGCGCTCCCAGACTGAAAATCGGGGTTTGAGTTCCAACACGGATTTCGTGTTCGTGAAGGCTGTCCCGGCGTCGGGAGTGCAACTCGTATTCACGAGCGGCCGTCGCCGTGTATTGCTGCGCGCGCGGCGGGTGAGGTACGCTGGCAGCGATGACGCCGCTGCTGTGCGCGCCGGGGGACGCGCTGGATGAGCGAGCGCGCTACGGCGCCAGCGCGAGCGCCCAAGATTGCCGAATGTGACGCGGATGGTGATGCGCGAGCTTCTTGACGACTTTGAAGCCGTTTGCGTTGAAGAATACTTCTGCTGCTAGCCAGCTCGCGAACTTGTTTTCCTCGACTCGGTGCTGCTCGAGAAATTGGCGCGAGCGGCCGTAGCCGACGGTGGGCGCGGCGCCCAACGGGTGACGAATGTAGATATCCGCGGTGAGCCAAACGCCGCCACGCGCTCTCAGTGCGGCGCGAACATTGGCGGCGAGGCGCGCCTTCTCTTCGGCGTCCAGGTAAACGAGCAGCCCCTCGTTGGCGATCGCGATTGGCCCTGCTGGCAGGGCGTCCACGGTGGCGCGGAAGGCGTCGTCGTCGAGCACGTTGAGCGGCTGGACACGCAGTGTGCCGGTCAACGGGGCGGGGTGCAGTCGCGCCACGAGATCGGCTTTGAGCGCGATGATCTCGGGGAGATCCGTATCGATATAGAAAACGCGGGGGTTGGTGCGTGCCAGCTCAAGGCCTCGGAATGAGAGTCCGGCCGCCACTTCCAGCACTCGTGGCAGCGCGGCCTCATTCAGCAAGCGGTCCAAACTGAAATAGCGGTTTTCGAAATGACGCAAGCGCTGCGGCGCGCCGGCAACGGCAATGGCGTCGGCCAACCCGCTCGGCGCCGAATCACCCCAAAGCAGCGTGGCCGCCTGCTTCGCGAAAGGCACGCTCGATTGTGCCTTCATCAACAACAAGGACAACGCTGACGGGCTGATGGTCGAGTAATCACGAACCTGCGCGCCGCGCTCGGAAGCAGCCGCCCCCGGGCGAACGGCGTCAGATTCGGTCGGCGTTTTGCCGTTCATCGGCCTCGATTAGCGCCTGGCGATAGCGTGGTCAATGCGGACCACGGAACTCCATGGCGCAGCTCGCGCGCTGATCGCCGTGCGCTCGCGCTACGCGCCGGCACAGTTGCCCGCGCATACTGTGCCAAGTATGGCGTAGCACTCACCGCTTTCGCTCTGTCGCGGCGCCTCGGGTGGCCCCCAGACCAGGCCGAAATTGCCGCTCAGGCGTCCGTCGCCGCAGCTAGCAGAGCCCGAGCACGACTAGGCCCAGCGCGAAAATGACCGCAGAGCTTTCGATGATCCCGTTCGCGACGCCACGCCGAACGGCGAAACGTTCGGTGGCCAGCCAGACGGCGAACGGATAACCAATAGCCAGCACGGTCAGGAACGCCGCGGTCGCGCCATTGACGATCGCGAACGCAAACGACGTCCCGACGAGCGTCGACCACAACAAGTTGCTGACAAAGATCGCGGTGAAGGTGCGCGAGCGCCCGAGGTATCCGACGACGGTTCGTACTCCGGCCTCGCGATCGCCCAGCTCGTCGCGCAGATCACAAAACATCGAGTTTTCGACCGCGATGATGGCGTAGGACGCGCCGAGAATGGCGAGGCGTCCGAAGGAGTGGCGCGTACCCTCCGTGTCGAGCAGCGGGCCGAGGAACACGGCGCCCGCCCAGGTGCAGCCGATGCTCAGGTTCTTGACGAACGGTACGTCTTTGAGGCGGAACCTGCGCAGCCCTGACCCGGAGAAAGCTGGAATGACGCGGAAAGAATAGGCAACGCCAACGAGCATCAGGATTGGATAAAGCAGATGCAAACGTCCGCGCAGCAACAGCAACACGCCAGCCACAACCACTGCCAACGACGAAACCCCGAGCGTCCACCACGCGTTGGCGCGCAGTGTTGCGGCGCGCCGTTCGTCGTTGATCGCGTCCTCCGCGCCGTCGCTGAGACCGTTCAACGCGTAGATGAACAGCGCGAGCGCCGCCACCATCACCACGGTCAACGGTTTAACACCCTCGCCGAGGTAGATCTGGACGCTGATGACGCACACCCCCGCGACGAAAGGCATGGACAAGAGCAGCAACAAGGCGCCCCAGTCGTTGCGTGCAGGGCTCGCCCTCCGTACGGTGTTTGCTGGCATCTTGTCGGGCGAGGCGTTTATCACAGACGGAACGCGCACGTCACCATCGCTGACGGCTTCGACCGCCGTCGCGTCGTGAGACGGCGAGACGGCGAGACGGCGAGACGGCGAGACGGCGAGACGGCGAGACGGTGATGCCACGTCGCACCATGAGACGGTAGCAAGAACGCGCGGCCGAACGAGCGAGGCGTGTCGAGTTCCTATTGACGGCGCTGCGCGTCGCGAGACAGCTTGGCCGTTTCATGAGCGCCCGACTGGCGGGCGCTCAGACTTGCCAGCAACGGTCAACGAGGAGAACGCGAGATAATGATTCACAATCGAGAGGTCTTGGTGCCCAGGGCCACCATCGAGCGCGGGGCGGTCGTGGAAGCCGTCGAGCGTGCCCTCGGGCCCGGCGCATTGCGCTGGTGCATCTCGAAAGCCGATGATCGCGATCTGCACGTGGAGGCGACGATTTGGGATGATCGCCCGGCCGCCGACCATGCAGACGTGACGACGCAAGTCTTCCCCGGACGCTCCGTCGTCGTGAGCGTGGTTCCGACGGGCATCGGGTGCAGTATTGGCGGCTACGCTGGCGACGCCTGCCCGGCGAGCGCCCTGCTTGCGGCAAGCGCCGACTACCTTGTCACCCACCCGAACGCCCTCAACGCTTCTAACTTCATCTCCACGCCGCCCAACCTGCTCTACACCGAGGGCTACACGCTCGACCTTTTCATGCGGGGGGCCGTGAATCTCTACCGCCCGTACCGCAACAAGATAGGGTTGGTCGTGGAAAAGGTGGGGCGCGCGGAGCTAGACGTTGTCTTCAACGTGATCAACACCGTGCGCGCGGTGCACGGTGTGGACATCGAACACGTCGTGATTACCGACGAGAAGATCGGCGGCCGTTGTCTGCGGACGCCCTCCGGCGCGTACGTCGGCACCGTTGAACGGCCGCGTGTCCTGTTCGATGCGTGCGAAACGCTGATCTCCCGCGGCGTCGACGCGATCGCGATAACGAGCAACATCGAGGGCCTGCCCACTGACGACTATGCGCTGCACTTTCGCGGCGAGCACCCGAACCCGGTTGGCGGGGTCGAGGCCATCCTGTCGCACATCGTTTCCTCGCGATACGGCATTCCCGCGGCGCACGGGCCGATGATCAATTTCAAGAACTTCTCACTCGAGCGGCCGGTAGTCGACGCGCGTGGCGCCGGCGAGATCTCGTCCGTGAGCGGCCTCGCGTGCGTGCTGGTGGGCCTGCGCGCCGCGCCTCAGTTTGCGTCTGCACGCACGCGCTGCGCCGACGCAATCAACCTGAACAACGTCGTCGCGGTGGTCGCGCCCGCGAGCGCGCTCGGCGGCGTGCCAATGCTCTGCGCTGAGCAGCGCGGAATTCCCATCATCGCTGTGCGCGACAATCGCACTATCCTAGACGTCACTGCGGCTCGACTCGGTCTCTCGAACGTGATCGAGGCGAGCTCGTATGCGGAGGCTGCAGGGCTGGTGCTTGCCCTCACGCGCGGCATCAGTTTGGCGTCGATCCGGCGCCCGCTCTCGTCCGTGACGTACACCTAACCGGTCCGGTCGACTCTTGTTGTGTCGGCGAGCTGTGCGCGGGTGGGCCGCGTACAGTCTCGTGAGCACGAGCGACGACGCGGCAAGTCGCGCGTGCCGTTGCGCAAACGTCGCAGCTTTGTCCGAAAACGTCTTTTGGTGCGGGAACAACAAGAGCGGGCTGTGACGCCGAGCACAGGAGCTAGTTCGAACTCGGCCGCCTGCGCGGGACCCCCCCAAAAAAACAAACCACCGTCGCCCTACGGGTCGACGCCGAGCTCACTCAGCAAGGCATCCGCATGGTCCACGCTCTTCAGTAAAAATAGGATGTAGCGCAGGTCGACGTGAATGCTGCGCGTATTGGGTTTGAACGCCCAATCCGAGGCCACGGATTCATAGGTGCCGTCGAACGCCAGCCCGACCAACTCACCCCGCGCGTTCAGCGTTGCGGAGCCAGAGTTGCCGTTCGTGATCTGCAAATCACTCAAGAAATCGACCGGAACGTCGCGCAGGGCTGTGTCGGCGAATGGCGAATGCGGCGCGTCCTTCGCAGCGGCGAGCAACGCGGCAGGCACCTGGAACGGCGGCTTGCCCGTGTTTTTCGCGACCACTTGCGAGACGCTCGTGAACGCTCCGAGGTGGGAGCCGGGCTCGCCGGCGGGTGCTCGTTTTACCGTACCGTATGCGACGCGCAGCGTGCGGTTGGCATCCGGTGCAACGGTGCCACCTTTGAAGGCGACCAGTGCTTCCACATAAGGGGGCTCGAGCCGCAACAAGGCACCCTGGAAGCGCTTGCGGCGCTCGATGAGCGCCAGGAACTGCGGGTAAAGCTTGGCAACCAAGCGCAGGATCGGATCTGGGTGCTTCGCCAGCTCCTTGAAGCTCGCGTTCTTGAACAAGCTGAGCCGGAACTGCGCGTCGCCCAGTTGAGTTTTTTCCCAAAGCGCGGCGATCGCAGTGTCGATCGCTTGGTCGGTCGGACTCTTGCCGGCGATTGCCTCGAGGGCGGGGGTGCGGTGCTGAGCGTCGCGCGCGCGGTCACGCTGTAGCGCGAGCTTCAAGTACGCGCGATCGAGCTTCGGGTTGTAGCTCGCGGCCAGCGACTTGAGCTCGTCGAGCAGCTTTGACACGTTGCGCTCTTGGTAATCCGGGTCGCGCTGCGCGTCCGGCTTCTGGCGTTCATCGGCCATCCGCAGCACGCGATAGGCTGCGAACATCAGCCGCGGCATTAGGATTTCACGTTCCAAGGCCGTGTCGGCTTCGCGTGTCAGCTCGCGCTCGGCAAATGCACGCTCCAGATCCCCGATCGCAGTGCCGTACTTCATGAGCCGCGTCGGATCGGCATTGATGAACGCTTGTAGCGCCTTCTCGTCAGCTTCCTTCTCAACCAGCAGGCCCTCACGCTGGATGCCTGCTAGTTCCCCCAAGCGCTTGGTGCGGTAGTTGTCGAAGCCGCGCCGCCGGCTCGTGGCTTTGATGGCGAGCTCTGGATCGTCTTTCGAGAGCGCGCCGATTAGCGAGAGATAGGCGTCGAACATCGAGAGTTGCTCGGGGTACCAAACGTTGACCGTTTGGCGCATTTCTACCGCAGGTGCGAGCAGCGAGGTCTCGGCGGGGTAGCCGGCCACGAACACCAAATCCCCTTCCGCGAGCGGCGTGCGGGCAAGCTTCAGGACCGCAGGCGGTCGATACGGCACGTTGTCGAGCGCGTAGTCCGCCGGCTTGCCATCTTTCCCCACGTAGGCACGGAAGAAGGCAACATCCCCGCTGTGCCGCGGCCAGCGCCAGTTGTCGACTTCACCCCCGAAATTGCCGATGCCCGCCGCGGGTGCATACACGATGCGAATGTCGCGTAGCTCGAGCGTTTCGCTCAGGAAATAACGAGCACCCGCGTACATGCCGAGCAGTGCGCAGCGGGTGTCCGCGCGGCCGTTTTCACAACTGCCAACCAGCTCCTTCTGCAGGTGTTCGAGCTCTAGCTCCCGCGCGCCATCATCCGTCGCCTGGTCGAGCGCCGCGCGCACTCGAGCCGTGACCTCGGTCATCTTGGACAAGACATTCAAGCGAGCGCTCGGACCGCTGCTGCGCTCCTCCGCGCGCGTTCTGGCGAGCATTCCTTGCGCGAGCAAGTCCGCGGTCGGTGTGGAGTTTGCTTGCAGGGCGCTTGTGGCGCAGTGATGGTTAGTGATGAGCAGGCCCTCGTTCGAGACGAACGAAGCTGAGCAGCCCATATTTACGATCGCGCCCAGCAAGCTCGACTTCGGATCGGCGAGCAATGCGGGATCAATCTGCAAGCCGAGCTGCCTGAGCTCCTGCGCATGCTCGGGGATTTGTGAGGGCAGCCACATGCCGCCGCGGCTTTCATACGTAACGCGTGCCGGCGCAGCGATTGCGGAGGGCGCGGCGCCCGGCGCATTGGTCATTGCCATCGGAGCCGCGGGCGTAGGCGGTGCTGCACAAGCGCCGCACGCCATCACGCCGATGAGCCGGGGAACCAAACCGAGCTGCGGGGTCTTGATCATTGTGTGGCCTCGTTCACCCATCTAAAGACATTGCGCAGACTCAGCAACCCTTCCCACAGTTGTGCGAATGTGCTGAGCTTTGCGCATGCGCTTCATGGTCATGCACAAGGTCGACGCAAAGATGGAAGCCGGCGCGCCACCGGACCAAAAGATCGTCTCTGAGATGGGCGCGCTCGTACAAGAAGGCCTCAAGAACGGCGTGTTCTTGACCGGTGCCGGCCTACACCCGAGCGCGAAGCGCGCGCGTCTAAAACGCGCTGCTGACGAGCATCAGGTCACGCTGGGCCCGTATGCGGGCGACAACGAGCTGCTTTCATCATTTGCGATGATCAAAGCAACGTCCATGCAGGACGCCGTGTCGCACGCGCGCGATTTCGCGCGGGCTAGCGGCGCCTCGGAAGTTGAAGTTGGGCCGGTCGTGGAGCCTTGGGACCTTGGGCTCATTGCCAAACCGAGTCCTAACGTTCCGCAACGGTTCCTATTTTTATCTAAGGCAGACGCCGCGTCCGAAGCGGGAGAGAGCTCGAAAGCTACGCGGGAAAGTGCGCTGCAGGAGCTCCGTCAGGCGCTCGCACCCGACGGCGGAGTCCTAGCCGCGGAGGCCCTAGAGCCCAGCGCAAAAGGCGTTCGGTTGTCGCCGCCCGGCCCAGGCAAACGAGTCTGGACGGATGGGCCGTTCGCGGAGTCGAAAGAGCTGATTGCTGGGTTCTCAATCATTGAGGTTCCGAGCCTTCGTGACGCCGTCGCATGGGCGGATCGCTACGCGGCGGTCCTGGGTGGCAATCAAGTGGACGTGCGAAAGATCGCTGGTTGAGGGCGGCCTGCGCAGCTCACTGCTGACGGTTGCCGTGAAGGAGGTCGAGCACCGCCCGCTCGTTCAAAGCCGGCGCCCAACTGACCGGAGCGCGTCCAGTCGGGGCACGTGCGTGACGTGGGCGACGGCCGCTGGCGCGGTTTTGCCGGCCCAGGCGCCAATAATTCGACCGGCCGGTGAAGGCTCCGGGCTGTGCGACCCGGAACCGGCCGCCAGCGTCGTAAACCGTTAAAATAGCGACGAAAGTTGGCGCCTAGGCACGCCCGGGGCGCGCCAGGCCTTCAAGCACGCCGGAAAAATGCACGAAAACCGGTGCCGGCTGCACAAAAACGACACCCTAGAACGCTGAGATCGGAAACGTGAGATTGCCGAAAGTCGCTCTGCGGGTTACACGGCGGCGCTTCTTTCTGTTGGCCATATTTGAGGAGACGAACTTAATGAAAAATATTGTCGGTCTTGGTTTGATCTTGAGTGCTGCTCTGATGTTCGCTGCTTGCAGCAGTGACTCGGACGGCGGCACGACCCCCACCGGTGATGCTGGCGCAGGCGGCGAGTTTGCTGTCATCCCCGCTGCCGGCTCTGGCGGTGAGGCTGGCTCGACCGTATCGGCTGGTGCGGGCGGCGAAGGTGGCCTCCTCGGTCTCGGCGGCGCGCCTGATTTGGGCACGGCTGGCGAAGCTGCTGCGGGCACCGCCGGCGCCAGGTGAAGTGAGCGCTATCCGCGTCTGCGGATAGTACTCGCTAAATACCGTAGTCCTTCGCCTTGGTGCTCCTGGCCTTCGCGACGGACTTCGGAACGCGCGGCGCCGCATGCATATCGACTGCATGCGGCGCGCTCGCGTTGTTCAACGCTTTCGGTGCGGAGCTCGCGCTTGGCCTTGCTGTTTGCGGCGTAGGCGAAGACTCGAACAGCACTACGCCGGGCGTGGCTGCACGCTCGAGTTGAACAGGCGCGACCGGAGCACGCGGCGCCTGCGTTACCGGTGCCACCTGCCAACTCCGCGGCACGATCACGACCGCGGCGGCCATCGCACACAAGGCTAGCGCTTGCCACGCTCGACGCGAGCGCGCGGGCTTCTGCTCCAGCGCTGCGTTCGGCTCGCCTTTGCCCGTGTCGACGGGCAAAGCGACGACGACTGCCGACAGAGTCGAGGCTGGGCTCGCTTCGGATGCCGGCGCAGGGTCGCTGCCCGGCCTAGGCTCGGGCGATGTAGTCGCCGGCAGCGGTGGCGGTCGAAGCGTGGCCCGCGGGGCTGTGACTTCTGCGCTGAAAGCCTGAAACGAACCTTCCATGTTGGGTAGCCGCGCTGGCGCCGGAATGGCCGGCAGCGCCTCGGGTCGCGGCAAGAGCAAGGCCGTGAACGGCGACCGACGTGGGGCGCCAATTGGCGTCACAGGCGGCGGCGGCCGCGATGGCGAGGGCCCGAGCGGCGCGAGCGTGGACGGACGCCGCGAAGCGGGCGCGTCGATCGCCGAGAAGGTGGAGCTCTGGGTGGGGATCGGACGCTCATGCAGCGCGCGCGCGTCGCCCGCACGAGCGGCACCGAAGAAGCTCGCCACCTCCGCGTGACTGGCGACGCGCTCGCGAGCCACGATTGCGATCGCGGTCGCCAGCTCTGCGCAGTCCGTGAAGCGCTGATACGGGTCAACCGCGAGAGCACGCGCAACAATTGACTTGAGCGGAATTGCCCAGGCGAGCTCCGGGGGCAACTGCGGCATGGGCAGCTTCGCGCCCAGCAAGCGATCGATGATGGCGTCTGCCGTTCCCTCTTCGAACAGACGGCGCCCTGCCAATGCCTCCCAAAGCAACGCGCCGGCGCTGAACACGTCCGCGCGTGCGTCCAAGCGTTCGCCGAGCAGGCGCTCTGGCGCCAGGTGGCCAAGAATAGCCGCCGCGGGCTCGAGCTCGTAGCCAGCCGTGTGCCGCGCGGTCAACGGCACGAGGCGGCACACGCCCTCTGTATCGATTCGCAAGTTGGGTAGCGCCACTTCGCCGTGTGCGAACGGCTCTCCCGACGTCGCGAACGTGTCGTGTAGCGCAGTGAGACCGCGCAATATGTCGAGCAGCATGCGGAGGGCGCGGCCCAAGCCATAGCCTGCGAAGCCTCGGGAGGCCGGAAGCGCGTACCAATCCTCCGCTTCGGGATGAAGCTCGTAGGCGCCATTCACTCGCTGCATCGGCACGAGCCGCGCGTGATCACGCGAAAGCGCGAGTTGCGTGGCGAAGGCGTCGGCCGACCCTAAGGGTTCGCTAAAACGGCTGGCGGTCGAGTTTGATTGGGCCATGGGCTCGCAGCGGGCCGCTGGTAGCGGGCCACCTCTTTGCGGAAGAAGTGCTAACCAGCGAATGGTTCGCTATTCGTAGATTCGGTCGGC
>JBDTYJ010000215.1:0-10153 GCA_040005755.1 Pseudomonadota bacterium
GCTGCGTGTAGTGGCCGCTTGCGTCGGGTGAGCGGCTGGGCGAAGCGTAACTCGCGAGCTGACTGTGCACATCGCGTGGGATGTACACGAAGTGAGTGTACGAGAGCGCCGCGTGAATGCGCGGCGTCAACGCAAGGCGCCCGCCTAGGGCGAAAGAAACGCCATCCCAGTCCGGCAGGCCCGGCTCCATGGTGGCGGCCGGCACAGCGCTCGACTCGAAGCCCATGCCCGAGAAGAATTCGAAGCTCTTTTGCGGCCAAATACTGGCTCCGAGGCGCACGCCGAAGCTATCTTTGAAGTTCCGCGGAACGTTTTGCAGCACCTTGGCACCGAGTTGCTCTGCACCGTTGGCTCCAAGAGCGCAAGCGCTGCCGCTCACGACCGCGCACTGATGGCTGAACGCAGAAAAGCGTGTGTAGTCACCGAAAGCGCGCAATTCCAGTGCCTTCCGCGGTCGGTAGCGCACACCCCAGCGAACCACGTCGGGCAGATCGTAAGAAACGCTCACGTTGGCGCTGCTCGGGCCCCCGATGTCGTTCTCGAGTGAGCCGTGGAGGCGCAAGCCGCCGCTCACGTTCGGCCGCGATTGATAGGACAAACCGAGCCAAAGCACTCCGGGCGCGGCCTCATACAGCGCTCCTAAACCGAACCCCAAGGCGTAACCGCTTGCGACCAGCAGAGAACGCCCTTCGTGGGTAATGTCGTTGCCGCCGTTGCTCCAAGCGCGCACGTCGTCAATCCAGGAGCGCAGCACGCTGCCGCTGACACCGAGACTGAGCCCAGTGCCCACGCGCAATGCGGCAGCGAGCGTGAACTGGCTGGTCACGATCTGGCCTTCGATGGATTGGAAGCGGCTGACTCCGTCGACGACGCCGGGATAACGCGAATTCACCCAACCCGGGCGCGTGTTCCAACTCACCATGCCGCCGAACGGCGTGAAGAAGCCCGCGCCCAGGCTCAAATTACCGAGCCTGTATGAGGCGGCCAAGACCGGGTTGAGCAGCGGATTCACGAGCACTGCACGACCGATATTGGCGCCAGCGCCGTCCGCAGGGTCGGGCGCGTCACTTGCAGCGCGCGTGCGATCGTAGCTCACGCGGCGCACGGCCACGTTTAAATCCCCAAACAGGTGCAGACCGTCACTCAGCGTGAGCGCTGCGGGATTATAATATGCCGCAGTCGCATTCTCAGTCGTGGGGTGGCCGTGCTCGGACGCGAAGCGCGCGACAGAGAACCCGCTTGCCTGCGCGGCGGCCGGGATAAGCAGTGACCCGCAACCCAGGAGCCAGCCGAAAGCAAGCGAGCGTCTCATCACCAGCTGAAGCTAATAGCGAACTCAGGGCTCCGAGTCACTCTCGGTTTGCGTGTCGTTTTCCGACGCCTCCAGCTCCTCCTTCGAGAAGCCGCGTTCGAACAGCTCCCGCACGAAGCCGATGGTGTCAGCTTGGGTTGCGGGCTTGTCCTCTCGATAGCGCTTCACGCGCGCGAAGCGTAGCGCCATGCCGCCAGGGTAGGTGGAGCTCTTTTGCAAACTGTCGAACGCAACTTCAACCACCAATTCGGGTCGAACGCGCACGAGAAAGTCGCTCGATTGCGTGGCCAGGTCCTGCAACCTTTCGGTCTGCCACTTGAGCAAGGCATCGGTTAAGCCCTTGAAGGTCTTGCCCAGCATCACGAAGCCACCTGAGTCCGGATCACGGGCGCCCAAATGCAGGTTACTGAGCAAACCGGTGCGCCTACCACTTCCCCACTCCGCGGCGAGCACGACCAGATCCAACGTGGCCGCGGGCTTCACTTTGATCCACCCCGCGCCACGCCGGCCCGCGTCATACGTGGAAGCCAAGCTTTTCACGACCACTCCCTCGTTGCCCGAGGCGAGCGCGTCATCCAAGACCGTTTGGGCTTCCGCTGCGCTCGCGACTTCAACACGGTTCACGCGCGCGGGCTCCGGCACGACGGAGCACAGCGCCTGCCAGCGCGCGCTGTTCGGCTGTTCGACGAGTACGGCTCCATTCAAGTACAAGCAATCGAAGAAGAACGCACGCAGCGGGAAATCCACGCGCGCCGCATTCACACCCAGCTTGCGCCCCACGCGTTGCATCGTGACCTGGAAGGGTTCGGGGCGGCCATCCGCACGCATAGCCAGCACCTCACCGTCCAGCACCAGTGACTCGACCGCGAAGGAGCGACCGAGCTCCGCGATTTCCGGAAGCGCGTCCGTCAGATCGTTGCCCTGACGCGAATAGATCGCGACGCGCTCCCCTTGGCGATGCACTTGCACGCGGGCACCGTCCAACTTGTGCTCGACCGCGGCGGGCGCCACGCGCAACACGGCCTCCGCGGTACTCTTCGCGGACTGCGCGAGCATCGGGCGCAGCGGGCGGAACAGCTGCACGGTGAACTGAGCGAGCTCCGCCTCACCGCCTCGGAATGCACTCAGCGCAACTTGCGCCGCGTTACCCGAAAATAGCATGGCCTTGCGGATCGCAGCGCTGGGAACGCTCGTCGCCTGCGCCAGCGCGTCCAGCACCAAGCTCTCGAGCGCGCCTTGGCGCAGCTCGCCCAAAATCAAGCGCACCACGAAGGCACGCTCCTCCGAAGTCAGGCGCGCGAATAACGCAGCGAGCAAGCGCTCACGCTCGCTGGCTACGCCCTTACCGGACAACGCTTGCAGGGCGTTCATTACGGCGTCGACTTCCAGCACGCTGACTGGCGCCTCCGCGCCGCTCGTTGCGCTATCCGTTTGCTGATCGCGCAGCGCGCGATAGCCCAGCCCAAGCCGCCCCTGACGCAATTCGCCACATAAGAAGCCGACTGCGGCAGGCAGCTCTTCCAGCTCCGTTTGCCGCAGCACCTGAGCAAACCTAGCGATTTTCTTGGTTCGCGAGCGCGTTGCAGCAACTTCTCGCGAGGCGGCCACAATGTCGGCTAGGCTCAACATGGTGTCCATTCTTAGGGGTCGCGCGCGGTTCTTGCCAGGCCTTGCGCTACTGATGAGCTGCGGATTAATGCCTGGCTGCGCCGATGCCCGCGGGCGCTTTGAGGATTTTCAAAATCGGACGCAAGCAACAGCGAGCGAGAACGACGCGGGCAATGACGCCTCCGGCGATGGCCCGTGCGCGCCGCCGGCACCGGGCGCGGTGCGCGGCCCAGCGCTACTCGCCGTCGATACCAGCTTGGCGGAGGGTTTACCGATTCTGTTCTTGGGCACCATCGACACTCCTGCAGTCGACGGTACCACCGCGGTGCGCTTCGTTTACCGAGCGTTAGACGCAATGGATCGCAGCACTCGGGTAGGCCCAGAGCTTAGCGTTGGTCCGTTCCCACTGGATCAGGGCCTGCTCACCGCACCGATCCCCGAATCAACCCTCGACGGCGACGCCGATCCCATCCTGTACGGCACCCCAATTGACTCGGAAATGACCCTCAGCGGGCGCATTTGCGGCGTTCGCACGTTCTACTGCGGCACGTTGATGGGCAGCACGCGCGGTGTGGTCACGGCGGGGTTCAAGGGTAAATTTGCCATCACGTTGTTGGGTGGGCCGGACGCCGTCCCCGCCCGACCGCGCTTCGGCTGCGCTGTCGACGACCTGGCAGCGGCGTTGTAAATGGTCTGCTTCGTCAAGCGAGCGAACGCCTGATACCCGGTGATTCGTTGCCCGCCCGCTTCCGCCGCAGCGCGCAGCTCGCTCCCAATCAAAGGCGATGTTCCCTGCGTATGTCTTCAAGCAAGTGTCGGCAAGCAGCGCGGCACAGCGCGAGTACGTCGTCGAAGCCAGCGTCGTCGCCGTAGTACGGGTCGGGGATGGGCGCGTTCGGTGGTGCGCCCGGCTCGAAGGAGCGCAGCAACCGAATCTTTGCGCGAGCATCCAACGAAGGCGCAAGGCTTCGTAGATCCTTCGCGTTGCTGGCGTCCATCGCGATCACGTAGTCGAAGCGGGCAAAGTCGGCCGCTTGGAACTGGCGCGCTTCGCCATCAATGGGGATGCCAGCTCGCTTACCCGCCGCCAGGGCGCGAGGGTCGGGCGCTGCGCCGCTATGGTACCCGGCGGTGCCGGCGCTATCGATGTCGAAGGCGTCGCCAAGACCGGCCTCGGTGGTTAAATGCCGGAACACGCCCTCCGCCGTCGGCGAGCGACAGATGTTACCCAAGCATACGAAGCACACTCGCACACGCGCGGCCATTTGCGCACATGCTAGCGCGCGCGCCCCTCGTCACAAGTGCATGCCCTTCAGTAGCCGGTAAATGCTGTACCCGAAGGCGTAACAAGAGCCAATCAACAGCACCAGCACCACGATCGGATGAGCTTTGATGGTGCGCCGTTCGGTCGTGGGCTCGGGCTTTTCCATTCGCATCCCCACTCTATGCGAACTTTGCGCGAACGCCGCCCGGAGCCGGTGCCGCCCGGTCAATGCCCAGGAATTTCGCCAAAATCCAAGCACTGGTCTAGCCGGGCTAGCACTTTTGGCGGCAGCCGCCGTATGCAGGAGGGACCGGCCGCGATACACTGGGGCTTGGCGCATGCTGCAACCCGGGCAGATCATTCAAGACAAATACCGCATCGTCCGCATTATCGGGCAAGGCGGCATGGGCGAGGTGTATGAGGGCGAGAACGTCGCCATCTCGCGGCGCGTTGCCATCAAGGTGCTGCTCGGTGAAGCCGCGCTAAACGCGGACATCGTACAGCGTTTCGAGCGTGAGGCGCAGGCCGCCGGTCGCATCGGCAACGACCACATCCTGGAGGTGCTGGACCTCGGCGCGTTGCCTAGCGGCGACCGCTTCATGGTGATGGAGTTCCTCGACGGTGAGCCGCTCAATGGCCGCATCGAGCGGCTGCGGCAGTTATCACCAGCGCAAGCAGTGCCGCTGGTTTTGCAGGCGCTCGCTGGGCTTTCGGCCGCTCATCGAGCAGGCATCATTCATCGTGATCTGAAGCCCGAGAATCTGTTCGTGCTCAAGCAAAAAGCCGGCGTAACGGACTACGTCAAGATCATCGATTTCGGCATTTCGAAGTTCAGCCAGCTGAGCAGTGAGGGCATGAAAATGACCAAGACCGGCTCGGTCATGGGCACGCCCTATTACATGTCGCCTGAGCAGGCCAACGGTAGCCGTGAAGCCGATGCACGCAGTGACTTGTACGCAATGGGCGTGATTATGTACGAGTGCGTGACCGGCGCCGTCCCCTTCGACGGTAAAACGTTCAACGAGCTGCTGTTCAAAATCGTGCTCTCGGATGCCCCGCGCCCGTCCGCCCTAAACCCCAACTTGGACAGCGCCTTCGAAGCCATCATCATGAAGGCGATGGCGCGTGAGGCGGCGGCCCGCTACCAAACGTGCGAAGAATTCGCAGATGCGCTGCGCCACTATCAGCTGACCAATGGCGGCATCGTGGCGGATGCAACCGGGCCGATGCCTGCGTTCGGCCAAGCCCCCGCGGTGCGCTTGCCCAACAACCCAATGCCGCTCGGCACCGGTGCCAACTGGTCGAAGACCGGAGACCAAGTTCCTGCGCCTAAGAAGAGCAATGCTGGCTTGCTAGCCGGCTTGCTCGGCGTGGGTGTGCTGGTGTTGGGGGGCGGCGCCTTCGCGGCTTACAAGGTCACGCATCGCGCTTCGGCTCCGGTCGCGAACAGCGCGGCAGTCAGCTCCGCGCCGGTGGAGAAGAGCGCGCCGCCGGTCGTAGCCCCGCTAGTTAGTGCGGCCCCCGTCGTGACTCCGCCGCCGGAAGCCAAACCGTCCGCGGAACCCGTGGCGGCCGCGCGTCCAACCGCTGCGCCAGCCGCAAAGCCCGCGGTCGCCAAACCGGTGGCCCCACGACCCAACATCGTCATCGTTGCCCCGCACCCGGCGCCAGCAAAGCCGAAATCTGCCGTCACTACTGACTTCGGTTACTGATGCCTACCCCTACCCTGCGTGGGAAAACACTGCTCATCACCGGCGCCAGCCGCGGTATCGGCCGGTCGATCGCGCTGCGCGCCGCGCGTGACGGCGCAAACATCGCCGTGCTCGGCAAAACGGATACCCCGAACCCCAAATTATCCGGAACCGTGCACGAAACCGTCGCGGAAATTGAGCGGGCGGGCGGCAAAGGCATTGCCTGCGTGTGCGACGTGCGCTTCGAAGACCAGGTGCAGGCCGCAGTGGCCAAAACCATTGAAGCGTTCGGCGGCATTGACATCTTGGTCAACAACGCCAGCGCGATTTCCCTAACCAGCACCCTGGCCACCGACATGAAGCGCTTCGACCTGATGCATCAGGTCAACACGCGCGGCACGTTCGTCACTTCCAAGGCCTGTATCCCTGCGCTAGCCAAGGCAGAAAACCCGCATATTTTGATGCTTTCGCCGCCATTGAATCTCGAAGCGCGCTGGTTCGCGCCGCACGTGGCCTACACCATGGCCAAGTACGGCATGAGCCTGTGCGTGCTCGGGCTGGCTGAAGAGCTGAAGCCGAAGGGCATCGCGGTCAACGCGCTTTGGCCGCGCACGGTCATCGCCACCGCCGCCGTGCAAAATCTGCTCGGTGGGGATGCCTCAATGGCCCGCGCCCGCAGCCCGGAGATCGTTTCCGACGCTGCACACGCAATTTTCACGCGCCCGAGCCGTGAATTCACCGGTAACTTCACGCTGGATGAAGACGTGCTGCGCGACGCAGGCATTACCGACTTGTCCGTGTACTCCGACGTGGCCTCCGATCAGCTGCTGCCCGACCTGTTCTTGTGAACTAGGCTCGTAGCACCGTGCGTGAAGTCATGAGCCAGGCGTTCGTCCCGGAAATGTATGCCATCGATTTCGGCACCAGCAATTCGCTGCTCGCCGCCGCAAATCGCAACGCGGTCTGTGCGCCCATTCCTCTGGATGCCGCCGCGCATGACCCCACTGTTTTCCGCAGCATTTTGTTCTTTTCGGACGATGCTCAATGGTCGTTCGGCGCAAGCGCGCTCAATGAGTACATCGCCCAGGGGTTGCATGGGCGCTTCATTCGTTCCGTGAAGCGCTTCCTGCCCATGGCAAGCTTTTCGGACACGCGCATCGGATCACGCAAGGTCACGCTCGAAGAGCTGGTCGGCATGTTCGTGAGAGAGATGCGCATGCGCGCCAACGCGCACTTCGGCTGTGATGTGCGGCGGGTGATGCTCGGTCGGCCCGCGCGCTTCAGTGACGATGATGAAGCGGATGCCCTGGCCGAAGCACGCTTGCGTCGTGCTGCGGAGTTTGCCGGCTTCGAGGACATTCACTTTTGCCCCGAGCCGCTGGCCGCCGCGTATGACTTTGGCTCCAGCAAGCCGGGCGCGCGCACCTTCTTGGTCGCAGACTTCGGCGGCGGCACCTCGGACTATACGGTCGCGCGCTTAGATCCGACCCGCGCGGATAGTCTGGAGGTGCTGGCGTTGGGCGGCGTGGCACAGGCCGGTGACGCTTTCGACGGCTCGCTCATGCGCCACGGTATCGCTGCGCATTTTGGAGCGCGCGTGCGCTACCAGGTACCGTTCGGCTCGAATTGGCTAGAAATGCCAACCCCGCTCATGGAGCGGCTGTGCTCCCCGGCCGACATTTGCCTGCTCGCCCGACGGGATGTGTTGGATTTCTTGCGCGGCGTGCGCGCCGGTTCAGCCAGTGAGCAGGACAAACTGCACGTCGACCAATTGACATGCCTGATTGAAGAAGGGCTCGGCTTCCAACTTTTCGAGGCCATTGAGCAAGAAAAGCGCGAGCTATCGCAACAGGATTCCGCGCTGTTCCGCTTCGAGTATCCCGGCATCAGCATCAGCGAAAATTTTACCCGCGCCCGCTTCGAAGACGCGAGCGCCAGAGTCTCGAGCAGCATCCTCAAACGCTTGGATGACGTGCTCGCGAGCGCGGGGCTCACGCCGCAGGACATCGATAGCGTGTGCTCGACCGGCGGCACCGCAAGAGTTCCGGTCATCAAACACGGCTTGGAATCGCGCTTCGGCGCCGAAAAGCTGCAGGCGCTCTCCAGCTTCCACGCTGTAATCCAGGGCCTCGCGCAACGAGCGAAACTGCTGTTGAACGAATGAGCGCGTTGGGGCGGCTGGCAATCGCGCAATGACGGGGCAGCAACCCTGATTAGTACTCGATGGACACGATCTCGAGATCGATTTCGCCCGCGGGGCGGGTTACGGTGATGGTGTCGCCGACTTTGCGCTTCATGAGTGCTTTGCCCAGGGGCGAGTGGAAACTGATGCGGCCTTCACTCGGGTTGGCTTCATCCGGTCCAACGATCAAGTAGCTGCTACGTTTTTCGTTTTCGTCGACCACTTGCACACGCGCGCCGAAGCGCACTTCAACATGAGCGCCTTCTTCTTGCTTGACGACGACGGCATCATCCAGGCGCTTGCTGAGGAAGCGGATGCGGCGATCGATCTCGCGCAGCTTTTTCTTGCCGTAGGTGTACTCGGCGTTTTCGGAGCGATCGCCTTGGGCGGCGGCGTCGGAGACCTCTTGCACGACGCGCGGACGTTCCACGCTTGCCAGTTGTTGCAGCTCGGAAGCGAGCTTTTTTGCGCCTTCGGGCGTCAGGTAGTTGGGCATCGGGGTATGGGTGAGGGATAGCTCCAAAGCGCAGTTGGCTCGCGCCGGCAAGAGATCGTAGCGTAGGGACCGTGACCGGGAAACGATGGCTGCTGGTTTTGGCGATTCTGGTCCTAGCCGTGCTGGGGGCCGGCGGGGTTGGGCTGTTGGTCGTGCTCCCCAAGTGGGTAGAGGGCCAGGTGCTCTCGGCGGCGGAGGCGCAAGGCGTGACCATCAAGCCGGGAGACATCGCGTTCGGTTGGGGCTGGGTGCAGCTCACGCAGGTGAAGCTCAATCTCGATAAGGTGCGCTCGGTCGAAGTGCAAGTCGGACGCATTGACGTGACGCTCGACGGGATGGCGCCGCAGTCGATTGAGCTCACGAATGTGGACAGCGTAATCACCGGCTCGATCACGAACATTGCCTTCGAGATCGCCGGCTGGACGAAGGCGCACCCAGGTGCTTACGCGCTACCGCTGACCGCGAAGAACGTACACGCGCGCTTCGTGGAGCCCGCCGGCACTCCGGCTTGGCTCGAGGTGAGCAACGGGCAGTTGTCTCGTACGCGAGCCGGTGGTGTGTTCGCGGCCGAGCATGCCCGCTTGCTGGGGGTGGATTTGGGCAAGGTGGGTGCTGGTTTCGCGCACGAAGGTTCGGCTATTGCCCTCGGCTTCGGTGAATCCGATCTCGGCAAAGCGCCATTTCGCATCGAGGTCTCGCCGAGCGCGAGCCCGCCGACGGCCAAATTCACCATGACGCCGATGCCCGCTGAGCGCTTGGCCAAGCCGCTCGGCATGCCCCTGCCCATCAGCGGAGTGATCGTCAGCTCGACCACGAACCTGGCTTTTGGGACTGGTGCGGCTGAGGGCAGCGCGAGCGGCAGCACGACTGTAACTCTCAAGGGTTACGTTCCACCTCACCCCTTCGAGCTGGACGGATTCATTTTCGGGGATACCACGACCTTCGACACGAAGTTCGCGGTGCCTGCGATTCGCGACCGCATCACGCTCACCGACACGCAGCTGAAAGCAGGCAAATTCGAGCTTCACGGGGACGGCCTGTTGATGCGCGGCTCGGACCATTCGGAGGCCACACTCACCTTGAAGGGTGAACTGCCGTGCAGCGCGCTGGCGGCCGTAGAGACCGAATCCCGCCTGGCAAAGATTCTCAGCCATGATCTGAACGTCAAAGCGGGCCAGCTGGCGGAAAAGTTGGTCAACGGGACCGTCACCGTGGGCCTCAAAGCGAGCCTGGATACGCGCAATTTAGCCGGCGCGCGCATGGATCGCACGATTGGCGTCGGCTGCGGCTTGCACCCGCTTTCGTTGGCCGAGCTCAGCAAGCTGCTGCCGGCTGACGTGAACGCGTTCTTGCAGAGCTTGCCAGCCCTGCCAGGTCAGCTCTCCAACCTGCCAAACCTGCCCCGTATTTCGGCCAGTGGCGCGATCGCGCTGCCCAGCGGCATGCCCGCAATCCCGAGCGGAATTCCGGCACTCCCGAGCAACTTGCCGAAGCTACCGACGATCACCCTGCCGGATTTCACGCAGCCGGCGCCCGCACCCACGCCGACCAGCGCCAAGCCAGCGGCGACGTCAGCGGGCAAAGCTTCAGCCAAACCCGC
>JBDTYJ010000216.1:0-10119 GCA_040005755.1 Pseudomonadota bacterium
GCATTTGCCGTCGCGAGAGTTTAGGGAGGGGCATCGGTGCAGTGTCTGCACGCGCGCGAGTCCGTGCCGAAATCGACCGTATTGGCTACTGACCGAGGCCCCGGAGCGCTCCTGGCCGAATCATGCTCGGCTATTGGGCGATTTTATGGACGGACAAAGGGGCAAGTCGCCACTGCTTAGGTAATCGCGCGCGAGAGGATACGAGCTATGCGCGCGGTTTGTGCGTTTAAAGTCCATGAAGGGAGCGCACAACGAGGCTTTTTCGACGATATCTCGGGTCTTGCGGCCGTGGTCGCAATGACTTGCGGGTTTCGTGAAGGCATCGCTGGGTCGCCTAGCTGGTTCTCGGCGCGCGGCGCGATGTGAGAGGATGTACTCAGCGTGAACGACCGTGAATGGAACAACTCGCCGGAGCCAGGGCGCGGGAGACAACGATGTCTGGGTTGAGCCCCAGGGCCCGCGCGGTGGTGTACGCGGGCCACGCCGTGTGCCAACCCACAGCTGCGGACCGTCGGCGAATTGAGGAGGCTTTGCGTGCGCGGTTAGGCGCAGCCGTTCTCCCCGCTGAAGTCGCGAGCGCGTCGGTTGCGGCGCACCTGCGCTGGCCATTCGCTGCAACCGCTTTCGTTGGCGCTGTTTTGCTCGCCAGCGCGGCAGTGCTGGCATTTCGGCACGAAGCGACCGTAGGCAATCCGGTTCAGCCCATGCGGGCGCCCGCCGTAGCGGCTGTTCCCGCGGCGCCGACACTGGCCCCAGAGGTGGAATCGCCGCCGCCTTCAGCGCTCGCGATCGCCGTGGCCGAACCAGCGCGCGCGGCACAGCTGCAGGAAGATCCGCTCGCTCGAGAAGTCGGGCTCCTGTCGCTGGCAACCGGCGACCTGCACGCGGGCCGCGCGGGCGACGCTCTGAAGGTGCTTGATGAGCACCAGCGCAAATTCCCAAACGGTATCTTGAGCGAGGAACGGCGCGCTGCTCGGGCGCAAGCGCTGTGCGCCCTCGGTCGGCGAAGCGAGGCAGATTCCGAGCTCGCACGGCTCGCGTCCCAATCGCTGGCCGCCGTGAACGCCAAACGAGTCTGCGATCAGACCTCGAAGGCTGAGCGCTGACGCGGCCTGCACAACGTGCAGAACGCTCGAGACGCGGCGTTCAGCCTGAGCCCCAAATCACCAGCGCCTGATTCGCAGGCGCTGACGGGCACTAGGCCGCCGCGTAAGCGACAGCCTGTGTCTTCGTTCGGTGAGCGCTAGCGAAGGGCGCTCAGCTGAAGAATCAGGTGAAAATGCCGGGCAAGGGCCCAGTGGATTGGCTCGAAGCTCCGAGCTTGTCCCAGTTCACTCCGAACTTCGGAGCGAGCGCGAGCCATAGGTCGTTGAACGGGCGATTGCCGCTGCCGCCGTTCTGCTGCGGCAGAGAGCCGCCCGTCACCTTCAGAAAGGTGCCGCCATTCACGCCCGTGTTCTTCCCGCCGAACACCAGAAGCGGCATGTTTTGCTGGTTGTGGTCCCAGGCGCGGGCGACTTCAGTGACGTAGACCACGATGGTGTTGTCCAGCAGCATGTTGCCGTCCACATCAGGCGTGGTCGCGAACTCTTGCAGCGCTTGCGCCGTGATCGTCGAATAGAACGTATTGATCTCGTTCAGCCAGCCGCGCGTGGCGGCGTCGTTGGAGTGACTGGGGGGGTGATGGGGCGTGGACTGGCCGTTGTTGCCCAACGCGCTTGCGCCGATACTGGCGCCCTGAAAGCTGGACGGGAACACGACCCAGTTGGTGCCCGCGGAGTACATGAACGTTGCCACCCGAACCAAATCGCAAGCGAAGGCTGATTTGATCAACCTGAGCTGATTCATCGCAATGTCTTGGTGCGCATGGCAGCTCGTGGCGCCGCTTGCCGTGCAGCCCGCTGTTGCCGGGTAATAGTCAGCCCCGCTCAGGTTGCTGGACGAGCTCGAAATACCGCCGATTTTGCCGCCGCCGGTCTCGCCCACTGTGGCGTAGTTCGGCGGAGCCGTTGGCGTCGGGCAGGTGGGGCTCATTGAGCCGCCACCGTACGATTGGCGAAGGCTCGCTTCGAGGCTCTGGATCGCCACGGCATGGGCGGCCAGGCGATCCTTTTCGCTCGCCGGAATTATCGTGTTCATACGCGCGAGATCGCCGCGCATGAAGTCCAGCACGCTGAGCTTTTGTGCGAGTAAGGCTGACGCGTCCGTGCCGGTCGGTAACCCGGTGCCGAAGATGCGCTTGAACACCTCCAGCGGTTGCGTATCCGGGAAGATTGGCTGCCGCGCTAGGCTGATATCGGAGGCAGTGGTGGGGGGGTTGTATGACAGCACACGCGGTGCGACCTCATCCCGGTCCGAGCGGATGTCTGCCGCGAGCGCGAGGTGTCCGAAGGGGGTTCGAAGCTCTTTCGGCGCTGCAGCGCCACCCAGCGCGGCCGACTGCGCGAGCAAGAGTTGGTCGATCGAGGCGCCGCCTGCGCAATGATCCTGCTGGCCGTGAACGCCGAGCGTCGGTACGCCCGTCATCATGGCAACGATGCCGCCTTCATGCGTGTTCTGCCCAGCGTTGCTGGTGGACGTCGACTTGGTCGCGGCAATGATGTTCAGCCCGTCGACCATGACCATCTTCGACTGCAGCGGCGCGAACGGAGCGCTCTCCGGAGGCAGCGTGTAGTTGGTGGTGGTCGACATGCCCTGCGGCGCCCAATTCGCCCCGCCTGGTGCGGTCCCGAGCGGATGGTGAATGATCAGCAGACGAAGCGGGGCCTTGCCGCCCGCGGCACGCGCCTCGATGTTCCGGAGTAACGGCAGGAGCAGAGCGGCGGAGCCGCCCGCTGCCCTGAGCATTGACCTACGGGAAAATTGGTATGAGCTCACTTCGTACCTCCTGCTCGCGCGCGCACGAAGTCGGCGACGATCACCGTTCGGAAAAGCGACGCCAACGAGCCGTCGGTCTTGGCGAAAGATTGGCGAATCGCCTCAATTTCGCAGGTGTTGTAGGTTTGGATCATCGAGCCGATCAGATAGCTGGACATTTTTTGGACCGCGCAACCGGTGATGTGCCCGCTGGCGATGAGGGCAGCCGCAAGCTCCTTCGGGCCGGCGATTGTTTGCGGAGCGAGCGGGGAGGGGCTCGTGTACGTGAAGGACGTGTCGATGGCGCGCCCCAGTTCATCCATCGCCCGATAGTTGCCGATCGGGCCGAAGTGCTGAAAGACACGCGAGTAAGAGTCCATTTGCGTGTGGCAGCCGTTGCAAGGGGAGGTCGCCAAGCGCGCGTCGGAGTGCGTTACCTCACTGTCCCCTTTGGAAATGACGGCCAAAGCTTGTGGTGAGCCGAGATCGACCGGCGGTGGCAACGGGTCGGCACAAAGAATGTCGTCGTGGATCGCCTTGCCGCGCTTGACGATTGAGTTCGCAGCCGGGTCCGACTGCGCCCAGAAATAACTCGGATCGCTCAGCAGCCCGACGCGGTTTTCAGAGGCCGGCCAGGTGCCCTCGACGAATGTGGTGAGGGACGTCGGGGCTCCCGCGGCGAACGTAACCTCTGGATAGAGCGCCGCAAGCCGCGAGTTGAAGTAACCCTTTTGAGTAGTGAGGAGGTCGCTAATTTTGCCCGAGCTCGCCCACAGGGTGTTCGTGATGAGCTGTTGCGCGGCGGCGTATAGATCGCCCTGGATGCCGGCTTGGTTGTCTTGATCCGCCTTGGACACCCCGGAAAGGAACGACGTGTCGTGCGTTTTCAGGAACAACTGGCCGACGTTGAACCAGCCCGCGACGATGTTCGAGAGGTTTTGCTGCACCGCAGGCAGGGCAAGCAGGCGATCCACCTGGGCTTTGATGCCATTGATGGAGCCGAGCCCTTTGTCTGAGGTATCCGCGGCCGCTGCTTCGAGCGCATCATCGGGGACTGAGCCCAAGAATGTGTAGCCGAGCTGCGTCGCCACTTCATACGGCGTTAGCGTGGTGTCCGCGTATTTCCCGCTCGCGTCGGCGCTGAGCGCGCTGGGGCCGAGCTCCGTGCGATAAATGAACGAGGGCGAGAGCAGGATCGCTTCCAGCATCATCTTGATGCCGAGTTGGGTGTCGGCCCCAGCAGCAACGAACGGAGCGGGGGAGCTTGCCGCCGTAGCACCGCTTGCCGGCGCGCCGGGATTGCTGACGAGCGCGCTGAGCTCCGCGGCCGTGAGCGGGCGTCGAAAAGCCTTCGCGCCAAAATCAGTGGCGATGCGTGTTGCGCACGCGCCGGCCGCCTCGCCGGTCGTGCAGGCGGTGACGGACGCGGGAATGTTGGGCAGCACGCTCTCGACCGCCTGATAAAGGGCGTACTGGAACGTGTCATCGACCCCGAGGGACACGTCGCTGAAGAACGCCCATTGCGCCTCTCCACCGCGATTGGTGAGCACGGGGCCGGTGGGAAGGTGGAGCAAATCCCTTACGGAGGCCTGATACTGCTCGACCGAAAGGCGCCACAGGCGGCGCTCCACGGTACTCAGTGTTTTGCACGAACCAGGAGCGGTGCCGTTACCCGACGAGCCCGCGCTGCCCCCAGACGCGCCCGAACCGCCGCCGGTCGCGCCAGGACCGGTGTTACTAGCCCCCGTGCCGCTCGAGCCTTGGCTGGACGGACCTTGGGCCGCTCCTGAGCACGCGGTTACCCCTGCCGTGAGCCCCGCCGTGAGCAATGCGGCTGAGCGCCACCAGCGACTCGGCCGCTGCGTTGATGAATTGGGGGGCATAACATCTCCGATTCGTGCGAAAAGTGCTTTATTCAACCGGTTGAATTGTGGGCTTCAACACCCGGCACGTCAAGCCAAGGTCGTTCGGGAGCTTTGACCAACATTCCGGTGTGTTCGACAAATTCATCCTGCGATTGAATCCGCTTAGAGCCGGGCAGCAGAGGCGGGACTCTGAATGTAAGTCGCCGCGCGGGCCTTCAATTGGCTCACCGCAATGCGGGCGTCAGGCTCGAGCCACGTGGCGCCGAGGCCGCAGCATTCGCGGAGTTGAGCGTGGGCCAACCGTTGCTCGATCGCGGACGATGCGCGGCGGTGGAGCGAGGCGGACCGAAACGCGACGAAGCGCCGTTCGAAGTTCTATCAGCTGACGTTATGCCGTCTGCCGAACCTGCGCTCGCAGTTCAGACAGGTGTGTGACCACCGTACGGCGCGACACGCCGAGCGTCATCGCCACCTCGCATTGGGGCATGCCTTCCACGAACGTGAGCCACGCGACTTCGCGTGCGCGTTTTGGCAAGCGCGCGAGGAGGCGCCGCGCTTCATCGCGCGCGGTAATGCTCTCCTCTTGGTCACGCATGTGTTCATGATGCAGGTCCGGCGCGTAGCGCGTACGCACCGCCCGACTGCGCAGCTCGTTCAGGCAATGGTTGGTTGCCACACGGAATAACCAAGGTCGGATTTGGCTGTGATCGGGCAGCCGCCCTGCGTGACGCCGGACACGCAGGAACACGTCCTGCGTTGCGTCCTCAGCAGAAGGCCCGTCGCGTAGCAGGCGCGCGCAATGAGCGGCAATCTGTGCGCTGTAGTCTGCGTATAGTTGTTCGAACTCGGCACTTTGAGGAGAGCGAGCGCGCACCACGGCCCACTCTGCGCCCACGCCGCGCGCAGCACTTCGTTTGGCAAACACCGGCCACCATCCACCTTCAGCCAGGACCGCCCGGGCTTATTCGGTAGGTAACGAAGGCCAGCCAAGGTTAGGCACCCCCGGGCGACGAAATGTCATTTTTCTGAAAAATGCCTGCGTGACAAGGTCAGCCCAAGTGTCTTATCAGTGCACGACAAAATGAATCTTACGGGTCTTGCTGTGGTGGTGGGCTGCGCCCTTGCTTTCAGTGCTTGCGGCAAGGCGGATTTGCGCGTGCCCAGCGTGAACACCGCGCCTGGGAGCGCAGGTGCAGCCAATGCCGGCGCGGAAGCTGGGGAGGGCAACCCGGTTGACCCGCCGTCGCCCTCGCCCGAGCTCGGCGCTGCATGCGCCTCCGATGCGGAGTGCGGCGCGAACGGCTTGACGTGCCTGGGCACTGATAGCGATCTTGCGTTGGGGCTCGGCGCGGTGCCCGGCGGGCTGTGCACTCATACCTGCACGAGCGACGCAGAGTGCCAGGATTTCGGCAGCGGCGCGGTCTGCGGCAACCTCGCTGAAGTTCCGCTGGCGCTCGACTTGGGCGCGGGGACTACCGTGCGGCGCTACTGCATGGCGGGGTGTTCACTCGGGGCGCCCGGAGGTTCATCCAAGTGTCACGCGCGCGAAGAGGCTGCTTGTCGGCCGTTCGCGCCGCCGCACGCGCAGCGGTGCGCGACGACCAAGCCGCAATGTCCAGACGGGCTCAGCTGTTTCCGCGGCTACTGTCGTGAGTTCGCCTGCGGCCCGCGTTGCAACGACGATCAAGAGTGCGAGGCCGGCCGGCACTGTGACCCGCGGAGTGGGCTGTGCACGGTGGGCGCGCGGCCCAAAACCCCAATCGGCACGCCCTGCGATCCGGATGCGCCCAGCAATCCTTGCGAAGGCGGCAACTGCCTAGTCCTGTTCGACGAAAACGACGTAAAGACCGGCAGCTTCTGCACGCAATCGTGCGTCATTGGGGCGCCTTGCGGAAACGGTCGCGGCGCCTGCCAGTTGCCGCGCTTTGGCGAAAACTTTGAGGTGGGCGACATTGGCTATTGCCAACCCACGTGCAACTGCAACGCGGAGTGCCAGGTTGCAGGCGACGAATGCGTTGCCTGGGGTGACTCCAAGAGCGAGCAATTGTACTCGAGCAAGGGCGTGTGCCAGCACAGCAACGGCGGCCCTTCCTTGACAGAGTGCGGCCCCGCCAGCGCGCCGAACTGACTCATCGACGTCATTGTCCTGCTCTCAAGGCGCCGACGTTCCGGAGCGACTCACAGATTGGGCGTCCGGGACCAACACGGCTTGACTTGGTCCCGTGCGCCGGGCGCCGGACAGCGCTCGTTACACCTGCCTCGTAGCTCCGAGGTGCAGAAGTCGTTCGGTTGACAGCAGGGGTGCCACGCGAAATAAAACGGGAACGCTTGCAAAACGTCCGAGCAAACAGTGCAGCCGCCGTCGTAGCAACCGTTCCAGCCGTTTGGGTCCGGCACGCTGCATTGCTGCTTGTCCGGCAACAACCCGTGGCAGTCAGCGTAATCGCTGCTAAGCGGTGTTGAATCGCAGGCCGGCTCGGTGGCGCCAGCGTCGCCGTCGGCAATGTCGATTTGGGCACGATAACAGCCGCCGTGGCCGAACAAACCCCAGACTAGTAACGCCACGGGCAACCCGCGAAAGCGCGCGCGGCTCATGGCGATTCGGTGCTGTCGCCCGCATCGGCGTCGCCCAGCGACGTTTGGCCATTCAGCACGATTTCCGCCTCTCGCTGACCGAAACCGGTCGGGTACAGCTGCAGGTAGCGGCGTGCTTCGGTGCGCGCTTCATTGATTCTGCCGGCGCCCGACAGCACGCGAAATTTTCGCACCAGCGCGGTTTGCGCGAGGGGCGAACGCGGGTAGCTCTGCAGTAGTTGTTCGAAGCCGCGCAAAGCTTGTTCAGCGTGACCGGCGTGAGCGTTGTTTACCGCGTCTTGGAAGAGGCCGTTCTCCGCGGCGAGCGTACTAGCGCTGGTTGCCGCGCCGGTGTCGCTCGGCGCTCCGCTCGCGACGGGCGCGAGCGGAGCACGCGGGGCAGTTCTTGGCGGCGACACCTGGATGGCGGCGCGTGGTTCTAGTGCGCTCGGCAGGCTCCGTGGAAGTGCCGCTGAGCGCGCAGCGCTTGGCGCCGGTTCGCGCGAAAGCGCGAGCACGGAGCCGGGCCGCTGTGCGGCGCGGGCTGCCAAGAACCCGAGGGGCAGGGCGGCGGCGAGTGAGACCAGCAGCGCCCGCGAACGGCGCGAACGGCTGCGCTCGCTCGCCAGCTGCTGCATTTTCGCGTCGATTTGCGCGGCGAAACGCGCTTCGCGCTCGTCTTGCTCATCGCCGTTGCGCGGGTCCACGGGGGCTTCGCCCACGCGGCGCAGTAGCGCACGTACTTCCGCCTCCGGCACGGCTTTCACGTCTGGCTTGACGCTCACGCCTTGCCTCCCATGGTGCGCTGCGCCGCTAGCAGCTCCGCTAAGTCTTTGCGACCGCGAGCGAGCCGTGACTGAACCGCGGCAGGAGTCGAGCTGGTGAGCGCGGCTACTTCATTCAAATCGTAGCCAAAGGCGTCGTACAATAAGACGGCCTCAGCGCGCCCTGGGCTCAGCTGCGCCAGGAGGCTGCGCACCTGACGCAGCTCATCACGCGCTTCCAGCGCATGCAGCCCCTCACGCGAGCCGTGCGCGATCTCCAGATCAGCGGCGTTTTCATTGCGATCGAAGATGTTGCGCTCGATCTTGCGCGTGCGGATCGCGTTCAACCCGACGTGGCATGCGATGCTTGCGGCCCAGGAAGTCAGGGTGCAGCGTTGCTGATAGCGGCCTTCGAAAATGGTGCGCAGGACCTCCTCGAACACTGCCTGCACGAGATCATCATGCTCGGGTTGGTTGGGCCCCAGCACGCGCGTGAGCGTCCGGTCAATCACGCGGCCCAGGCGCGCGTACAAGGTGCGACCAAGCCGCTGATCACCGCGCCGAATGGCCTCAACCAACGCCTGATCCGACGGTTCAGCACACAGGCCACGGGCGGGCGGAGCCACGGCTAGCTCAGGCCTGGCATCGAGAATGACGGCGGAAGCGTGCACCGGCTCCGTAAGTAACGCGACGGGCCGAGAATCCGGCTCCGCGCCTGGATTTTCTTCCGAATCCACTTCGGTGCGGCTCACAAGCGAAGTTCCAGACCGGCTTGCAGCTCACCGCTGAGTAGTGGCTCGCGCGCCTGCGCGGTCCCATCGTTCGCACTGGTGAAGGGGATGCGCAATGCTGCGCCGAGGACCGCGCCCAGGGGGCCGCGCGCGGGCCACGCTCCGAGCAAACGCAGCCGCACCGGAAGCTCATTGTCTGCGCCGCGCGCCGAACCAAGATTCGCGGAAACGTGGCGAAAAAGCAGCTCCAACGCCGCGCTGAATCGCAGGTTCAGCGCGCGCACGGCGCCCGTAGCGCCGAGACCGACGCCCGCACTCAGCCAACGCGATTCGAGCGCGCCGCCGTTTGCGACCTGCGGGCCAGTGCTTTGCGCGTAGCTGGCAAAGCCCTCCACAATCCAGGGCTTGCTGCGTTGGCCCACGATGGCGCTCAACCACAGGCCGCGCTGCCAGTTAGCGTCACGCCAGCCCGGACCGACGAGCCCGCCGAGCGCAGCGGTCAGCGCAAGGGGCGAGGGCGTGGCTTTCGGAGCGACGACCGAAACGGCCACGGCAGTGGAGGGGTGGTCAGGTTTGGCGCCGTGGGGTGCGGGTGCGGGTGTGGGTGTGGGTGTGGGTGCGGGTTGCGTCGGGGGCGCGTCAGCGACGCTCTTGCCCTCACCCACAAGCGTGGCCACCGTCAGCCCGACGGCGGTCCAGCGGTCGAGTAACGCATCATGCTCGGTGAACGACAGATTACGAGTCACCCATTCGGTACCATGCCGACCGACTCGCACGGTCACCTGTAAGAATTGGTTGCCTTGCCACAGCACGAGCGCGACGGCAGTTGCCTGAGTGCTCTCTGAGGTCTCGCGGGCGAGCGCGCACTTGCCTTCGGGTAAACCCTGACTGCACGCCGTCACCATGGCCGGCGCATACTCCGCTGGAGCATCGGCCGGCACGACGTCGATGGTCACCACCGGAGAGATCAAGACGGGCGCGGCATAACACGCCTTTGAAAGCCCGTCATTCGATCGCTAGCGCGCGCGAAAGCCCGCATGATTTGGGCTCCCGCAGTTTAGGCCGAAACAATCGCGGGCTCGGCCGAACCGTCGTTCGCGCGGCCCAAAGTGAGACCTGTGCCGCGCGGGCACGTAAGCTGCGCCGCGCGCTTCGGCCGATCAGCGCTGATTTCTCACACTGCCGAACGCGCCGTGGTGCGTGCGGCTAATTCAAGGGCCCCGACACCCGAGCGGCCTCGCGCCTAGTTCAACACGAAGTTGAGCTCGTCAATCGAGAGCTCATACGGGGCGTCTTTGCTGGCGCCTTGAGTAACTTGGAACCTTAGCC
>JBDTYJ010000217.1:0-10107 GCA_040005755.1 Pseudomonadota bacterium
GCGGAGGTCACCCTCACCTTCGACAACACCAACCCGGAGTACGCACAAAGCCTCCCCATCGAGTACCGGGATTACCCTGAGATCGCCGTCACCCGCCGCTTGTACCGTGACGGGACGAGCGAGTACCTGCTGAACAAGACGCAGGTTCGTCTGCGTGACATCACCGAGCTGTTCTTGGGCACGGGCGTTGGCACCAAGGCCTACTCCATCGTCGAGCAGGGCCGCATCGGTCAGATCGTCAGCGCGCGTCCGGAAGATCGCCGCATGTTCTTGGAGGAGGCAGCCGGCGTCACCAAGTACAAGCAACGCCGCAAGCAAGCCGAACGAAAGATGGAGCTAACGCGGCAGAACCTGCTGCGCATCAACGACATCGTCTCCGAAATCGACCGCTCGCGCGCCTCGCTCAAGCGTCAGGTGGCCAAAGCCGAGCGCTTCATCGATTATCGCAAAGAGCTGGATGACCTCGTGCTCCACGATGCCTCGCATCGCCTGCTCGAGCTAATTGTCACCGAGCGCGTGGAGAGCGACGGCTTTTCCACGGCAAATGAGCGTTCACAGAGCGCTCGCGCTTCGCTCCGCGATTCAGACGTGCTCTTGGACGCGGCGCGTGAAGAAGCGCTGGCGATTGAAATCCGCGCCGATGAAACGTCACGCAGCGCCTTCGAAGCGGACAACGAGGTCAGCTCATTGCTGGCGGATCTCGAGCGTTCGCGTGATCGCCTAGCGCACCTGACGGAGCGCTTGGACGCGGTCCAGACAGAGCTCGAAATCAACGAGGTGCGCAGCAACGGGCTACGCAGCGAACGTGAAGCGTTGGCCGCGCGCGCGCTCGAGCTCTCAGGCGATGAGCGCTCGCGTGAAGCCGATGCGTTAGCCGAAATTGAGGCGCTGAGCGGCCTGCAAGCCGAAGAAGCGCAAGCCAGTGAAGAGGTGCACGCGCTGCGTCGCCAAGCTGGGGACCTCACGGCGCGTTCTGCCGCCGCGGAAGCTCGTCTGGATGGCATCGCACAGCGCTTGGCGGAGGCGCGCGTCCGCAATGATCGCCTGGTCGCGGAACGCGATAAGCTCACCGGGGAGCTCTCGGACTGCGTAGCCCGTAAGCACGCGCTCGAGTACAGCGTGGCGCAGCTTGCGGAGGGCAAGCGCCTAACCCAGGGCGAGCGTGCCGAGCTCGAAACCGAGCTGCAGGGCCTACGCGGCCGCACACTCGAGAGCGAACGCGGGGTCGACTCGGTAAAGAACGAGCTCGGCCAAAAGCGCAACCGCTTGCGCGCATTGGTAGATCTGCATCGCCGCATGGAAGGCGTCGGCGGCGGTGCACGGGCACTGCTCTCGAAAAAGGGCGATCCCCGCGTGCTGGGCATGGTCGCCGACCGCGTACAGGCTCCCGAACAACTGACGCAAGCGCTGGCCGGCTTACTCGGCCCGCGCTTGTCGTGCATCGTCGTCTCGGACGCTGGCGCGCAGGTCGATCTCCTGGCTGAGCTTCGTCAGGGTGAACGCGGCCGGGCCGACGTGATCGCAGCGCGGCCGCCCTATGTCGCCGGCGGCGGACGCGGGTTCTGGGAAGGTGATCCGCAGGTGCTGGGGCGCCTCGCCGATCAGCTGACCTATGCCGAAGCGGACGAAGCTTTGGTTCGCGCCTTGGTTGGCGAGGCTATTTTGGTGAACACGGCAAGTGACGCCGTGGCAGTGGTCGGGCGTTACCCGGGTGTCACCGCGGTCGCGCTGGATGGCACCGTGGCTCACCCCGAAGGCATCGTGAGCGGCGGCACCGGTGAAGAGATGGCTTCGGCCATGCTCGATCAGAAGCGTGAGATGAGCGTTCTCACGGTTGAAGTCGAGCGGCTGGAAAAAGATCACGAAAAGCTAAGCGCGGACCACAATGCGCTCCGCGCCCGCATTGCTGAGGTCAGCACCGCGCTGGATCGCGCGCGCCAAGAAGCGCATCAGGGCGAGCTCGCACACGTCACCGCGGAAAAGGATCTCGCGCGCACCGCCAATGAGATCGAACGCACCCAGAATCGTCAAGATGCGTTGGATCTGGAGCTCGCAGAAATCGAGCGCTCACTCGAAGCCGCCACCGGCGCGGAAACGGGTTCCCGCACCGAGTTGGATACCGTGCGGGCAGAGTTGGATAGCCTGCAGCATTCGTTGGCTCGCTCCGAAGCCACTGCGGCTTCTTGGCGCGAACAGGTCAGCGCACAAGCCGCGTTGGTCACCGAGCGCAAAGTGCGTTTGGCCCAGGTCCGCGAGCAGGCGGAAGCCGCGCGCGTGGCCGGGGAACGCATCGCAGCCACGCTAACGGAGCTCGAAGCGCGCGCCGCCAAGCTGCGTGAGGAGTCACACGAGGCTTCCGTCAATTACGGCGAGACCGCTGCCCGCATCATGTTGGCGCGCGAGGCTCGCATGACGGCCAGCGAGCGCGCCAAAATCGCGCACGCTGAGCTCGAAGAAACCCGCGGTCAACTCGAGCAGGTTCGTCAGACCTTGGGCTCCAAGGAAGCCGAGCTCAAGGGCCTACGTGACGAACTCGAGCTGGTGGATGAAGCGGTCAAGAAGCACGAAATGGCCGTGCAACGCCTCGCTATCGAGCGCGATCACTTGCTCAATAGCGTGCGGGAGAAGTTCCGTGGTTTGGATCTGCGCCGCGTCGTGGGCGATTACCACGCCCGTGTCCCGCCGGACGCGGAGCATCGCCGCCGCATTGACGAGCTCGCGCAATTGATTGACCGCATGGGCCCGGTCAATCTGGATGCCAAGGCCGAGCATGATGACGCGGAGCGTCGCTTCGTCGACCTCAACTCTCAGAAGATCGACATCGAAAAAGCGCTGGAAGAGCTGGATCACGCAATCCGGCACATGAACAAGGAATCACGGCGGCGCTTCAAGGAAACCTTCGACGAGGTCAACGCGCTGTTCAAGAAGACCTTCGCGCGGCACTTCCGCGGTGGCCGCGCCGAGCTCCTGCTCACGAACCCAGATGACTTGCTGGGCAGCGGCGTAGAAATCGTCGCGCAACCGCCAGGCAAGAAGCTCGGCAACATCGAACTGATGAGCGGTGGCGAGAAAGCACTCACGGCCGTTTCCTTGATCTTCGCCATTTTCCAGCACCGCCCCTCGCCGTTCTGTATTTTGGATGAAGTCGACGCGCCGCTGGATGAAGCCAACGTGGCTCGTTACAACGAGAGCATTCGCTCGATGACCGCGAGCTCGCAGTTCATTCTGATCACGCACATCAAGAAAACGATGCAGAGCGTGGATGTGTTGTACGGCGTCACCATGGGTGAGCCCGGCGTTTCCCGGATCGTGAGCGTTAAGGTCAACGATGCCGCTGTCGCTCGCAGCGATTCGATGTCGGCCCAAACGGTTCAGCAAGTGCGCGACGCGAACGCTCCGTCCGAACCCGCCGCTGCCGTGGAAGTGGCCTGAGGCCTCTCGTTTCGAGCTTGCGCGGCTAGCAGCCGCGCAAGCTCAAACCCGAGAACGTGTCAGCGGGGAATGACTGCCATTCCCCGCTGGGGTCGAACGGGTCGAGACCATTCGGATCGCCAGCGGTGATGCCGCATTTGCGGCGCAGGGAGTGATCCGCGGTCGTGGTCGCGCCGGTACCCCAGGCGGCACCTGGGTCGACGCCGAGCTGGCCGATCACGTCCAAGAGCTTACCGTCACAGCTGATCGCAAGCGCATCATTGCCGTTGAAGGTGAGCCGGCCGACTTGGTCGCACGTGGCGCCGAGTTGAGTTTTGAGCGTGCTGGTACAGAGCGTGAGCACGTGCCCCGCGGCGAGCGTGCCGCTGAGCACAGCAATGACCGAAGCTTCCTTGCTGCCGTTGAAGTAGGCGCCCACTTTGCACGTATCCAGCACTGAATCGCGCGCGGCACTAATTTCGAGCGCCTTGTTGGACGACGTGCCTTCCACGTACTCGCTGAAGAAGAGCGCGGGCGGCGGAAGGTTAGCGCCGACGGAGCCGGCGGAGCCGCCGCTGCTCGCGGTACCCGGATGATCTGAACCGCCGGCATCGGCGGCGCCACCTCGACCAATCGAAGTGGCGCCGCCAACCTCCCCGCCGCTTCCCGATGAAGCGCCGTCACCGTCGGTCCCCCCGGATGTACCCCCCGCAGAAGCTTCGCCATTGTCGCCGTTTTCACCGGCTTCGTTGCTCCCCTCGCCGAAGCCCGCGCTCATCGCCCCCTCCCCCAGGCTGATGGCCGCGCCGCTATCAGCGCCGAACGTTCCCGCGCCGCTGAGCGTGGCTGCGCTGTTCACCGGCTTTACCGGACCGGTCGCGCCGGGCGGGCGTGAGTCGAGAGTGCACGCCGCGAGCCACACCCCGCACGAAAGGAGCAGCACACGGCGACCGCGACGAAGGCTACTTCTTGCCATGCCTTGCGATCGGTCCACATCCGGCCGAGTTGCGAGCGATCAACGATGTCAGTGAAAATCGCGCGACGTGGCGTGGACGTCCCGCCCGGGAATATCCAGCCGCTCTAGTGAACGCACGATCACGTGAATCACGGCGGCGTCTGCGCCATTGCCGGATTCGTGCAAATTGGAGCCATCCGCCCGCACTTGGCGCTCGACCTCACCGTGCGCAAGTAGCACCGACGCATGCCGAGCGGGCAGCCGGAACTGCTCGTATACCGTGCGCCACAGGATCAAATTCATGAACCCAGCTTCATCTTCCAGGGTGATGAACACCACTCCGCTGGCAGTTCCGGGCTGTTGTCGACAAATCACTACGCCGGCCACGCTCACGAGCTCACCCTTCTTGCGTTCGCGCAATTCCGCCGACCCGAGCACCGCACGGCTGCCTAGCGTTCTTCGAACGTGACGCATTGGGTGATCCCCGACCGACAAATTCTTGTGCTGGTAGTCGAGCAACAAGGACTCCGAAGCATGCAACGTTGGCAAGCGCACTTCCGGCTCCGCGCTGGTTTTACCCTCAAAAAGCCCGGACATACGCGGCGCCCGCGCCCGCCACAATGCTTGCCGGCGACCAGGCAGCAAGGTTTCGAACGCGCCAGCCTCAGCCAAGCGCTCGAATTCATCGTCGCGCAGCTCGGCACGCCGAACGACGTCATCCAAGGCTGAAAATGGTCGTTGCGCGCGCCCCAGCTCGATGCGGCGCGCGCAGTTTTCGGACAAGCCTTTGACCTGGCGTAAGCCCACCCGCAATGCGCGCGGGCAGCGGTGCGAAAGACCGCTTTCGGGATTCACACTTTGCGAAGCCAACACTGGTTCGAGCGTCGAATCCCAATCGCTGCGTGTCACGTCGACATCCCTCACCTGTACGCCGTGACGCTGGGCGTCGTGCAGAATCGTCGCGGCGGAGTAGAAGCCCATGGGCTGTGAGTTCAACAAAGCACAGGCAAAATGCGCTGGATAATGCGCCTTCTGCCAAGATGACGTGTACACGAGCAAAGCAAAAGAAGAGGCATGGGATTCCGGAAAGCCGTACTCCCCGAAACCTTTGATCTGTTGAAACAACGCTTCCCCGAACTCACGTTTGATGCCGGTCTTGGCGAAGCCGTCCAAGAGCCGTTGCTTGTGCGCTTCGAGTCGCCCGGTTTTCTTCCAAGCGGCCATGTCTCGCCGCAACTGGTCGGCCTCACCGCCCGAATAGCCCGCGCCCTCAATGGCGATTTGCATCACCTGTTCTTGGAAGAGCGGCACGCCGAGTGTTCGCTCTAGAATTGGAGCCAAGCACGGGTGCGGTGAGCTCGGCGCCTCTGCGCCATTTCTGCGACGCAAATACGGGTGCACCATGCCGCCTTGAATCGGCCCCGGCCGCACAATCGCGACTTCGATCACCAGGTCGTAAAAGCACTTGGGTTTGAGGCGCGGCAGCATGGCCATTTGTGCGCGGCTTTCGATTTGAAAAACGCCCACGGTGTCGGCACGAGTAATCATGCCGTACACCTCCGCGTCATCGGGGGGCACGCGCGTTAGGACCTCAATCGGATCGAATTCTTCCTCGGCTTCATGGCACAGGTGGCCCTCAGCATGAATCGAAGACAGCGCCTTCCTGATCGCGGTCAACATGCCCAACCCGAGCACGTCGATTTTGAAGAACTTGAGCGTCTCGATGTCGTCTTTGTCCCACGGCACGACGGTTCGATTCGCCATGCGCGCGGGCTCGATCGGTGCCACTTCATACAGCGGTGCTGCGGACAGCACGAAGCCCCCGACATGAACCGACAAATGCCGCGGAAAGCCCTCCAATTCTCGCGCCAACGCCAAAATTTGCTTCAGGCGCGCGTCTTGGCCGTCGAAGCCCATCTCGCTCAAACGCCGCGCACTGATTTCTGCGCTGTCCCAATGCGTGATCGTGCCGCTCAACCGATCAATTTGCTCCAGCGACAAGCCGAACACTTTGCCAACTTCGCGCAGCGCGCTCTTGCCGCGATAGCAAATGACCTCAGAAACCATCGCCGCGCGCTCACGCCCGTGCTTTTCGTAAATGGCCTGAATCACCTCTTCGCGTCGCTCGTGTTCGAAATCGATGTCGATGTCTGGCGGCTCGTTGCGTTCCACACTCAGAAAGCGTTCGAACAACAGGTTGGAGCGAGAGGGATCCACCGCGGTGATGCCCAACGCATAACAGACCGCACTGTTGGCTGCGCTCCCTCTACCCTGGCAAAGAATGCGCTTTTCCCGGGCGATTTCCACCACCTCCCAGGTGCTCAAGAAATAGGGCGCAACGTCCATCGTGGCGATCAGCTGCAGCTCCTTCTCAATCTGACCGCGCACTGCTGACGGAGCCCCCTTTGGATAGCGCGTCGCGAGCCCCGCCCAGGTGAGCCGCGCGAGCTTCTGGTTCGCGTTTTCATTCGAATCGAGCGCGCACGGGAATTGGTACCTGAGCTCGCTCAGTTGAAAGAGCAACGATTCACTCAAGCTGCCGGCCGCTTCGACCCACTCTGGGTAATCCGAAAATAACTGCTTCATCTGCGCTTCCGAGCGCAGATAGGCTTCGGCGTTGCCCTCGAGCAACGTCCCTGCACGGTCCAATGTGGTCCCCAGCCGAATCGCATGTACCACGTCACACAGCTGCTTCCGTGAAGCCTCGTGAAACAACGGTCGCGCGCTGGCCACAATTTGAAAGCCATATTTCCGCGATACTTCGAGCACCCAAGCCAAACGCGCATCGTCGAAGCCATCGTGATGCCGATACATCACGACGCTCGCGCGCTCCCCGAATGCCGACCGGATCGCGGTCAGCTGCGCGCCGCTGACCGTCGTCGGATCCGCCGGCCGTTTGGGCGCAGGAATCAGCGCATGCAGCCCCGCTGCGTGCGCGCTCAACCAAGCCAATTCCAGCGCACTTTCCCCTTTCGGTTGCTCGGCGTGCGAGAGCGTCAGCAACCGGCACAAATTCTGATAACCCGAGTGAGACTCACAAAGCAGCGCCAACGTGGCTCGCGGCTCCGCTGCTTTTTGCTGCCGCGAGCGCCGCCCCAACGGTGCAAGCGCCAACGTCAGCTCAGCGCCAGTAATACAACGCTGCCGCGAATCCTCCGCCTGCGTGAACGCCTTCACCGACCCATACAATCCATCCCGATCACAGACCGCGATCCCCTCTAGCCCCAAGCGCTTCGCCTCCCTGACCAACTCCTCTGGATGCGAAGCCCCCCTCAAAAACGAAAATGAAGAAGTGGCCAACAGCTCCGCGAACATCGAAGCTGAACATATGTTCAGCCTCGATGAGCTGTCGAGCTCGGGTTTTACAACCATGAAATGATTATCGAAATCTCCATCGCCGCACGCCAGCTCGCGGTCTCGCGGTCTCGCGGTCTCGCGGTCTCGCGGTCTCGCGCGAGCCCTCGTTCGGGAGGTGCCTCCTGCAACGGCACTTGCGCGCGCAGGCAGGCGCCTATGCGAAGCACCAATCTTTCGGCGAGTCGACCCTCGTGCCCACAGCCCCGTTCACGACCCACCAATCGAAAACCTAGTGCGAATTCGCACAGTGATTTTCATTCTTATGGCGGGTCATTACCGGCCGGCAACTGTGTCGAATGCGCGCGGATCATTGCGCACCTACACACCGAACGCCGCTCCGCTGCCGCTAACCGAAAGAGCTGGGCGCTCACAATCCAGCATCGCACCTCTCGGCGCATCGTTGTTTTTCGCTTTGCGCGCTGCTCGCACTTTCACACTCGACGACAGCTCGCATGGCGGCTCGGTACGGCTCGGTACGGCTCGGTACGGCTCGGTACGGCTCGGTACGGCTCGGCTCGGCTCGGCTCGGCGCGTAGCTTGGCATGGAAAGGCGGGATTAATCCGCCAGCGCGTGCAAATAGCGGCGACCGGTCATGCGGTCTACGAATGCTACGGCTTCGAAACCACCGCTTGCGCCTTGCAACCAAAGACGCACGTAATCACGCGCGATGGGGGCTTGGCCCCACCATTCGACCGCATCCAACCGCTGCTCGAAGCGCAAATGCTCGATGGTGTATAGGCTGCGGTCGATGGCAACGCTCACGCCAACGCGCAGCGGTGCGTGCAACTCACAGGGTTCGGTAAGTAACCGCGTCGGTGCGCCGGGCAGCTCAGCGAATGAGGGTTCGGTTTTGCGCAGGCGCGCGCCGTCAGCAGCGCCTTGGAGGGCAGCTCGCATGCCCAGCGCCTTGCGTTTACCCCGCATGCCTTGCAACGGCGGCCCCAGTTCGAGCTGTGCGGAGCTGAGTTTGCTTTTGGCCTCGGGGCGATGTGAATCCACCAGCTTGAGCGTGCCAACCTTTTCTTCACCGAGCTCGGCGGTGAGCTCGGCGATCAGGACTGGGATTTCGTCCTCAGCTCCGGCGCTCACGGTAACGCCCGCGAGCACCTGCGATAGCTCCAACTGACGCGCTACGGCGGGCAGTAACTTGGGGACCGACAAGCGCATTCCGAGCGAAGGAGCGCCCAGCTTGGTGCGCGAAAGGCGGGCGCTCAGCACCCTTCGCATGTCTTCAGCGCGGTGCAGCGGCGCAGCTAACTTGAAGCGCAACACTTGCTCGGCCTTTTCACCGCGAAAGCGCGCAATTGCGGGGTCATACGCGATGCTAAGCACGAGCGAATGCGCAGCCTCACCACGCCCAGTGAGCCGAGCGCTCACACGCGAAACCAATCCCCCCAGCACGAACAACAACGGTTCATTGCCGGTGACCGGCTCATCCCATGCGCTGCTTTCCGTGATGCTGCGCTCGGGCGTATATGCGACGAGCGGTGCGCGATCACGACCGGCGCATAGCTCCGTAACGGTTGCCGCAGCAGTGCCCAAGCGGCTGCCCAAAGCTTGCGCAGGCAAGGCGCACAACTCACCCACCGTGAGCACGCCGAGCCGCGCGAACCAAGCCGAGGTGTCCGGATCCACGGGCAAGGCCATGAGCGGCAAACCGGCAAACGCTGCCACAGTGTGCCCTGAGGGCACCACACACACACCGCGGTCTTCCGGATCTGCCGCTTGCGGCAAAAACCAACGCGCGAAAGCCCGTGCCAAACGCGGCCCATCTGAAATTGCCACGCGTACCGAATGACCCATGCTGCGCACGCGATTGGCAAACTCACAGGCCAGCGCAAGTTCCCCACCCTGCAAATGCGCAGAACCCGTAATATCCACCAGCACGGTGTCTGGCGCTTCAACTGAGACGGTGGCGCCCAGGCTGAGCCCCACCTCCGCGATGCAGCTTAAAGTTTCCTGCACTTCCGCCTGGGTGATCTCACGCACTACCAAGCTGGATACCAACGCGCAGGCCTCTGCGATGCTTTGCCCCTCACGCACGCCGTAGCGCCGCGCGCTCTCATTCACGGCGCTGAGCTTGGCCGCGGCGTCTATTTGCTTTTGCTCATTAGCGGGCTCCATTCCGCCGCGCGGTAGCTCCGTTCCGCCGCGCAGCACGGAGCTCGGAGGTGTGGGTTCCATGCCTTCACGCACGGAACCCACAGGCGCGGCTCCCGAGACCAACACCACTCCCAGTGGCGGCTTGGTCCTTTTGCGCTGCAACCCCCACAAAAGCCGCTTTTCTGCGAGCTCACAGAGCAACTCTGGTAAGAGCAACGCCAGCACGCGCCGACCCTGTGGGACAAACGCGCGCGGCGCGTTTGCCGAAACGACCGCTTCA
>JBDTYJ010000218.1:0-10102 GCA_040005755.1 Pseudomonadota bacterium
AACAACAGGGTCTTGTGCGGTTGTTTCACTCTAAACCTCGGAGACTCGTGGCTAAGACTTCCGTGAGCATGCCACCCGAACGGCCAGACGTCGATTCTAGAGTAGGCACGCTTTTCATATTGTTTTCTGGGGCCAAATCAGCTCCTCCGTAAGTCCGCTCGCGCTCTTTTGCCGCTAAGGGCCGGAAAAGACCGGAAACATTTGTGGCATAAGCGGCCGCTTCGCGAGCGGCCCGGCGCCTCAGCGCTTTCGCAGGCGCGGGCGCGCCGCAACGAGCTCAGGCTCGAGAGTCACCGGATCCAGGCTGAGCTCGCGCCCGTGCGCCAAACTCACCCTCGCTGAGCGCTGCCCGAAGGCCCGAGCACGCCCGACCAACTGACGTTGGGCACGATTGAGCAAGAGCGCAACGCCCTGCTCGTCAAACAGCGACAACGCAGCCTCAGCTTGTGGCTCCGCGCCCAGCGCGTCAGCAAGGGCGCACAGGTGCTCAACAATCCGAGGGGAAAGCTGTTCCAATAGCGGCACTAATTCGTACCGCACGCGCGTACGCAGGAAACGGCGATTCAGATTCGACGGATCGTCGGAAAAAGCCAAACCGTGCCGCGCGAGGTGCAGCGCGATGTCAGACTTGCGCGCCCGCCCCTGCGGGCGGATCCAGACGCCCGCGCGCGGACTGAGCACGGCCAGGCCACGCGGCCCGGCCCCGCGCAGCAGCCGAAGCAACACGGTTTCAGCGCGATCGTCCGCGTGGTGTGCGGTCGCGATGCGATCCGCGGCCACGGCTTTGGCGGCGTCTAGCAGCGCCACGCGGCGAGCATCCCGCGCGCGCGCCTGCAGATTCCCGCCCGGCTCGAGAGCGATCGCCGTGCGCGTGAACGGAACGCCCAGCGCCTCACACAGTGCCTGCGCGCGATCAAGCTCGGCCGCCGCTTCCTCGCGCAGCCCGTGATCCACCCCATGCGCAAACAAGGCAAACCCCTGCTTTTTCGCGAGCAGCGCGAGCACGTGCAACAGGGCCGTCGAGTCACCGCCACCCGAAAGCGCGAGCAAGACACGCGTGCCCCGCCTGACCTCGCACTCCTCGCGCAGCGCACGCGTCACCAGCGTGATCAGTGTCGGGGGATGAGAGCGAGCCATGCTTCAGAGCGCCGCAGCCGAGCGTGCCAGCCGCAACCAGCCGAGCTACACGAGCTCGAATTCCTTGCAGAATTCCAAGCTCTCTTGCTGCTCCAAATTGACGTCGAGGTGCGCCTGAGTGGGATAGCCATTTGCGCAGGCCCGCAGCTCCTCCTCGAAATGCACGCAATCCGCACACGTGAAGCGCAACCGAAAACGGGATGCCTCCTCACGGAGCTGCAGGTCAATGAGAGTGCGCACCGCTACTCGAACGGCTGCGACGGCTGGCCGCGTTGGAAGAAAAAATTGAAGTCCCCCGTGACGGCGCTCGTCAGGGCCGCCTGAGCGTCCGCGTCTGGGGCGTCCGCGAGCTCGCGCGGATCGGCGAAGCCAGCCGTGAACGATGCCCTGCTCAAGCGATTCTCGGATGAACCCTCGTTCAAGTCACCGCTGAACAGAGAGGAGAAGTTGATCGTACCGGAAACCGAATAAATCGTGCCGTTCTGCTGGTGACACGTGTTGTGCAGGTAGAGCGAAAGGCTGACTTTTGGCGGGTCGGGATCGTAAACCACCGGCACCCCCGGCGGAGTCACGCCGCGCGGCATGCCGACTGGAATGTTTTCGTTCAGGTGTTTCCTCACCTCTTGCAAATCGTTGACGAGCACGATGAGACCATCCGACACGTCCTCGATGTTGTCGCCGCGCTGGACGCGAATGGTGAGCGAGGTCTCCTGATCCGGGTTGGCGCCGAAAAAATCCGGACTGAGATCGAATGGGCCGTTCCAGCAACCGCTGACGTACAGGTGCTCGCTCTTCACGCTGCCGTTGCCCTGACCCACGGTGCAACCGAGGGGCGAGAGCGCGAGCAAGCACGCGAGCAGCGCCCGCTTCACGGCGAAGCCTCCGGGGCAACGCTTTGCGCTTGGGCCCGGGGCGCACGCGCCGCCGCCCGAATCATGCCGCCGCCAAGCACGCGCTCGCCCGCGAAGAACACGGCAAATTGCCCGGGAACCACCGCGCGCTGCGGCTCGTCAAAGAACACGTGCACGGCGTCAGCCACGCGCCGCACCTCTGCGGCCGCGGGATTGCCGCGATAGCGCACCTGCACGCCACAGCGCGCTGGCAAGCTCAAATCCTGCGCCAACGCGACTTCCGTCAACTCCGCGCTGCTCGAGTACAGCGACTCAGGCGAGCCGAGCGTGACCGTCGCGCTCTCGGCGTCCACCCCCACGACGTACGCGCGCTGCCCGAGCGAAATGCCCAGGTTTTTACGCTGTCCGAGCGTGAAACGAAAAATGCCCTCGTGCTCGCCCAGCTGCTCGCCTTGCTCGTTGATGATGCGCCCCGGCCGCATGCGCCCGTCCGCGCGCTCCGCCACGAAGCTGTCGTAGCGACCCGTGGGCACGAAACACAGCTCTTGGCTCTCTCCCTTTTGGGCGCCCGGAAGGTTCAAGCGCAGCGCCTCCGCGCGGATTTCCGGCTTTTCGCTATCACCCAGCGGAAAGAGCAAACGGGACAAGGCATCCTGCCCCAGCATGTGCAAAAAGTAGCTCTGATCCTTACCGTGATCACGCCCGCGATGCAGCTCATAGCCCGCACCGCCCTGCACGACCCGGGCGTAATGCCCCGTCGCAACGCGCGCAGCACTCAGCCGATCCGCGAGCTGAAATAGCTCTTTGATCTTTACGCCGCGGTTGCAGCGCACGCACGGGCTGGGCGTCTCGCCCTCCAAATACGATTCCACGAAAGGCGCCACCACCTCACGCTGAAACAACTCCCGCCGATCGAACGCATAGTGCGGAATGCCAAGCAAGTCCGCGACGCGACGCGCGTCATGCACGTCTTCCGGCGCGCAACAACGGCTCTTCACCGAGCCATCATCCGGGTAGTCCCAGAGGTGCAAGGTGACGCCCACGACGTCATAGCCCTGAGCGCACAAACGCGCGGCCGCGACCGACGAATCAACGCCGCCGCTCATCGCGATCAGAACACGCTCAGCCATTGCGGCGAGCGTAACACGGGGTCCCGTGGCGCGCAGCCGTAACCTGGATTCCTCCCGTAGGGCAATGGCTCAGACGCGCGCGGAAAAACCATTAAAACGAGCGTCGCGCGCAATCGTGAGGGACGTCCGAGCGCACAAGGTCGAGCCAACGAGTCCACGATCGCAGCCCTTCTGCCGCGTTCGCTGAGGCGGCTCGCCTGATCCGCCAGCGTGAGGCGCGGCGGCGCGCGGCGGCTTGTTCGCCGCACCGCACGGTCCGCGCCGCACACGCATCACGCACCACGCGAATCCGCCGCGCCATGCCAGCCGTGGCGCGGCGCGAAAGCGCCTTGATCGGAGGAAGGTTGAGCCGCGCGGTCATCACGCCGCGGCGCGAGGTGCGCGGCTGGAAAGCGAGCGCCCCTCTCTAACGGACTACGCCGTCAGAGGGCCGTTAGAGGGCCGCTAGAGCGCCCCGCTCCCCGGATGAGCGCGGCTCAGTGCCCGCCTCCTTGCAAGACAGTGCGCACTCCGTTCGTCGCGCGATCGACGATCTTGGACGCGAGATCCACGGCTTCGGTGTAGCGGTAGATGCCGGTTTGCAGCGCGATCAGGCTGGCCGCGTCGTAGCTGTGTAGCTGTGAGGCGGAGGCGACTTGCTTCTCACCCACGTCGATCTCGCGCGCTAAGCCGCGCAGGGCCTTGGAGAAGGCGCCCGCGGAGGGGGCGGCCTTCACGGCCAGGGGAACGGGCTCGGGTGCCCGCTCGAAAATCGGCTGTTCGCCGCGGATGCCGGAAATCGCCATGCTTCAGCGGCAACATCGGGCGCCCACGCCACCAGTTGTGTGGCTACGCGAATTTCGCGAATTTAGGGCGAGAAGCCGCGCAAGCGCTTGGACAGCCGGGTCAAGGCGCGGGTGTGCAAGCGGCTGGCCCAGGACTTACTGAGGCCCAGCTCCACCGCGACGTGATCGAAGCGCGCGCCTTCCAGGTAGTGGCGACGCACGAGCTCCGCTTCTTCATGCGGCAAGTCCGCGAGGGCCTCGCGGATCACGGTCAGGAGTTGCGCTTGGCCGTAGGCTTCTTCGGGATTGTGGCTGGTATCTACGAGCGTGCGTTCGCCCGCTTCACCGTGAGCGGTGGGTGCAATCAGACCGGCGGCCATCGCCGTGGCCATGGCCGCCAAGTGATCCCCCAAAGCTTGTTCGGCTTCAGCCGCGCCCGATCCGGGCGGGAGCGGGGCGGCGAGATCCTCTTGCGCGCCTTCACTCACTCGACATGCGGCGGCGAGCCCATTGAGCCGCTCGTGGGTACGCCGCGACAGCCGCGCCGAAGAGCGCACCCCGTCGATGATCGCGCCGCGCACCCGGAAATTCGCGTAGCCACGGAAAGGCACTCCGCGCGAATCATCGAACTTGCGCGCGGCGTCCCACAGGCCCTCTCGCCCAAAACTAAGCAGCTCCTCCAAATCCGCGGCACCGGCCAAGGTGCGCAGGACTTGGCGCGCAACGATGTCCACCAACGGTAGCGCTATGGTGAAGCGCTCGACGACTTCAGGCGGTTCTTTCCTGTCTCCCACGCGAGCGCGACTCTAACAATTCCAGCGCAGCGCATCACTACGTTTCGGGAAAACGACGCGGCCCACTTCGGCAGCCCGGCACTTTCCCGGGTTCCGGCTCGGTTTCGGCCGCGCGCACGCGCAAGCTGCCCGCTCGGTACAGGTGCCAGCGACCGCGCGGCGTGCCATATTCCACAGGCAAATGCTTCGCTGGGGCCGAGTCGCCATCGCCTACCTCGCTGCCAGCGTCAGCGCGATTGCGCTCGCGTTGCTCTGGCGCGGTAGCTCGCCGTTCGTGTACGAAGAGCCCTGGTTGCTCTTGTCGGGCGCCGAGAGCCACGTATATAGCATCGGGATCGGGCTCGCCTTCGGTGGCTTAATGGTCGCCAGCACGCGCGTGTTCGTCACGCGCTTTGCGTGGGCCAGAAACCTGCACCGTGAATTGCGACCGGTAGCCCGTGACTTGAGCAGCGCAGGGATTGCAGCGGTCGCGGCGTTCAGCGCGCTGGGTGAAGAATTGTGGTTCCGTGGCTTGCTTCAGCCGTGGGCGGGGCTGATTCTGCAGGCTCTCGCCTTCGGCATCGTGCATTCGCAGCTGCGCGGTCCGGCGCGCTGGGCTTGGGTCACGTGGGCTACGCTCATGGGCCTAGCGTTTGGCAGCCTGTTCGCGTTGACCGGCTCGCTTGCCGGGCCCATCGCCGCCCACGCGCTCATCAACGCGTTGAACTTGGCTTACCTGAAGAGCCACGACCCCGAGCCTCGCCGCAGATCCTTGGGCGGGTTGCTCGGGCAGCGCGGCTGAGCACCAGCGGCGGCGGAAAAAGCGTTTGCCAGCGGATTTCTGCGTGTTTCTGCCCTAGAACCAGCCGCGCCGGCGGCCCGTGCTAGTCGAGCGGCCCGCGTTGTGAAAGGCCATCTGCTATTCTGAGCAATTCCGAAAGCCCCAGCTCGTGATGCCCGTGATGCCGGAGTCTGACTCGAGTTATCCAGAAGATAGACCGCGGGTCCTCGTCGTCGACGACGAGAAATTCATCCGCGACATCATCGCCGACTTCCTCGGAATGGAAGGCTACATCGTGCGCACGGCCGAGGATGGCGTGAGCGCGACCAATGAGCTCGAGCGCGCCCGCTACGACATGGTGATCAGCGATCTGAAGATGCCCAAAATGGGCGGGCTGGATCTGCTGCGTGAAGTGGCGCGAAGCCATCCGGACACGCTGACCGTGATCATGACCGGCTTTGGCACCGTCGAAACCGCGATCGATGCCATGAAGCGCGGCGCGTACGACTACATCTTGAAGCCCTTCAAGGTGGAGGAGATCGTGCACATCGTGCAGCGCGGGCTGGAGAAGCGCCGTCTTTCCGCGGAGAACCTACGGCTACGCGAGGCGCTGTCCTTGTACAAGGTGAGTGAAGCCATCACCGCTAGCTTGTCTTTGGATGAAGTCATCGCGACCGTCGCAGACAGCGGCCTGCATGAAATTCGCGCGGATTTGGTGATGACTTGGCTGGACAACGGGGAGGGCGCTTTCTTCCCGCGGAACGTCGCGCTCGCCGAGGCATTCCCGGACGGGGAAGAAGTCGGGGAGCTGAATGCGCAAACCGTGACCGAGCGGCTGAAGCAGGAGAGCTTTTTGGTGGAGCATGGCGCGCGCGCGCGCGAGCTGTTTTCCACGCACCCTTCGCGCCAGGTCCAAAGCATCACGATCATTCCATTGAAGATGCGGGATCGCTTGCTGGGCTGGATCGCGGTCGTGTCTCTCACAGCGAGCAAACGCTTCGATGAAGGGCAGCGCAAATTGCTCAGCATCATCGCCTCGCGCGCGGCAGCTGCGATCGAGAACGCTCGCTTGTATGAAGACCTTCAGGCAACGTTCCAACAAACGATCACGAGCCTGGCGCGCACCATCGACAAGATGGACCGCTACACATCCGGGCACTCGGAGCGTGTCGCGCGCTACGCCGTGAACTTGGCGCGCTGGTTGGGTTTGGATGCCGTGCAGATCGAGCACGTGCGCCACTCGGCGTTGATGCACGACATTGGCAAGATCGGCTGCGTGATGAACCTGAACAAAACCGGCAAGCTCACCCAACCCGAGTATGAGGTATTCAAGCGTCACCCGACGTATGGCCGTGAGATCTTGGATCCGATCAAATTCCTGCAGCCGGTGATCCCGGGCGTGCACTTGCATCACGAGCGCTGGGACGGCCGCGGCTACCCACTCGGCCTGGCGGGTAACGACATCCCGCTGATCGCGCGCATCATCGCCGTGGCGGACACGTATGACGCCATGACCAGTGACCGCGCCTACCGGCGCGCGTTGCCACACGAGGTCACCGTGAACGAGATTTTGCGCTGCTCGGGCTCGCAATTCGACCCGGATATCGCCAATATTTTCACCGAGCAAATCGACGGTCTGCGCAGCGAGATGGTGGATTCCGGCGCTAATATCCCGGAATGACCGAGCGCGTACCCGAAACTCCAGAACCTGCCGCACGGAGCCTGCGCGCCGTGTGGCTCGGGCGCGCTGCGTACGAGCCGGTTCACGCGCTGCAGCATCAACTGCAAGAAGCCCGCAAAGCCGGCACCATTGCTGACATCGTGTTGTTCGTCGAGCATGAGCCGACGATCACGCTCGGCCGCGGCGCAACGGCGGAACATTTGCTGACGTCGGAGGCCGCGCTGGCCGAAGCCGGCATTGCGTTGGTCGCGACCGGTCGCGGGGGGGACGTCACACTGCACGCGCCCGGGCAGCTCGTGTGTTATCCAATTTTGGATTTACACCCCGACCGCATGGACGTGCGACGCTACGTCAAAGACTTGAACCGCGTGATGATGACGCTCGCCCAGAGCTACGGCATCCACAGCGGCGTGATCGAAAAGTACATCGGCTTGTGGGCAGATCAGTCGGCGCCGACAGCGTGGCCGGGGGTGGAGCACGCGCTCACGCCGGTAAAAATGGGCGCCATCGGCGTGCGCATCTCGCGCTGGGTGACCATGCACGGCTTTGCCTTCAATTTGAGCACGGATCTGGCGCTATTTCGCCTGATTGTGCCGTGCGGCATCACGGAGTTCGGCGTTGGGTCCGTGGCCAGTTTGACCGGCGCTGTACCGACCGTGGAGAGCGCCGCGGAGCGCGCGCTGCCCATCTTGGCCGAGGTGTTCGGCTATGACGTGCCCGTGTTGGAACGCATCGAACTCAGCGCCTTGGTCGCCACGATGAGCACATTGCCGAACGGCGTGCCCTCGGACGCGCCCAGCACCTCGCACGAGAAACCAGCGCTTTCGAGCTGAGCGGTGAGGTCGCTTGCCGGCCGGTAGTAGCGCCCGGCACGCCCGCGGTTGTAGCCCGAGATCTTCGCCAGCCACTCGGCGAGGCGCGTGACGGTGCTGCGCGCCTTCGGGCCTGCGTCCAACTCGCGAATCAAGATCCGCCCGCGTGGCACGCAGGCAGCGAAGCGAAGCAGCAGCTCGTCTTGTTCCGCGAGCGGCAGGTAGTGGAGCACGTCCGCCAAGAGAATGGTGTCAGCCGTCGGCTGCAGCACGAGCAGGTCTTGCACGTCGAAGTGCGCGGCGCTGCCGGCGGCGCGCTCTGCGATCGCCACCTTGCGCGCGTCGCTATCGCAGCCTCGAAGCGCCGAACAGCGGCCGAGCTCCCACAAAAACAGGCCGAATTGCCCGCGGCCAGCGCCCGCGTCGAGCACGCGGCCAAATTCGCCCGGCAGGCCCACGAGCAGTCGGGTGAGCGGATCCCAGCGGAGCTTTGCCGCAACGTACAAGCGATCGGCGATCGGCGCATCACGGTAGCGCTCGACGGTGCGTAGCAGCGCGCCTTCCCAGACACCTTCAGTGTCCGCCGCTTCCAGCTCCGGGACGCGCTGCCGCTTGCTTGTCACGACGTAGGCAATGCCGCTGCCGATGGCACCCAGCCCCGACCCCACGAACACACTGCCGACGGCTGCTTGCCACAGAAACCCCAAAACTCCGGTTTGCCTTGCCCGAGCCAGGGTGAACGCCGCGTGCCTTCCGCACGTCACGAGCGAACCCACCTCGACCTCCAGCGTCACCAAGAAAGGCGCCACAAACGGGTTGGAAATATTGGCCACCAAGTAGCACAGCAACAAGTCCAATCCGAACGGCAGGCACACCACGCCGCAGAGCAGAAAGTGTAGGCCATACACGGGCAGGCAACCGATGAACAAGCCCAGCCACACGGCGAGCGCAACGCGCGCAGGTGACTGTCGGGTCCCACGCAAGCGGCTCCAAATCCTTGCCCATGCGCGCCGCGCGGCGCTCTGAGTCATACGAACGTGCCCGACGCCAAAGCCGCTCAGGCCGGCGGAAATAGGGATTTTCGCCGCTGGCTCTCGGCGATCTTGAGGTACATTTGCGCGCTCTTGTGTTCTGCATCCAAGGCGAGCACCGCTTCGAACTCGGCGATCGCCGCGTCGAGGTCCCCTTCTGAAAGCCGCGCGACTCCGAGCAGCACACGCGCAGGCACGTACGCGGGGCTGTGCTGTTTGACGATCTCGAGTTGCTCGCGCGCGCGCTCTTTGTGGCCCGTGTCGCGATACAGTTGCGCCAAGCGCGTGCGCAAATCCGCAAACGTGGGGCAGAGCGCAACCGCGCGCTCGAGCTCCGTCACCGCTTGTGGAACCATGCCTGCGTCGTGATAGGCCTGGCTGACCTCGGCGTGCATGTTGGCAATCTTTCCCATCGCGAACGGATCAGCGGGGCCATCGCCGCCCGCTGCGCGACCACGGATGCGGGTGTAGATCTCACGTGCGGAGTCGTACTTCCCGAGATCATTGTAGGTGACCATCAGGTTCAGCTGAGCTTCCGTGTAGTTCGGATTCAAGCTGACTGCCTTTTCGAAGTGCTGTTCGGCTTGCGCGAAGTCGCCCTGGGCGTGAGCGATGACGCCCAGCATATCGAACACGTCTGCGAAGCGATCGGTCTGCTGGACCACCTGCTTCAGCAGGTACTCCGCCTTGTCGAATTCGCGCTTCTGGTAGTGTTCGCGGCCGAGCAGAAGCAGCTGCTTTCCGTGGTCGTCCATGGCTAGCCAGTCTACACCGCGCGGCGCTTTTTTTAAGTGCCCGTTATCGCAAGAAAATTTCGCGCAGGGCGGCGCGCTCGGCTTGCTCCGCTCCGGGCGCGCTGCTACTTCGCGGCGTGACCTCTTCTCCGGGAGCCGGGGGTTCACGCCACGTAGGCCGTGTCGTGGACCCTTCAGTCCGCGACGACGGAGATCTTGAACCCGATCTTCAATTAACGTCGGAAACCGCCAGCACGGCTGGGCGAACGGAGGATTCCGTTTTGCGCGCCGCAGGGGACGGCGCGGCCACCGTGCGCGAGCGGCTGTTGGCGCGCGCGCAGGCGGCGCGCCAGGGCGCGGTGCCCGAGGACGCGGCGCGCCAGGCCACGGTGCCCGAGGACGCGGCGC
>JBDTYJ010000219.1:0-10099 GCA_040005755.1 Pseudomonadota bacterium
ACTTAAAATCCCTCTCCAGCAATGGAATCCCGGTTCGAGTCCGGGAGGGGCCACCCGTTAATCGCGGCTCTCGAGTTCCGGCTCTGGCGTTGGTCAAGCGCTGTCAGGCGCTGGTCGCGCGCTGGTCTTGCGCTAAAATGGGGCTATGACGCGCTCGATTAGCTGGGTTGCTGTGGCCGGGCTGCTCGCTGGGTGCGCGCAGCAGGCGGTGAAGGAAGGCTCTTCTCCGAAGGTTCCGAAGGCGGCCATTGAGAAGGCCGCGGACACCAAGATCCCGGATGCGGGCGCGGACGGCGAGCCAGCGAGTGCGGCTGAGCCGAAGTGAGCGGCGGCGAGAGCGCGCCCGGGTGAGTGACTCAGGCGCGTGCGAGCTCGTTGGCAATGTCTCGAATTTTCACCACGGCGCGTGCGTAAGGCAGCAGCTCGCCGCTGATGGTTTGGTCGCTCCCGATCAAGACCAACTTCACGTCCTCGTTCTCGACTAGGTGTTGGATCACTTCGTGAAAGTCGCTGTCTCCAGCGGCTAAGAACAATGTGCGCCATTTGCGGTGATCGTGCGAACGCATCAGGTGAAAGGCCAAGCCAACGTCGACCGCCTTTTGCTGCACGAGCTCGAAGTGGCGAGATGTTTCTGGGTGCACGACAGGCCCCCCACCCCAGCTCGTCGGCCAAAAGAGCTGCTTCTTGTGCAGCCAATATAGCTTCACGCGGATGCCTGGGCCGTCCGGCGGTCGGTATGCGAGCGCGCTGTGAAATGCGCTCGTCTTTGCGCCGGTCGGATCCGGATCGGCATTGAAGTAGTAAGCGTCCTCGATGGCTTCGCCGAACGTGGTCTCCAGGTAGGTGCGAAGCTTCAGGTAGTCCAGCCGATCCGTCCGCTTGAGGCTCTGCCAAACCTTGAACAAGTAGGCACCATCGATGAACCAGGCAGCATTGGGAGCAGGCATTCGCGTTGCGGTACAGTAGCGGTTTTCGCCCGCCGTCGTGCCCGAAGCGGCGGCAAACTCGAGATTCGGACGTTTCTCGAGCCGCGCGCGGGAATTTCCCTCTACTATTCCAGTTCTCAGTTCGCTGAGCGAAAGCCTAATGGCGGAGGAGTCCAGAGCACACGACCGACGCTTGCACGAGCTGTCGGACACCATGCGCGCTTTCGCGGAGGCGACGATCGACTATCAGCGCCTGCTGCGCACCGTTGCGGTGCATTTGGCACGGCTGGTGAACAGCGGCTGCACCGTCGCCCTGGTCAGTGAAGACGGCCTCAGCCTGCACGCGAGCGCCGTGCATTTCGATGATCCCGCGCACATCGAGCTAGCGCAGGCCCTGCTGCGGGTTGGACCGATCCCGGTGGCAGGATCCAGCGTCGGCGCCCGCACGATTCAAACCGGCAGGGTGGTGCGCATCCCGAACGTCGACTTAGCGAGCCTGCAAGCGCAGCTGTCACCCGAATACCGTGGCGCGGCCCGGGCCCTCGACATCCGTAGTTTGTTGGTATTGCCGCTGGAAATCCGCGGCCACACCCTGGGCGTGCTTTCTTTGCTGCGAGTCGGGCCAGCTGCGGTGCCGTTCGACGAGGCGGACGAGTCCGTTGCGAAAAGCCTGGCCGAACATGCCGCGCTTGCCATCTCCAATGCGCAGCTGCTCGAAGCTCAAAAACGTGAGATCGAGCAACGGCGGCAGGCGGAAGAACAAGCGCGCCGCTTCGAAGCGCTGATCCAACACAGCGACGACTTCATCGCCATGGCGACGCTGAGCGGGGAAGTGTTGTTCGTCAACGACACGGGCAAGAAGCTCGTGGGGATTCCACTCGATCAAGATGTACGCAGCCTTGATTTGCGCGCATTTCACACCGACGCAGGCATGCAACGCGCCCCGCTGATTCGGGAAGAGGGCCGGTACAAAGGGCCGGGCCAGCTCCGCCATCAAGTGACCGGGCAACTGATCGACACCCAGGTGAGCTCATTCCTGGTGCGCGATGCCCACGGGGAACCTTTTGCCTTCGCCACCGTGCAGCACGACATGCGGGAAATGAAGGCACTCGAGGCGCATGTGCGCCAAATGCAGCGCTTGGAAGCGCTGGGTCGCCTGGCGGGCGGTATCGCGCACGATTTCAACAACATCCTGTCGATCATCCTGAGCTACAGCACACTGCTCTTGGCAGACATGCAGCCAGGCACGCCCGCCTGCGATGACATGCGGGAAATTCACACGGCTGGTGAGCGCGCCGCGCGGTTGACGCGCCAGCTGCTGGCTTTCAGCCGCCGCCAGGTACTAGAGCCGCGCATCGTGGATCTGAACGAGCTCATCGCCGGTATGGACCGGATGACGCGCCGATTGTTGGGTGAAGACATCGTGCTCAAGCTCGACCTGAGCACTGCCCTCGGCCGCGTAAAGGTAGACGTTGGCCAATTCGAGCAAGTGCTCTTGAACTTGGTGCTCAATGCACGCGATGCAATGCCCAATGGCGGTGCGCTCACCATCGCCACCGCGAACGTAAACGCGGTCCCCACCGTAAACGGGAGTAACGTAACGCGCTGCGTGCGGCTGTCCGTCAGTGACAGCGGCGCGGGCATGGACGAAGCCACCAAACAGCGAGCTTTCGAGCCATTTTTCACCACCAAGGCAAACGGCCACGGCACGGGCTTGGGGCTCGCCACCGTGTTCGGGGTGGTGGAGCAAAGCGGCGGGCGCATCTCGGTTTCGAGCGAGCCCGGCAAAGGCGCCACGTTCTTTGTCTACCTGCCGTGCACCGACGAAGCCCCGGCGGCACCACGCCTGAGCGTGCGCCCGACGGAGAAGAGCAGCGGCAACACCGCAACCATCTTGCTCGTCGAGGATGAAGCCCAAGTCCGTAAGCTGATCCGTACCATCCTGACTGGTGCTGGCTACCGTGTGCTGGATGCGCCCGGGCCGCTCGAGGCACTGCGCGAGAGCGAGTTGTTCCAGGAGGACATCGATCTGCTGGTTACCGACGTGGTGATGCCCACGATGAATGGCCGCGAGCTCGCAGCGCTACTCAAACGCGCCCGCCAACACACCAAAGTGCTCTACCTATCCGGCTACTCCGAGCACGCCGTCGCCCCATACGGCTTCGTCGACCCGAGCATCGCTCTCCTGCAAAAGCCCGTCACCCCGGACGCGCTCTTGCAGCGCGTTCGGGAAGTGTTGGACACGCCGCCGCCCGGTCAGCTCGATTAGCTCAGTTGAAAACCGCACTCACGCCGAGCGTGAAAGAGCGCGCCCACGCCGAAATGTCCTCGTTCGAGCGAGTGTCGGTGGTGCGCATGCCCATGAAGCGCAGTTGCGGGCCAATGGCCCACTCCCCCGCGACCCAGAAATCATAGCCGAACCACGCGGCGCCGCCCACGCCACCGGCGCGCCGGGTCTCGCCGTTGCCGTTCAGGTTCTGGAAGCTCTGCGCAGCAAAGCCTAGCAACCCGCCCAGGTGCCAGCCCTTAGTGGCATCCGGAAAGCCGTCGATGAACGGACCGACGAGGGTAGCGAACCCACCGTGAGTGCCCGTGCCCGAGCGGTCGTAATTCGCGCCGAACAGCGGCTCGAGCAGTAAGCCGCCGCCGACCGACACGCCGGGCGACGGCGAGCCTCCGATCAAGAGATCGAGCGACATGCTGCCACCATGCTCGGTGTAGCTGGCGCTTGGAATTGCGCCGTTATTCGTGAGCCGATAGCTGGAGTCATCGCTGAAGCTTGCGCGGTAATCTCCAAAGCCCAAGCTCGTGCGAAGGTAAAAGCCTTCGTGCAGGTGGTACTTGCGCTGTACGACCGGTGCCAAGGGAGCCGTGCTCAGATCAATGGCGGGGCGTGCCGGGTTTTCGGTCGCCGGCCTCGGCGCGACTTGAATGGTGGGCGGCTCCGCTGGCGGTGTCGGCGGCGACGATGGCGGCCCTGATGGGGGCGGCGGCGCCGATGGCGGTGGCGCGTCCTGAGCAAAGGCCACGCCGATTTGGGCGAGCACGAACAACGGTGAGGCGACCGCAATGCAAAGAATAGGTTTCATCGAGATTCTCGTGACGGGCCACAGAGCCCTCGGGCACCCGAAATATGGGCCCTTCATCTCCGACGGGTAGGTATCTCAATCCATTCATCACACCCGAGCCCGCCGAACATTTCCGCCACAGCTCCTAAGGCTTCGTTTTTGTGATTATTTTTGACCAGACTGCGGCTGCTAAATAATTCGGCGCACACGCCGTTCTAGCGGGAGCGCACCTTCATGTCTGACGATCGCCTGAGCTGGACGTTCAACGGGGATCCCAACCAAATGGGACCCGAGACCGGCGTGCGAGCAATCACGCAGAAGGACATCAACATGGTGTTCCAGCCCATTGTGGATGTTCAGACCGGCGCGCTGTTCGCACACGAGGCGTTGGTGCGTTGCAAGCTCCCGCAATACGCTTCCCCGCCGATCTTATTCCTCGCCGCCGAAAAGGAAAAGGCCTGCGGTCACCTCGGTCGCGTGATTCGTCAACAAACCTTCGAGCGCTGCACTGACACCGCGCTCTTCGTGAACGTGCATCCAGAAGAGCTCAGCCAACGTTGGCTCGTGCGACCGGACGACCCACTCTACTTCCACGAGCGCGAAGTGTATCTGGAGATCACCGAATCGGCCGCGTTCACGCATTATGACTTGTGTATGAGCGTGCTCAAAGACGTTTGCGCGCGCGCTGGCGTGCACCTCGTGGTGGACGACTACGGCGCCGGTCACTCCAACCTTGCGCGCATCCTCGACCTCAACCCAAAAATCGTGAAGCTCGACGGCGCGCTCACGCGTGGCATCGATAAAGATCCGCGCCGCCAGATCATCGTGCGTCACATGGTTGCGCTGTGTGTAGATTTGGGCGCGAAAGTGGTGGCTGAGTGCGTGGAAACGGTGGAAGAGCTCAAAGCCGTCGCTGACCAGGGCGTGCACTTCGCGCAGGGCTACGTGCTCGCGCGGCCGGCCTTCCCGCCTCCCGAAATCAATTTCCCGCTCGCGCGGCGCGGCGCGGCCCAAGCACCAGGGCGCGCGCGTCCGCCGCCGAAGCCCATCGGAAAGATCCCCGCGTTGGATGCCGCCCCTCCGCTTTCGCCAGTGAAAACCGCGAAGGCGCCATCGAAGCGTCCCTCGAAACGCCCACCGGGTTTGCCGGCCGTCCCGAAGCGCCCGCCGCCCCTGCCCGGTAGCGGCCGCTAGAACCCGGCATTCTCGCACAGCCTGGGGTTGCACGGCGGCTCGCCGCGCGGCCTGGCTTCGACTAGAACGCCGGGGCAAGCGATGACTGGACCCCTTACGGCTGCGTTGCGTTCGGCGGCACGCGCGCGGGCGTTGCTGGGGCCGGCCGCGTTGGTGCTGGGGTTGCTGTCGTGCGCCACCGGTGAAAACCAGCACGCGCCTCGCCACATCACCTACTGGGAGAAGTGGACTGGCTTCGAAGGCGTGGCGATGGACGCCGTAGTCGACGACTTCAATGAAAAGGAAGCAGCTCACGCCGCGCAGGATCCCAGCTACGCGCCCATCGAAGTGGAGAAGGTCACGATCTCCAACGTGGAGCAAAAGCTGTTGATCGCAATCGCTGGCGGCACCCCGCCCGACCTTGCAGGCAACTACAGCTCTTATGTCGCCGCGTACGCGGATGGCGGTGCTCTTACCGACCTCGGGCCCATGCTGCGCAAAGCCGGCTTCGACCGCTCTGCATTCATCGATCACTACATGGCGCTCACTGAATATCGCGGAAAAACTTGGGCCGTGCCGATCGCGCCCGGTTCGATCGCGCTGCTCACTAACAAGCGGCTTTTTCGTGAGGCGGGCTTGGATCCCGAGCGGCCGCCCGTCACCATCGAAGAACTGGATGCCGACGCGGAGAAGCTCACGAAGTGGGAAGTGACGCTGCCGAGCGGGGAGAAGCAAATCGAAACCGGCTACTTGCCGAACGTACCCGCGGAGCGGAAGCGGCTGATTCAAGCTGGTTTTTTGCCGAGCGAACCGGGCTACTGGTCGTACGCCTGGGGTTACTTCTTCGGTGGCCGTTTGATCGACGGCGCGGACAAGATCACAGCCGCCGACCCGCGCAACATCCAAGGCTTCGACTGGGCCGCGTCATACTCGAAGAACTTGGGCGTGGGCGTGGTCAAACGCTTCCGCTCCGGGTTCGGCACCTTCGCCAGCCCGCAGAACGCGTTCCTATCGGGCAAGGTCGCGATGGTGCTCCAGGGCGTATGGATGCACAACTTCATCGAGAAATACGCGCCCGGCTTGCAGTGGGCCGCAGCCCCATTCCCCTACCCCGCCGGGCATCCCGAGCTCGCGAACACCACGAGCGCGGAAGCTGACGTGCTGGTAATCCCGAAGGGCTCCGCGCACTCGCAAGAGGCCTTCGAGTTCATCAAGTACGTGACCTCCCAGCAGGCGCTGGAAAAGCTATGCCTCGGTCAGCAAAAATTCACGCCGCTCAAGCGCGTCAGTGATCAGTTCTGGAAAGCGCACCCGAATCCATACATTCGCTTGTTCCGTGAGCTTGGGACGAGCAAGAACGCGTTCTCCATCCCGCAGACAGGGATCTGGAGTGAATATTATCGCGAGCTGAACAACGCTGTGGATCTGAGTCAGAACCTGACGCAGACGCCACAGGCAGCGTTGTCCGCCGTGCAATCCAAGATGCAAGCCGCGCTCGACCGAAGCCGTCGCATTCAGGCGCGGAGGCAGGCCCAATGAGCTCTCTCGAACGCCACAACCTGAAGAACGGCCTGCTCTTTTGCCTACCTTGGCTAATCGGGCTCACCGTCTTCTTGCTCTTCCCGCTGTGCGCCGCCTTCTATTACTCGTTGTGTGATTATTCGGTGCTCTTGCCGCCAGTGTTCATCGGTTTCGACAACTACGTTGACCTGATGAAGGACCCGCTGTTCTGGAAGAGCCTGTACAACACCGCGTACTACGCGACGGGCTCGGTGCTGCTCGGCTTCCTGGTCTCGCTCACGCTGGCACTCTTGCTCAATTCCCGGGTAAGGGGCCTGGGCATTTACCGCACGGTGTTCTTTCTGCCCTCGCTAATGCCCGTGGTCGCCGGCAGCATTCTGTGGCTGTGGATGTACAACGGTCAGAGCGGCATCATCAACACTGGTCTTCACCACCTGGGCATTACCGGGCCGGCGTGGCTGGCTGATCCGGCCTGGGCAAAACTCGCGATTATGTTGATGGCGGTGTGGGGTGCCGGCAACGCGATGGTCGTGTACCTGGCTGGCCTACAGGACGTGCCAATCTCCTTGTACGAGGCCGCGCTCATCGACGGCGCGGGCTATTTTCAACGCCTGTTCCACGTCACCATTCCGATGATCTCGCCGGTCATCTACTTCAACGTCGTGCTCGGAATTATTTCCGGATTTCAGGCTTTTACGCAGGCTTTCATCATGACCGGCGCCACCGGCGCGCCTGAGCGTTCGACGCTCTTTTACGTGCTCAACCTGTACAATGTCGGCTTTCAGGATCTGCGCATGGGCTACGCCTCGGCGATCGCGTGGGTGCTGTTCATCGTCATCTTGGTGTTGACGTTTGCTGCGACCCGGTTGTCAAAGCGCTGGGTCACTTACGATCGCTAACGTGGGGGTAGCCAATGGCAAGTCCGAATCCGCTCACGCGCACCAATCCGCTCATTCACCTACCGCTGCTGCTGCTAGCCAGCCTGTTCACCGTGCCACTCGCCTGGCTATTGCTCACCTCGCTGCAGCCGCGTGAACAAGTAGGGAAAATTCCCCCGGAGTGGCTGCCGCGCCAGAACTTCATGGCGGTATCAGGCGAAACCATCCGCGTTACACCGCCGGTGCCCATCGGCACCGAGCGCCTGTTGGTCGAACCTGACAGCGGGCCAGAAGCCGGCAAATCCCTGCTCGTCGACCCGGCTGATTACGCTGACGGACAAGTGACGGTCGCCACCCAAGTAGCGGATCGCGTGGTGGCAGCGCGTTATCCCGCTCGAATCTTGCAGAAGGTGCCGGGGCGCTTCGTTGCCGTCAAAGAGTGGCTCCTGTCGAAGTACACGCAGCGTGCGCCGCGGGTGTTTTACGTCGATCCGAGCAGGATCGAAAGGAGGCTGTCACCGGTGTGGGGCAATTACCCGGAAGCCATCCGAGCTCTCACCGCGAGTGAAAAGGACAAGGCGCGCCCGCTGGGGGAGCTGCTGGGAAAGTCCGCGTTGCCCTGGACAAAAAAAGGCAGCCACGCGAAAACGATCACATTCCTCACCTACTTGAGCAACACACTCCTCGTCGCGCTGTTGTCCGTGATCGGGACGCTGTGCTCTAGCTCGCTCGTTGCTTACGGCCTATCCCGCATTCAGTGGAAGGGACGCGGCGCGCTGTTCAACGTGACGCTAGCGACGATGATGGTGCCGTTCCCGGTACTGATGGTTCCGCTGTACGGCGTGTTTCGCAGCTTGGGTTGGATCGGCACGCTGCTCCCGCTTTGGGTGCCTGCGTTCTTCGGCGGCGCGTTCAACATCTTCTTGCTGCGCCAATTTTTCCTGACCATTCCGAGTGAGCTATCGGATGCCGCGCGCATCGACGGCTGCAGTGAATTCGGCATTTTTTGGCGCGTCATCTTGCCGTTGGCTCGCCCGGCGTTGTCGGTCGTAGCGCTGTTCACGTTCCTCTACTCTTGGAATGACTTCCTCGGCCCGCTGATCTTCCTGACCGATCCGGAAACGTTCACCATGGCGCTCGGCCTGCAGCAGTACCGGAGTCAGTTTGGCGGCAGCGAGTGGCACCTGCTCATGAGCGCCAGCGCGCTGTTGGTCGTGCCCATCCTGGTGCTCTTCTTTTTCGCTCAGAAAACCTTCATTCAAGGAATCAGCACGACGGGCATGGGTGGGCGGTAGCCGCGCCGCGGGCGGAGCAGGTCCGCGAGGAAGCAGCGGGAGCAAAGCGGGCGCGGAACGCTATTCGTGCGCGCCCTGCGTGGCGCCGGGGGCCAGGCCGAAGTCACTCACGCCATCGATGTGTTTGCCGGCGATGAAGCCTTCAACCACGGGGACGAGCTCCTTCTCGTACACCTCACCAGCCCAGAAATAGCGCAGCTTGCCCGTAGCATCGAACAGGAACGAGACCGGAAGCATACCCGGCCAATTCGGGTTCAGCGCTACTTTAAAAGCCGAGAGCGGCGGCTCCGCGGCAAAGCTTGGCAACTCGATGTGCAGGGAATTCAGCATGGCGCGCGCCGCGGGAAAGCCTTCCGGGTCATCAACCGAAACCAGCCAGATAGGCACGCCCTGCGCGGCAAATTTTTGGGACACCCGGCTCAGCATTGGCAGCTCGTGCTGACAGGAGTCACACCAGCTAGCCCAAGCATTGAGTACGACGCCTTTGTGCCCACTGCTTTTTATTTTTTGGATCAGAGTCGCGCCATTGACGACCGGCAACGGCTCGATTGGCGCGGGGGACGCTGCGCTAGCTACGCTAGGGTCGAGGGCAGCGAGCGGGCCGAATGCTTCCGGCGCTGGCTCCGCACGCGCTGAGCGCTCCGCCGAGTGCTGATTGCGCGAACAAGCGAGCAGCAAAGTAGCCGCCACTAGGGAGTGTCGAAACGTGATCCGCATCGGCGCAACAGGCGTAGCACATCACAGCCAAAGGATGTCAGGCACCGTGGCCTCGGCTTCTTCGATGATGCGAGCCATTCCCGCATCATCCAACTTGAGCTCGCCACGGCTGATTTCGAGGTCAAATTCGTCGATGGCGTCCCCGGTCAGCAGCTGGCCATTTTCATCCACCGGGCCGACAACGCTCGCGCCAAAGCGTTCACTGAGGTGGTCGGCAATGTTGATGACGGCGGCTACACCCGACGTGCTGCCGGTGTGCAAATGGTGATGATGGCCCACCACCTCTTGTAAGTCCTTCGGTAGCTGCCAGAGCTCGGTAACGATGCGTGACGCTTGCTCGTGCAGCTTGTCGATCTCCGGCCAAAGCTGCAATAGCGGAGGGCTGTGCTCGGCCTCGATGTTCGAAACGGCGAACAACAGACCCGCGAAGCCGATGTCGTGCAGTAGGCCGCACAAGAAGGCGTGCTCTTCCTCGACGCGAGCGACCTTGCATACGATGCGCGCAATGTATGCAGTCACCG
>JBDTYJ010000220.1:0-10039 GCA_040005755.1 Pseudomonadota bacterium
CGCTTTTGTGGGGGCGCCCGCGAGAGCGCCCCTGCACCTCGCAGCGCAGCTCGTAGCTCGTAGCTCGCCGCGGATGGACCTCGGGCGACCTGATGTTCAGCAGCCGCGAGCGCCGACTTCAATCCGTCAGCCGAAACGCCCGAAATGCAAAGAGGCGTTGCTCTTGCGAGCAACGCCTCAGTGCCGACGGAGGGACTTGAACCCCCACGACCTTGCGATCGCGTGGACCTGAACCACGTGCGTCTGCCAATTCCGCCACGTCGGCATTCTTGAATCGACCAAGAATCCAGGCACAAACTCCTGCTGTCGTCAGTCTCAGGTTTCGCAGGAACCAGGGGTCGGCTCTGCAGCCGATCAACTTCCCAACTGGCGCGCCGGGTCTACCCCAGCGCGGCTGTTGGATGCAAGGGGGGAACGACCGAATTTAGCGGAACGTTCCCTCTGACTTAGCGAGCCCGCTTTTCACCGCCTGGCGGCGGCAGGGGCGGCGGCAGGCTGCCCGCGCGGGGCAGCGGCGGCGGGGCGGCCGAGCCTTTCCCGCGCGCAGCCAAGGGCGGGGGGAGTGGGGACGGTGAGGGGGGTGGCCGCACAGAGGGATGCGCCTGTTCATAGCGGTGTCGCTCCTCGAACAACACCACCTTAATCAGGGAATCAACGTCCGCATCTTTGATCACGGGATCGTTGATGTCGATGCTGGGGTCGAGCAGCTCGATCAGCGCCAGCAGCGCGGTCGCCATTTGCGCTGGGTTTGGGAACGAGTCACGGATGCAGAGTTCGCGCGCCTCGTCCGTGGAAGCGCTTAGCAGCTCCGCGTACATCGACTCGATAGACAGCAGAATCGGAGTCGAGAGTGCCTCATGGTGCGGGGGCAGCCGGCTGATGCCCGCGAGCTTCTCGAGTACACGGCGGCGCGCCTCTTCTTCCGGGGCCGGGCGCTGTGCGTTTTCGATCAGCTTGTCGACGTCATCCTCCGCCGCGGCAATATCGGCCAGGCTGTCTTCCTCGGCTCGCGCCGGGGTTTGCTTTGGCGGCGGCACTGATTTGCGCGCGTCCGCGTCGACCTCGTTCTTTGGCGGAGGAGGAGGCGCCGAACTGCGCTCTTTCGCTGGCGACGCCACGACCTTCGGCTCAGCCGGCGCGGTGAGGAAGCCAGCCGGACGCGCCACGCGCTCTACGATCACGTTCCTCCACACGTGCTCGAGCGGAATGTAGCCCACGATGGACTGCATGGGCACGCAGTCCAAGAGAGCTTGCTCGGTGAGCGGCTTGCGCTCACGGCCCAACTTCAGCGCGTGCCCAACCAACTTCTGCAGCTCTTTGTGCGGCATGCGCGTGGCAAGCATTTCGAAGCTGATGCCATCGGCGATGTCAGCTAGTGACAGCAGGTCCTCGCGCAGCGCATTCTCCAGCGTGAACGTCATTCGACCAATGGCGCGCTCGCGGTTCGCTTCGGCGTTTAAGGTGGACCAGAAATCGTCTTCTACCAAGAAGCTCCAGAGCCGCGGCGCGTCCAGGTAACGCACTCGGTCGTCCGGTGCGAACATCTCCATGATCGCAGCAGCGTCGGTGAGGCCTTCTTCGATGGCGATGCGCAGATCTTCAGCACCCGAAGACGTGGACTTCTTGATGGCGATCTTTTGGTGAACGCCGGCAGCCTTCACTAAAATTTCGGCTCGCAACTCGTGCGCCGATTCGAGCGCGACCATCAGGTCGAGCGGCTTGAAGTGTCTCAGGAAATCATCCGGCGTTCGGAAGCCCGCCGCCGTCGCGTGCGCGAGCGACTGAGAAAGGAAGCGTTCGGCTCCCGTCTTCAAAGTGGATTTGAATGCAGAGGCGGAGTCAGTCGAGGTTTTCGCCATGGGCGACCGCATGTTAAGGGCATTTGCCCACAGCGCCTCACACCTTTTTGCGTGCCGCTCGCGATCTGCTCAAGCTAGAACTTTTCTCGGAGAAGGAACCGTGAATACGTGCCGCAACCTCTGCGGCTGCGTCGTCGAGCCGGGAAAGAGCCCGGGTGAGGTGCACGGCCGGAAGCCGGGTGCCAATGAATAGTTCTTCGGGGCTCACCGCGAGCGCTCGGGCCAGCCGCGACACCAGTTTTGGATCGAGCTGTGGCCTGGCGTTCAGCAGCACCCCGCCGTCGATCGCCAGCGCGAACGGCGCTGACTGCGGGCGTTTCTTGGGCATGCCTCCATGCATAGCGAGGGTCGTGCCAAGCAAATGTCCGCGGATTCGCGCTGTTGCGCGTCCCATGTTGAGAAGTTGTCTCGACCTGGATGTCCCGCCGGGCACGCCTGAACGAGGCAGGCCCGCTCCGTTTGGGGCTATCCTGGGCAGGTGGGCTCTACTGACTCGTTGCCAAAGTTCGCTGCGGCTGCCGGCGTTTCGCTTACGGCCATGCAAGTGGACGTGACGACTCGCCTCGGCGCCCATTCCCCGGCAACCGCGACCGGGTTTGCCACACTCGATGCCATGCTGGGCGGCGGTCTGCGCCGCGGCACCGTCGTCGCCATCGCAGGCGCGCCCGGCGTAGGGCGCACTGCGTTCGCCTTGCTCATCAGCTACATGGCTGCGCGCGCCAAGGCGGGCGTAGTCTTCGCCAGTGCGTCCCTGGATGCGACCGAAATCGTGGCTCGCCTGGCCGCGCGCGCCCTGTACCGTGAGTACCCTGACTCGCGAATCCCCTACGGCATGATCTGGTCCGGTCAAGCCTTGCAAGATGCGGAGACGCATCGCGCCGTTGCCGATTCGGTCGACACCGTCGTGAAAAAGGTTGGCGGACAATTTCACCTGTATCGCGCTGCAGGCTTGGAATCGACGAGCTCGCTCGCGGAATGCGCTGCACAGCAGTGGTCCCGGCATGAGCGCGCGCTGCTGGTAGTCGATGACGTGGAGGCCTTCTCAGCAACCGGCGATGGCTCGCCCGCGCATGCTGCGGCCGCCAACGCAAGTATGGAGGGCAGGGTGGCCCACGTTGCGTATGACCTAAAGCGCATCGCTGACGCGGGCTGCGCGGTGATTTTCACGACGCTGGCGCGCCACGCGGAGCTGATTGCGCCAGCCGTGACGCTCGCTGGCGAGTTGCGCGACGTAACCGGCGCTGTGCCTGAGAGCGATGAACGCGCGATGGAATTTCGAGTGTACAAGAATCGGATCGGGGAAAGTGGCGCTGTGCCGCTGCGCTTCGTGCCGGGCGCGGGCCTGTTCGAAGAGCAGCCGCGCCCGGCGTGAGCGCGCACCGCGCGAGCCAACGATGTCGGGAACGCGTTACATCCTGCATGCGGACATGGATGCCTTCTACGCGTCGATCGAACAGCTGGACCATCCCGAGCTCAGGGGGCGCCCGGTGATCGTCGGAGCCACCTCGCCTCGAGGGGTGGTAGCGGCCGCGTCCTACGAAGCGCGTGTGTTTGGCGTGCGCTCAGCCATGCCGGGGTTTCGAGCTCGTGCGCTGTGCCCGCAGGGCGTGTTCGTCGCGCCCAACATGGCACGCTATGCGGACGTTTCCGCGCAGGTGCACGCGGTTTTCAACGAATTTACGCCCGAAATCGAACCTATCGCGCTCGACGAAGCGTTCTTGGACATTACGGGTTCCGAACGCTTGTTCGGCGGCCCTCTCGCCCTCGCTACGCAGCTGAAACAGCGGGTGCTCGACCGTACCCAATTGACCATTTCGGTTGCTGTCGCGCCGAACAAGCTGGTCGCGAAGATCGCGTGCACTTTAGCTAAGCCGAATGGCCTACGCATCGTCGAACCGGGCGAGGTGCGCGACTTGTTAGAGCCTTTGCCGCTGCGAAGGCTGTGGGGAGTGGGGCCGGTACTGGCAGAGAAGCTGACGCGTTTAGGGCTCACGACGCTCGGGGATTTGGTCCGTTACGACTCCCGACAGTTGACGCGCGACCTGGGCGAACGCGCCCTCGAATTGCAAGCACTGGCCGCCGGCCACGACACCCGGCCGGTCGTCTCCGAGCGCGCGGCGAAGTCAATCGGCGAAGAGAGCACCTTTGACACCAACATTGTCGATCGCGAAGTGGTGAGCGCTGCGCTCACGGCGCATGCCGATGAAGTCGCGCGTCGCTTGCGCCGCTCGGGCTACGTCGGGCACACCGTTACGCTCAAGATCAAACTCGGGACGGCGCGCGCGCGGCGGGAGGCGCGCGTTGCAGCCAACGCGGAATCAGACGAGCCGGTGTACCCGTTGCTGACGCGTAGCAAGACGCTACGTGAGGCAACCGACGACGGTCGAGTGCTGCGCGAGGTGGCGCTGGCACTGTGGGATGCCGCAAAAATCCAAGAGCCCGTGCGTTTGCTGGGCGTAAGCGTGTCGCAGCTTGCGCGCGCCGAGCAGGCGCAGCTGGGTTTATTCGTCAGCAAAGAGCGCCCCAAGCCGGAGCTCGGCGTTGCCCTGGACGCGATTCGCGACCGTTTTGGCCGCGACGCCATCGGGCCGGCGGTCGGCCGCTTCGATAAGGTGACGCCCAGCATGCGAAAAAAGCGCGGCGACTGAAAGCCTTCGTCCGGGCGGCTAACTGGCCGGCTGTCGCTCGGAAAACCTCGTCATCACCGCTAGTTAGCTCCAGGAGTGTGCCACGCAGGTGGCCCGCCAGCTACGCGCCGAGCGGCCGAAAGCTCAGATCGCCGCTGGAACCGTGCCGCCATAGGATTGCAATGAGAATCAATTACTTGTATTAAGGCGAGACCATGACACGAAAGTCGGGGTTCATGGTGGTGAGCGGGGCACGGGGCTTGCCGAACGGGAATAATATCTTAGTGATTCTACTTACTTATCTGGCTCCAAGAGGCCGCGCGCCAAACTGGCACGCGGCATGCTTAAGGGCCAGCGGGCGGCTCCGCCCGTGTCACTGTGACTAACCTAGGTTATTTCGGAGGAATGAAGATGAAGAAGCTAACTAGCTTGCTAGCAGTTGTCGCGCTCGGCGCGGGCATCGCGCTGGTGGGATGCGGAAGCGACGACGACTCGGGCAGCCCATCGGGCGGCGCTGGCGGCGTTTCTGGTAAGAGCGGTTCGACCGGTACGGCGGGTAAGGCCGGCAACGGCAACGGCGGCACTGGCGCCAACGCCGGCACTGGCGCCAACGCCGGCACTGGCGCTGTGGCTGGCTCGACCGTCGGCGGCGACGCTGGCATGGGCGGCGATGGCGGCTTCGGCGGCGTCGGCGACATGGGCGGCGGCGGCGTTGGCCCGGCCGGCGCGGCTGGCGCGGCTGGTCACCACTGATCGTGCCCCGTTCTTCGGCTAGCGCGTAAGCGCCGGTTCGGGGAACTTTCGTAGAGAAGCATCGACGCGGCAGGTACCGGTACCTGTCGCGTCGATGTGTTTTGTGCGCCGGAGTCGCAAGCGTTAAGCTAGCGCGTGATGCTTCGGACGACCCGGTCCACTGTCACCTGTTTGCTCGCCGCTGCGTTCGCGGTTGCGTGCGCCGGGCGCTTCGATCCCGCGAATTTCGAGGGTTCTCGTGAAACGCGCCGTGTGGAAGCTGAAGGGGTGCGTGAGCTCACGGCCAGCACCAATGAGCTCGAAACACTGGGCACGGTGCATGATAGCTGCACTCTGCGTCCGGGCTTCCGTCGCCTGGAGGACGAGCCGCTGAGCGATCTCGACTGCGCCACGGAACGGCTCAGCTGGGCGCTGCGTGAGGCTGCTGCCAGCGCTGGCGGCGAGGTATTGCTGGGGTTGACTTGCTCTTCCCGACCTTTGGCAGGGAGCTCCAAGCAAACGCACGGCATCGATTGCCGCGCGACGGTCGCGCGCTACAAGAAAGGCCCACTGGAGAATCCGGGCCCGCGGAGCGCACCGCTCGCGCTCGGCAGGCCCGCGCCCAGCGCCGCCGAGGTCAGGCGCATCGATCAACCTGACGCTTCACTCGGGTTCCGTATCGCGCTCAACTTCCAGCCTGCGGTGGCCGGCTTCGAACGCCGTCCGCGCGGTCCAGCTGAGGTGAGGGAACTCGCGCGGCTCCCGCTCGCGGACTTTTCGCTCGGAGATCTCGTGGCGAGTTGCACGAGCGGCTGTGATGAGCGCGCTCTTCGTTATGGCGTGCTGATCGCGGCCGGTCGCTTGGGCGTTCCGGACGTGGTTGGCGTGCGCTGTATCAGCAGCAGCGCGGGCAACTCCTGCGTGGGCACCCTGGCCGCGCCGACGCTCGAGGAGTAGCGCTACTCCGTCTGCCAATCGAAGTGCGTGGATACTAAAATGGCGTCGAGCAGGCTCAGACGAACTGGGCAGTGATTCGCCTCGTACTCGAGATCCGTCCGCGCAGCGCCCACGCTGAGCGTTGCGGCTTTTGGAAACGAGATTTTCACCGCGAGCTCGGCAATGCGGCGCGGGGGCGCTTGGGTCATGATTTTTTTGACGTGAACGCGCGTGCCCCCCAGCGCGAAGCCGCGTTTGCGAGCGACGATGCCCATCACCGTCGCCATGCAGGTGCCGAGGCCGGTCGCGACTAGGTCAGTCGGCGAAAAGGACTGGCCCCGGCCATGATTGTCCAGCGGTGCGTCAGTGACGAGCACGGCTGAAGACGGCCCGTGCTGGGCCTGGCAACGCAAATCACCCTGATATTCTAGAAAGATCTCGACCACGCCCTGGCCTCCTGCTGCAACCGCTCACAATTGCAGGATTGTGGCGCGGTTTCTGGCAAACTCCGCGCCGAACGATGGAGATCATGCTTTTGCGGCACGGTGAGAGTCAAGGCAATGCGCAAGGGCGAATGCAGGGCCGCCGTGACTACCCGCTGAGCCCCCTGGGTCGAGAGCAGGCCGTGCTTGCCGGTAAGTTCCTCGCGAGCCACGGGCCCTTCGCGGCAGTCTACGCTTCGCCGTTGAAACGCGCGTTCGAGACCGCGACCATCGTTCGGGCGCAGGGCGCGTGCCCAGACCCGCTCATCGACGAAGACTTGCACGAGATCGCCGCGGGCTCCTTGGAGGGCATGAACGAAGTCGAAATTCGCGCGGCACACCCTGTCTTCATGGACCGCAGCCTGACCGAGACCGGTGATTTTGCGGACTACGGCGGGGAGAGCTACGCCAACGTGCAAGCGCGCGTGAAGCGCGTGATGGCGCGCTTGGAGGCCGCCCACCGTAAAGCAGAGGAACGCCTCCTGATTGTCGGGCACGGCGGCTTTCACTACCAACTCGCCAAGTCCTTGTTGTGTGAGCCGGTGCCCCGCGTGTGCCTGCTGAAGATCGGCAATTGTACGGCGTCTTTGCTGCGTCTTCGAGAGCGACGCGGTTTGTATATGGCAGAGCTCGTGTTTCACGTACCGGTCGAGTTGATGGGCGGCACTTCAGGAGAAGGCGCGGCGCGCCTGTTTCGGTGAGTTGATGAGCGGCGCCAGCCCAGCCTGCACCAGCGGCGTGGAGCTGCGCTTTGCTGCGGGCACTCTCGAGCTGCGTGGCGTGCTGCCAGAGGGCTGTTCACTCGCCCCGCACGCTACTTGGGACGCGCGCAGTCGCTGCTTCCGCGCGCCCGCCTTGGCGTACGCGGAGATCGTGCGCCTACTCCATCGTGCCAATGCGTCGTACGACGATAACGCGCGCGCCTACGTCGAGCTCGAGCCCACGTTGATCGTGAAGCGTGAGCCGCGCCCGTTTCAAAGTGAAGCGCTACGAGCCTGGCGCGAAGCCAAGGGCCGCGGGGTCGTGGTCTTGCCTACGGGGGCGGGCAAGAGCCACGTCGCAGTACTCGCAATCGACGACAAGCGGCGTAGCGCGCTGGTCGTGGCTCCAACGCTGGATTTGGTGCGACAGTGGTATGATTTGCTGCGTACGAGCTTCGGCTGCGCCGTGGGTGTCGTGGGCGGCGGTACGTATGACGTGCAGCCCTTGACAGTGACCACATATGACTCGGCCTGCCTGCACATGGACCATTTTGGCGCCCGCTTCGGGCTCGTGATCTTCGACGAATGTCATCACTTGCCCGGGCCGAGCTACGCATTGGCTGCAGAGCTGTGCTTGGCGCCTTTTCGGCTCGGCCTCAGCGCCACGCCGGAACGCAGCGACGGCCAAGAAGCGAAGCTATTGCGCCTAATCGGGCCCACAGTGTACCGCAAAGACATTGTCGAGCTCACCGGGCCCTATCTGGCCGAGTACGAGACCGTGCGCGTCGAGGTCGATCTGAGCCCGGAGGAGCGCACCGAGTACGACCGAGAGCGCGAAATTTATCTCGATTTCGTGCGCAGCCAGGGCATCCGCATGGGCAGCGCGCGCGGTTGGAACGACTTCATCATGCGCTCTTCGCGTACCGCCGTGGGGCAACGGGCGATGCGCGCTTACCGGCGCCAACGTGAGCTTTCGTTGGGCGCCAAAGCCAAAATCGAGCAACTGGAGCGGCTATTGGAAGCGCACCGCGCCGAAAAGGTGCTGGTCTTCACCCAGGACAATGCCACCGCGTACGGCATCTCCAGGCGCTTCCTCATCCCGATCATTACCCATCAAACCAAGGTCAAAGAGCGCAGCGAGATCTTGGAGTGTTTCGCGAATGGTCGCTATCGCGCCATCGCCACCTCGAAGGTTTTGAACGAGGGCGTCGACGTGCCCGATGCCAGCGTCGCGATCATCATCAGTGGCAGTGGTTCGGTGCGCGAGCACGTGCAGCGCCTGGGTCGAATTTTGCGCAGAAAAGGCGACAAATTTGCGACGCTCTACGAGCTCGTGTCACGCAAAACGGGTGAGGTGGGCACGAGCGAGCGGCGGCGTGAGCACGTGGCCTATGGAGGCGGCGGGCCATGATCAGCCCGGATCTGGTCCGCGTGCGCAAGCGCAACGGCGTGCTCGCCTTGGTCAAGGACTCGGCGGACATGCGCGCCCGCGCGGCTGCGTTGGCCGAGGAAATTCTGCTCGTTATTGACGCCAAAGTGGGCCAGACGCGCATCGTCGTCGAAGAGGCGCTCGCGGGGCTGGAGAGTGCCCCCCAAGAGAAAAAGCTGCTGTCTGCGCTGAAAAAGTTGGCTTTGGATGACAGCGCGTTCGACGCGAACGCCGCAATGGACGCGCCCGCCTTGCGACGTGAGGTCTTTTCGCGCGCCGTGCGCGCTAGGGAAGCGTTGCCGATCGGCGTCCGCTTCGAGCGCGAGCTTTTGATCGCGGAGGCCGCCAGCGCTCTCGGTATGACGCCCGAAGCGCTGGAATCGGGTCTGTACTCGGATTTGCGTAGCGCAGAACGCCTGCTCAAGCCTCCGCCGTACGACGCGCTGGGCCTGGTCGCTCGGCACGCGCGAGCCGAGGTACAAGCGGTGCTTTTGTGCTCCGTTCGCGTGGTCGCTGAAGTGCGTTGCGCGAGCGCGGACCAATACCGTGCGTTGTTTCACAAGTTGAAGTTTCGCCAGCTGTTGTTTCAACTCTCAAAGCGCGAGGGCGGTGGCTATCGAATCGAAATCGACGGTCCGTACAGCTTGTTCGAGTCGGTGACGAAGTACGGGCTCGAGCTCGCGCTGTTGCTCCCCGCTCTCGAGTCCTGCGATAGCGTGAAGCTCTCGGCTGAGCTGCGCTGGGGGAAAAAACGCGAGAAATTGAGCTTTGCCCTGGATTTGGCGCGCGCGAGTGCGATCGAAGCTAGCCCGCCGCGCGATGACGTGCGAGCGCTCCTGGATGCGTTCCAGACCAGCGCCGAGTGGAGCGCCGCGCCCGCGCAGGAAGTGTTGGACCTGCCGGGCGTCGGCTTGTGCGTGCCCGATGTTTGTTTCACTCATCAAGGCACGGGTGAGCAGGTCGTGTGTGAGGTGCTCGGCTTCTGGAACCGCGACGCTGTGTGGCGGCGAGTGGAGCTGGTCGAAAAAGGCTTAGCCACCAAGATCGTGTTTGTGGTGAGCGCGCGCCTACGTGTCAGCGAAGAAGTGCTGGACGGCGTGGAGTCCGCGGCGCTGTACGTGTACAAAGGCACCATCAATCACAAGGCGCTGCAGCGAAAGCTGGATCAGCTCGCGGCTTTTCAGCCCGCCGCTGCGTCAGCCGCGCGTCGCAGCGCGGGGCGTGATAAAGTCAAGCGGCCATGACGCGCCGAGCCGAGCCTGCCAACAGCATC
>JBDTYJ010000221.1:0-10003 GCA_040005755.1 Pseudomonadota bacterium
GGGCAAGAATTTAGACTGCTGCGCGAGCCTACCCGTGATCGGTGGGGTGGATCAGTGTCTGTCTTCGAGTGGCGCTGTGCTGCAGGATTTCGTGCTCGACAAATTCGAAGTCACCATCGGGCGTTTCAAACAGTTCATCGCGGCGCCAAGCGCAACCCGTTTGCCCACACCCGGGTCCGGCACTCATCCATCAGACGCCAATTGTCGCGATGCGGATGCGGGCTGGGACCCCGCCTGGGACGACTACCTACCGAGCAGCAATCTCGTTCAAGACTGGGCGGGTCAGTGTGGTTCGTCCACCTGGACGCAAGCAGCAGGAGCGCAGCCAGGAGACTGGCTACCCGCGAGCTGTATCACATGGTTCGAAGCGCAAGCCTTCTGTATCTGGGACGGAGGTTACCTGCCGAGCTGGTCCGAACTCTCGTATGCGGCCAAGGGTGGAAGCAACGACTGGAAGTATCCCTGGGGCACGGCCCCAATTGATTCCGCGCACGCGGTGTATGACCCGTGGTCCGGTGACTCGGCGCGACCGGTCGGGAGCCTTCCGGCCGGCGACGGGCGCTGGCAGCACAGTGATTTGGCTGGCAACGTCTGGGAATGGTGCAGCTACAACGCTTTCAACGGCGACGGCGATTGTTCGGCCGCGCCCTGCCACTGCAACAGCACTACAGCCCAGTTTGCGCACGGTCGCGCGTTCGGCGGCAGCTACGGCGCCCAACCCGAGGAGCTGACCTCGACGTTTTTCGCAACCGGTGAGGGCTCGACAGCGGGCGGCTTCATCACGCTGAAGCCGGAGCAGAATTGGGCTGATTTGAGCGATGTTGGCTTTCGCTGCGCACGCGCGCCGACCACGCTCAGCACGCACTGAGCTCAGCCGCGCGTCCGCGTTCAGCGCTTGGACGGGCGCGAGCTGGACAGCGCCGGCCGCTTGCGAATCTCGAGGTCGTAGCGCTTGATCAAGCGCAAGAGAACGAAACGATTTTTCAGTCCCAACGCGCGCCAAGTTGCCTCCAGCACGCCATTGTTCTGATCGAGCGCGGCCTGCACGAAAGCGGCATTCAGCCCCGAAGGCAGCACGTCCTCGGCCTCGAGTTGCTCCGGGGGCTCGCTGGCGCCTGCAGCATCTGCGGCTTTCTCGGCTTCGTCGACTGAGCTGAGGCTCGCAGCGCTTGAGGCGATCCCCAGCTGTTCGGCCGCGAGCGCCTGCCATAGGCAAGCCTTGAGCTCCCGCACGTGCGACGTGTAGTGAAGCTCGAGCAATTCGCGCATTATGTGAAGCGGCAGCGTGGGCTCAGCGCGCCAGTCTGCAGCCGAAAAACAGCGTTGCGCCAGCTCATCCCCGCGCTCCGCCTCACGCCGTAACGTGTGCCGAACCAATAGAGGGATGTCCCGTCGTCGCGCATTCAAGTCTGGAACGCGTAGGGTAAACCCAAAGCCGACGGCCGCGCGAGGCGACAGTGCGCCAAGCTGTGCCCCGCTCGCGGCGAGCAAGCGCACATCACAGCCGAGCGGCTTGCGATCACCGAGGCGCTGCCTGGCCCCCTGCTCGACGCTGCGGAGCAGCTGTTCTTGGGTGTGAGCGGGCAATCTCTCGAACTCGCGCACGAACAGGCTCGCGCCGTCGGCCTCAGCCAGCAAGCCCTGACGTTCTGGATTCCCGGCGCTCGGGTAGTTCTCGGAACTGCCAAAAAGCTCGAGGTCAACGAGCGCTTCGGGAAAGCCCGCGCTGAGACTTGCGAACAAAGGCAGCTGACTGCGCGCAGAAAGGGCGTGTACCGCGCGCACTGCAAGCTCTTTCCCGCTACCAGCATCACCCTGGACCAGCACCGAATCGCGACGCAATGCTGCGAAGGCGATCTGTTGCCGCAGCCGCCATGCCGGCGCTGATTCGCCGACCAGCCCGTGAGCGTCGGCCTCACCGAAAACGAACTCGGGATACGCAAGCGGACCGCGCGTCGGCGCCGGTTCACGCACACACAGGAACAGCAGCTGCTTGCCAAGCTGCAGCAGATCACCGGGCTGGCAATCAGCGACCGACACCTCAGTGCCGTTGTGCAGCATCGGCGCGCGGCCCACGTTTTCCAGCAGCAGTCCGGTGTCTTGCGCGCTCTGCAGACGCACCTGGTAACGCGAGATGGTGAGTGCCGAGAGTGGCGCACAGGGCACAGCGAGCCCCGGACGAAGCTGCATCAAATGCGTTTTCGGAGGGTCGCCCTCGCCGGACAGCCCACGGCCGAAATAGCTCGGGCCGCCGAGACCCGGCGCGGGAGCAACAAGGGCCTCGCCGATGCGCCAAGGCTCATCGCGACACCACACCAGCGCCAGATAAGTGATCTGCTCAACTCGAGCACCCGCGTGCGCGTCGTCGTCTGACTCCGGCAAAGTGGTGAGGTTAGGAGACTCCAATGTCACGTGTTAGTATACGCAGAGCCCGCGTCCGTCGGAGGAGAGAATGACGTCACCTAAGCTCCGCTCCGAACCGCCGCCAAGTCAGTCTCCGAACCTGGGGCGGGATGCCTCAGGCGGGAGCACGGTTCACACCGGCTCGCCGGTTAGCGCAGCATCCCTCCCGGAAGCGGACCTCGGGAGTCGCCTGATTGGGCGGCTTTTGTGCGGAAAGTGGCGCGTCGAGCGCCTGCTCGGCGTTGGCGGAATGTCGCTCGTGTACGCCGCCAGCCACCGCAATGGGAACCGCGTCGCGCTCAAGGTCCTCAAGCCGGAGCTCGCCGCGAACGCCACCGTGCGCCAGCGGTTCCTGCGCGAAGGCTACCTCGCAAACCGCGTCGGGCATGAAGGCGCCGCTGCCGTCCTCGATGACAATGCCACAGAAGACGGGCTGTTCTTTCTGGTGATGGAGCTCATTTCGGGCGAAACCTTGGAGGCGTATCGCCAGCGCTTTGGTGATCGTTTGCCGGCGCAGGAGGTGGCGCTGTTGAGCGCGCAGTTGCTCGAGGTCGTTGCGGCGGCACACCGCAACAACATCGTTCATCGTGACATCAAACCGTCGAACGTATTTCGCACTCCACAGGGCCAAATCAAACTGCTCGATTTTGGCATTGCCACCTTGCGTGACACTGAAAACATGAGTCACACGGCCAGTGGGGCACTGCTCGGCACTCCCGCCTTCATGTCCCCCGAACAAGCCCGCGGGCGCCACGCTGAAGTCGACGCGCGGGCCGATGTCTGGGCCGTCGGCGCCACGATGTTCGTGTTGCTCTCCGGACGCTTGGTCCACGTCCGCGAGACGCCCCACGAAACGATGATCGCCACGGCAACTGAGCCAGCCCAGGCGCTCGCTGCACTCTGCCCTGAGCTGTCAAAGGCACTCACCCGCGTGGTCGACAGCGCGTTGCAGCTCGATCCGGAGCGGCGTTTCCAGTCTGCGGCAAGCATGCTCGCAGCGCTGCAGGCGCTGGGCGTTTCCGAGTCCCATACTCCGCCACAGAGCGAGTCACAGGCAGCCGCGGCAAAGCGCCGACCGGCGCGCTGGCTCTATGTGCCGTTGGCGGTCGCGGGCAGTGCCGCGCTTGCGTTGGGAGCCCGCGGACTGGACAAGCCGTCACCAGTGCCCAGCAACGCGCCGCTGCAATCGCGCGCGCCGGACACCGTCCCTTCGTCGGCTTTGACGGCGGCGCCCGTCGCTCCAGTCTTGGCAACGAGCGCAGGAGTGAGCCCCAAAGCGTTGCCCACGGCTGCTGCGGGCAGCGACATTCCCCCAGTAGCCCCGCCCAAACTGGCCACTCAACGCCCCAGCAACTCCGCGCACGCCGCAGCAAGCGCAGCGGCTCGCGTGCCTTTCCCTGCCAAGGCTCCGCCTGAGCCGGCTGCGCCGCCTGCGCCCTCTTCGACCGCTGTCGATCTGAAACGGATCCTCGGCACTCGTCGCTGAGCGACCGCAGCTGAAGCCGGAAGGTTGGGGTTGGGGTTCAATACGCCCCAGCCACACGCCGGAGCCTCACCACAGGGCGGAACACACGGGAGCTCGGAACGCGCGCAGGGAGGACACCGGTTGTCGCCGCACATTCGTGTGGCGCCTCTGCACGAATGTGCGTGTTGCGCACAAATGTTCGAAGTGCGGTGTAGCGAAAACTTCATTGCTCGAGCGAGGGAAGATCGCTAAGGGTCGCGGAGTACCTAGGTGCGCTGCTTCGGGACGGCAGCACACAAGGAGGAACGAAGATGCGATTCATTTTGGTATTGGGCTTGGCGTCGTGCTCGCTTATCGGGTGCAAAATTACAACTGACAAGGCGGAAGAAGAGAACAACGGCGGCGCGACCTCGAGCGCTGCCGCTGGCAGCTCCGGCTCTGCGGACTCGGCGAGTGGCAGCGGCCAGGGAGGCGGAGCCGGGAGCAGCCATGCAGGCGCCGGTAACATGGACGACGACATGAGCGGCGCGGCCGGAGTGGGCGGCTCAGAGTCAGGCGCTGCAGGCGCCGCCGGAGCGTCGGGTTCCACGAGCGCGCCGCTCGCACCGTCGAACATTCCGACCACAGCTGCTCTTGCCGGCGATGGCGATTTGGCAATCACGGGCAGCAACTGCAGCGCTGACGGCAAGACGGGCAAGATTAGCTGCGGGGGCAGCGAGATCAGCGGCTATGGCTACGAGCTCGTCGAACAAACCGACCCCGATCATTCGAAGCTGGCAGTGTTCAGCGCTCGGAACTTCACGGTGGAGTCTTCCGCCAAACTCTCCCTCACGGGGCCCTATCCCATCGCGCTGGTCGCCAAAGACACGTTGCGCATCAACGGCACCGTGGTTGCGACGGTGGACGGCATCTACACGCAAACCGCCAATGCCGGTGGCTTCTCGGGCGTACAAGGTCCGGCGCCAGGCAACGGCCCGGGCGCGGGTGACGCGCCGGAACAGACCACCAAGTCGGGCGGCGGAGGCGGCGCGTTCTGCGGAGCCGGCGGACCGGGCGGTGGCACAAGCGGCCCTGCTAGTAACGGCGGCAAGCCCTACGGCGAGAAGACCCTGCATCCCTTGCTCGGTGGTTCAAGTGGTGGGGCTAGCGATTACGGCACCAGTGGCGGCGGCGGCGGTGCGATCCACCTGTTCGGAGGCACTGCGATCGAGATCGGCCTGACCGGCGTGGTGGCGGCGCTGGGCGGCGGTGGAAACGCGCTCCACACTGGCGCCGGCTCGAGTGGCGGCGCGATCTTGATTGAGGGCCGCAAAGTCCGAATCGCTGGCATCGTTACCGCGAGCGGAGGAGGAGGAGGCGCTTACGGCGGCGACGCAGCGGGCGAAAATGGGCGCCTGGATGGCAAGCCCGCCAAAGGCGGCGTGGGAGACAGTTCCGGCGGTGACGGCTCGTCCGGCAGCATGATCGACGGCGCGCCCGGGGTGAAGGGCACAACCGCGAGCGTGGGCGGCTCGGGCGGTGGCGGCGCGGGCTGGATCCGCATCAACAGCACTTCCGGAACCGCGGACATCACCGGCACCCTTTCCCCAAATCTCACCACGAAGTGCGCTTCACAGGGCGCGCTCGTTCCCTGATTCACGCGAGCGCCTCACGCCGTAGTGCGCAGCCGAAAGCGCGTGAGGCGCTATCCTTTGGGGAATTCCGTGGGAGCTCGCCAACAGCTTCAGCGCGCCGCTTCAGATGGCGGTCAGCGGCCGACGCGGAGCGTCGCCGCCAGAGCCTGAGCGTCATGGGCTAACGATCACTTGGCACGCAACCGAGCCGCTCTGCGTGCCGACAAGGGGAAACCAAGGAGTCGCGCCATGCCGGATCCCATTTCCTCCTCCGTTTCGCCCAACCCGTCCGAAGCCCTGTGCGGCTACACAGACAGCTCGCCCCTGACGGGCCAAGCGCCCGCAGTGCCGGGCCCGTCGCTCGAAGCCATCGGACCGAACGCCTGCGGGTGGCCGACCACCCCGGCCGAAGCCCCGCCCACGAGCGCCGCCTCCGACCTCACTCGCAAGTTTTGCGACAACGACCACTCTGCGTTCATCGCTGCGTCCTCTTCCTCTCCTGCCGCCAACACGCCGAGCGTGATGCCCGTATTGACGGTTCGGCCGGATCAACTCGACGTCCGAGCGGGTCTGCCCCGATTGGAAAGTCACGCCACGTTGGGCAACCTACACCTGAGCGCGAACGTGGACCTGCTCAACGCAAGTGCTCACCTTGGCTCGTTGAACGAAGACGGCAGCCACGGCGAGAACATCGGCGCCGCTGCCAACTTGGTGAATGGCGAGCTCACGCTCGATTACAAGGGCTGGAGCCTTTCCCTCGGAGTCGGAAGCTCCTTGGGCGGCAGCTTCGCCTCGGGTGAAGGTCGAGACCTGGACGCAGACGGCGTTCCGGAGCGTTGCTTCAAGATGACGCTGGGCCCATTCACGGTCGGTGAGTGTGATGAGCTCTGACATGCGCTTCGTTCTCTCGTCGCTTACCCTCGCGGATCCGCCGGGACGGCATCGCTTGCATTCTCGCCTTTTTGCGCTGCAGGCGCGTGCTTTTTCGGTCCTGCTGTTCGGCGGTGCCGCGCAGCTCCTCTGGTATCAGGTGGCGCCGGCCGCTCGAGTCGAAAGCGGGTCGATGTTGGCCAAGAGCATCGCGCTGCTGATCGCAATAGTTGCGCTCGCGTGGTACGTTTGGCAGCGTCCTAAATCGGTGTTCGCGACCAAACGCGGGCTCGAGGTCGGCTCGGGCAAGAAGCGCCGGGTCATTCCGTGGTCGCGCGTGCTCGACGTGCGGGAAATGCCATCAGTTCGCTTGAGCGCGTTCGCGAACCCGAGTCGGTGGCAGGTCGATCTGGACCGCGATGAGCGCTTCGATTTTTGCGGCATCGCCAAGGCGCGAGCGATCGTGAAGGAGTACATCGCACGCGCTGAACGCAGAGCCGGCTGAGCTTTGTGTGCTGCGCAATCGCGCTGGGCACGGCGTTCCCAGGTTAGTTCGCCTGCAGCGCCGGCGTCGGCTCACTGGCGGGCTCCGTTGCGGCTCTTGCGGTGTTCAGCACCTCACGCACTTTGCGCGCGAATTCCAAGGGACCAAATGGCTTGTGCAAAAAGCTTTGCCGTGATTTCACGATGCCGTTGTGAATGACCGCCTGCTCGGCGTAGCCCGATACGTAAAGAACGGCGAGCGAAGGCTCGAGCGCGCGAAGGTGCGCGGTGAGGGCGGGACCGCCCATTTCGGGCATGACGACGTCGGTCACCATGAGGTCAATCTTGCATTTCGCGCGCTTAAATACGTCCAGCGCGTGGACGCCGTTGCGCGCCTCCAACACGACGTAGCCATGGCGTTTCAGCACACCTGCGATGAAATTTCGAACCGATTCCTCGTCCTCCACGAGCAGAACGGTCTCGTTGCCGTTTAGCAGCAGGAGCTCGCGCGCGGCGGGCGCCTTGGATGCAGCGTCTGCCACTTCATGCGCTTTGGCCGGAAAGAAGACGCGGAAAGTGGACCCCTGCCCTACCTCGCTATAAACCGAGATGCTCCCACCGCTCTGCTTCACGATGCCAAAGACGACTGACAGTCCGAGGCCGGTGCCCTTGCCTACCTCTTTGGTAGTGAAGAACGGCTCGAAGATTTTGCGTACCATGTCAGGAGCCATCCCGCAGCCAGTGTCGCTAACAGCCAAGAACAAATAAGGCCCCGGTGTGGCCTCGAGATGGGTGCCCACGTAGCCGCTGTCCAAGACGATACTCCCGGTTTCTAACGTGAGTTTTCCGCCGCTCGGCATGGCGTCCCGAGCGTTCACCACCAGGTTCAGGATGATCTGTTCGACTTGTCCGCGGTCGACCTCGACTAGGCCGCCATCGTGGCTGAACGCCGTGACGAAACTGATGTCCTCGCCGATCAGGCGTCTGATCATGTGCGTCATGTCAGAAACAATCGTGTTGAGGTTCCAAATTTTTGGCTCGAGCACCTGCTTACGACTGTAGGCCAATAGCTGCCGGGTAAGCCCCGCGGCTCGCTCACCGGCTTTGAGTATTTCGCTGACCAACATGTGGCCGTCTTGCGCGGGATCGAGGTCGGGCAGCAGCAAAGCGCTGTAGCCGTTGATGACAGTGAGCAGGTTGTTGAAGTCGTGAGCAATCCCCCCGGACAAGCGCCCGATGGCTTCCATCTTTTGCGAATGCCGAAGCTGCTCTTCCGCTCGTTTGAGCTCGGTCAAGTCGGTGGAAATGCCACACACCGCATTTCGGCGATGCTCGGCGTCGAACAAGGCAAACTTGACGGTCACGTAGCTGTGCTCACCATCGTCATGCGGCACGCGCTCTTCGAACTGGATCGGCGTTTCCGAGAGCAGTGCTTTGTGGTCATTCTCCCGGAAAATCGCAGCCATTTCGCGGGGGAAAAGGTCGAAGTCGGTCTTGCTCCGCATCTCCTCGCTCGTGACGTGAAACAGGCTCTCGTATTGGCGATTGACAAACACGTAACGCCCGTCCAGAGCCTTCACGTAGATGACCGCTGAAGTGTTGTCGAGAATGCTCTGCAAGCGCAGTTGGCTTTCACGTAAAGCCTGTGTCGCGCCGACTAACTCCGAGGCGTGCCCGCGCACGCAGTCTTCCAGCTCGTGTCGGGCGAGGCGGGCTTCTTCTTCGCTGCGCTCACGAGCTCGAATAAAGTCGCCCAATGGGACAATGGTCAAGCGATAGACGAACAGACACAGAACGACGAGCAGCAGCACGCTACCCCCGCGCACTCCGTACGCCACCTTCCTGAGCATGACGGCACGTGCCAGGTTTCGCTGCGCGGAGCGCGCTGCCCCGTCTTCCAGCAGTCGCGCGAGCGAACCTGACGCGGCCAGGAACTCCGCCATATTTGCGTCGTGTTTCAGCTCGAAACGCTGCCCCTGAAAGACCAGCTGCGCCGCTGCCTTGGTTTGCCGCCAGTAGCGTTCGGCGCCTTGCATGAGCTCAGTTTCTTGACCGCCGTCTGCGACCAACTCTGTTGACACACCGCCCGGCCCGAAGCCGCCCCCGGCGCGTAAGGAGGCCGACGCTTGTTCGTAGTCGGCAGCGTCCGCTTCGGCGTCGTGGCGCGCGTTGCTCGAACGTTCCGCGTCCGCGGTCGTGAGGGCTAAAAGGGCGAGCTGCGTGTGCTGTACGTAGGCGCCGATGCGCGCCCGCTGAACGAAAAGGACATGAGCGATCTGGCGCTGACCCTCTTGGCGCTTCAGCAGCGGATCTACGAGGACGAACGCGCCAAGCTGGATGGCAACCAACAGCGCAAGCGTGAGCCACACAGGGTGCAAGTAGGCTCGCGTCCGGGAGCGCTGCCCTGATCTTTCCTCATTCACTTGCCGTGATGAAAGCCCCATGGTTCCCTTTCGCATCAGCCGTTCGAAAGCGCGACCAGTCGAGCGGCGATTCGTTGTAGTGGTAGCACTTCAATCGCGGCACCACGACGAGCGGCCTCGCGCGGCATCCCGTAAACCACGCTGGAGCCCTCGTCTTGAGCAATGGTCGTGGCCCCGGCTTGGCGCAATGCCAGCATGCCGTCGACGCCGTCGTCGCCCATGCCGGTCAAGAGCACGGCGACCGAAGCCGCGCCGACAGCAGGCACGAGGCTGGTAAAGAGCGCGTCCACGCTCGGGCGATGACGTTTCACCGGATCGCTTTGATCCAGACGACACAGTAACTGTTGACCTACCCGGGTGACCCGCAAATGCACTCCTCCGGGGCCGACCAACACCCGCCCACGAGTCAAGCGGTCTCCATCCCTTGCTAGCTGCACACGGAGCTCGCAGACCTCGTCGAGCCTTCGCGCGAACGCGGCGGAGAACGCGCTCGGTATGTGCTGCACGACGAGCACCGGCGGCAAATCGGCGGGTAACAGCGGCAACAGATGATGCAACGCTTCCACCCCTCCGGCCGAAGCTCCAATCGCGATCAGCTCTACCCGAACACCGTGTTTGGGCAGAGGCCGTGGCAAGGCCGCAGCCAGCGCGGGAGGCGCGCTTTGCGACGACGCGCTGCCGCGCTCGCGAAGCGCCTGGCGGACCGCGCCGACAATGCGCTCTGCAGCGCCCTCGAGGTAGTCGTG
>JBDTYJ010000222.1:0-9984 GCA_040005755.1 Pseudomonadota bacterium
GCTGGTCGGATTGGCGACGCGCGCTCCATTGATGAACATGGTCGGAGTGCCTTCGACCGCGACGCTTTCACCGAGCTTCACGTCGGCATCGACGTCGGCGGCGTAGGCCTTGCTATCGAGCGCCTTCTTGAACTCGTCCACGTTGAGGCCGGCGTCTTTCGCGAAGCCTTCCAGCCCATCCCGCGTGAGTTGGGTTTGGTTCTTGAACAACTTGTCGTGAAACTGCCAGAACTTACCCTGCGCATTGGCGGCCAATGCCGCTTCCGCCGCCCCGCGCGCGTTCTCGTGCATCGGCAGCGGGAATTGGCGAAACACGAAATGCACGCGATCGCTGTACTTTTCCTTAACCTGATCGACGACGCTGGCCGCGCGGCTGCAGTACGGGCACTGAAAGTCGGAGAACTCCACGACCGTGACCTTGGCATCGGCCGGGCCGAATGACGGGCTCTTGCCCTGAGCGAGGGACGCGGCCACTTGCGGGCTCAGCGGTTGATTGGCTTGTTCCCGCTTCTTCAGCCCGGCGATGATGTCCGGCAACTGCCCCATCATCTTCTTGCATTGCGCGGCAGGGAACTGCTTGGTCTGCGTCGTGACCATCGTGCACGTTTCGCTGGTCGGGCCGAACTCACCACACAGCTTACTGACCAATTCCTCGCAGGACTTGTTCGCTTCACCCAGCTTCTTGATTGAATAGGCAATGTCTTTGAGGCCAGCGCTGCAGGCTTGCGGCGACATGATCTCGACGAGCGAGTTCATGGCCTGGCAGCTCTCCGCTTCCTTGCCGGCTTTATCGCACACGGCAGTGGCGTACTTCTGGCACGGGCCGGCGGGAGCAGCAGTGGCAGCGGCAGCCGAACCCGAAGCGATGGGCGCTTCGCTGTGATGGTGTGCCTTCGGCTTGTTACAGCCGACAGCCGTCGCCAGCAGCCCGAGGCCAATGAGCGCGCGGAGCGACAGCGGGTTCTTGAATGAAGCCATGAGAAAAACCTTTCAACGGAGCAGGGATGAGCGATCCCGAGCAGGGCGCGGTGTAGCAGCTTCACGGCGCTTCGTCACGGTGCGCTACGGTCTCCGCGGAAAGCCTGCGATGTTCGTTGACTCGCGGCCCAACCCGGGAAATTGCTAAGGCCATGAACAAGCGGCTGGCCATGCTGGAAAAGCTCACCTCTTCGACGCAGGCGGACTCCTTCGCCTTCTATTGCCTGGCTATGGAATATCGGAAGGAGGGCCGCATCGAGGACGCTGCCCGCGCCTTCGACAGCTTACGCAGCCGGGATCCCGGATACCTTCCGATGTACCTCATGGCTGGCCAAATGCTCCGGGAAGCCGCGCGCACCGCCGAGGCAAAAACCTGGCTCGAGCAAGGCGTCGCGCTAGCGTCCGAAAAGGGTGACTCCAAGGCGCTCGGTGAGCTGGAATCAGAGCTGGCCAGCGTTTCCAGCTAGAGCACGACGAGCGCCTGCCTTGTTCAGCTGCGCCGAGTCATGCTCGTTATCGGCGCGGCGAAGGGTTTAGCGGGTTCTCTATGCCGCGCGTAACCTCTGCGTTTGCGTCAGGCGCGGCGAACACGGCTTGCACGACCCGGCGCTCCACGAACGTCCGGCGGAATAGCGGATCACGAATGTGCTCGAGCAGCGAGTGAGCGTAGCGAGCCGCCCGCTCGCGCATCTCGTCTGCTTGAGGTGAACGCGCGACGCGCAGTGTTTCGCAGCCCAAGGCGCGGGTCGCCAAGCCGTACTCGGACCCTTGCAGCGTATCGATTGCGCCGAGCGCGGTCGTTGCCAGGAGAATGCCCGTGTGCTCCTCGCCCATGTCCAAACGAGCACGCGCTTCGATCGCCATCGCGTAGAAGTGAAACGCTACATACGCCTGCGCTTCGGCAGCTTGGCGGGCGTCGAACGCGTACATTACGGCGCGCGCATGATCGCCGCGCACGCGCGCAAGCAGCGCGCGCAGGATCCGTTCATGAACGGAATCATACGCGCTGCCGGTCACCGCCGTCAGGGCTCCGGCATCACCGACCAGCGTTTCCGCGCCGTCTAGATCACCGTATTCAATCAGAATTTCCGCCATGGACAGGAGCGTGTCGGCGCGCGAGTCGCGGTCACCATAGCGCTCGTGAGCTTCGCGAGCGCGGCGCAAGTAAGCCAGGCCCCGTTCCAAGTCACCGAGGCTCGCGTAGCACTCGCCGATGGTGCTCAGCGTCTTGGCAATTTGAAAGCGGCCGCCGATGGCAAGATCGATGCGAATCGCGTCCAGTGCGAGTGCGATGCCATCTTCGAAGCGGCCAAGCACGAGCAGCGCGTACGCCAGTGAGTTCTTGGCCCGGGCCTCCATACGGCGCACGCCCGCCTGGCGGAACACCGCGATGGCTTCTGCTTGGGCCTCGACGGCCTCGTGCACGCGGCCCACGCGCCGCAGCAACGTACCGCGCAAGCGCAAGGCTTCGGCGCGTAGCCGCGCAGGCACGCCGTTCCCATCAGCCGTAGCCAGTGCGCGATCGACTGCGGCGAGCGCGCCCTGCATGTCGCCGATATCGTGCAAGATCTCCGCCATCAAGGTACGCGCCTGCACTTCAAGCACGGGTGAGTTGGCTTGCGTGGCGACCACTTCACCACGCTTGGCCGAACTGAGCGCTTTGGACAGACGCCCGGCATCCAGCTCGAACTGAGCGGTGCGCAGGAGCGTGATCGCCGCCCAGTTAGCGCTCTTCGAGGTGCGCGCCAACGCGCGCAATTTGCTCAAATGCCCGCGTCGTTCGCGCCAGCGCCCTTGATTGCGGCAAATCGATTCCAAGGCTTCGTGGGCCTCGAGCAAGCGTAGGTCGCCATCGCTCACCAAAGCAATCACGCGCCGGTAGCAGCGCTTGGCCAGCTGCGTCTGGTAGCTGGCGCGCGCGGCGTCCGCCGCTTCCAAGTAGAAGCGCGCGGCTTCTTCGCGCGCGTTGCCGCGGGCCAGGTGACGGGCGACAATGGCGGCGGTAAGGCCCTTGCCAAGTGGAGTATCCGCCAGGTGTTCGCCGAGCCGGCGATGCATGCGCACACGTCGCCTACGGTCGAGCGCCCGATACGAAACATCCCGAGTGAGCGGATGGCGCACGTCGATGCTGTCAGCTTTGAGCTCGCACAGGCCGCGCGCGGCGAGGCGGCTGACAGCATCCAATGGATCTTCACCGCTGACTTGCCGCAGATCGGCAAGGCTCAGCGGGCCACCCGCGACCGCTAGCCACTCAATCACGCCCTGCTCCTCGAGCGGCAATTCATGCAAGCGATCCGCGATCAGCTGCTCGAGCGTCGAGGGCAAGGACAGGCTCGCGTCCCCCAACCGCTCGACCTGCACCAGCTCTTGTTGACCGTCCTTCTCGCGAATCTCGAGCATGCCGCGCTCGAGCAAGGCGTCCACCATTTCCAGCAGAAAAAACGGGTTTCCGCCCGCGCGCGGCAACAAGTCCGAGCACACCTGGCGCACGCCTTGGCTGACACCGAGGCGCGTCTGCAGCAGGCGCAACTGGTGTTCCGCACTCAAGCCCTTGAGCTCGACCCGCACCAGGCCCTCGATGTAAGCGGACACGCGGTCTTCCGGACGCGACAGCAAAATCACGAGCACACTGAGCGCCTCGCCGCGACGCAGGAATTCGACGATCAGGTCGAGGCTCGGGCGGTCACTCCACTGCAGACCATCGAGTGCGATGACCAACGGCGCACCCATCGCCGCGCGCGCGAAGAAACGACGCATGCCGAGTGCAATCAGCTGCCGAGTCTCGGCCACATCCGCGTCATCCACTGTTTGGCGCACGCGACCGGTAGCCAGCTCGGCCATGCGCAAGACGACCTCCGCGCCCTCTTGCTCTTCGACGAGCTCTGCCAATGCCTCGGTGATCTGCGCGCGTGCTTGTTCGAATGGTTGATCGATACGGGTCCCGGTCAGCTCGCGAATCCACTCACTGATCGTGGCGAACGGCACCTCACTGAGCGCGGGTGAAGATTCGACACGCAAAACGTGCGCATCCGGCGGCAATTCGTTCAAAAAAGCCGCCAAGAGCGCGGTTTTCCCGATCCCCATTTCACCGTACACGACGCGCGCCGAGACCTGCCCGGGGTTCTGCACCGAGCCGACCACGCCGTAGTATGCGGCATGTAAATCCGCGAGCTCGGCATCGCGGCCAATCAGATCATTGGGCAGCACGGCCATCTCGTCGAGCTTTTCTTGACGAGTGTGCGGCCGGAGCAGCGAATAGATGCGCATGTCTTGCGGCAAGTTCAGCCGCTCCGCATCTTCTATCTTGATCGTCGGCGCGTCGCCCCACACGAAGTCACGCCTCACTAGCCGATACAGCCCGCCTGCTACCCAGCTCACCCCGGGCGGTGCGTGGTCGCCCAGCAGATCCGCCAAGTGATTGGCGGGCTCTTGCAGCTCGTGCTGAATCAGATGCCCCGCCCGATCCCGTTCACCAGTGGCGATGCCGCGCACGATGCCGACGCTCGCGGACAAGCCAACCGGCAAATCTTCGGATGCGCCACGAATCACCTCGTGCACGTCGATCGCCAGCCACAGGGCGTCGATGGGCGCGCGCGCGGGGTTCGCCATCAAACCCACGAGCGCGCGTGCCGCCGTCGCAAATTCGCTGGGCTCCCCCGCAGCGGTCAGGGGCGCGTCCCAGGCGAAACGCGCGCCGCGGCGAAACGCGACTTCCCCCAACGTGCTGCGCAGTTGTTCGAGCACACGGGCTGCCTGAGGTTTGCCCACGCTGGTCGCGAGCTGATCGAAGCCATGCAAGCGCAAGGTCACGACCGCGACATGACGCACCTCACGCCCCGCGCGACCGCGCCCGACGCGCCCGGGGCCCGTGCTCTCGTCGTTACTCTCGCCGCTGGCCGTACCGGGGATGTGCGCCACCGAAGACAGGTCATCCACTGCTTCACTGAGCGGGGCCTCACTGGGCGCATCCGAACCCGCCTGCACGCCCGGCGAAGTGTGTTCGCGCGGGACCAATTCGGAGAGCACGTTTTCGAGCACGTGGGAGTCGACGAGCTGTTGCTTCTGAAACAGGGCCCGCGTGACGGCCGCTGCCATGTCGCGTGCGGTTTGAAAGCGCTGATCGGGGTTCTTGGCCAGCGCGCGCATCACGACTTCTTCGAGCTCGGCCGGCAGGTCGCGCACGTAGGTGCTCGGCGGCTCGACCTGACCTTCACGCACCAATTCCAGGAGTTCCTGGCCCTCCGCCGCGCCGTGTAGTGGCCGCGCCGTCAGCAGCTCATGAAAGACCACGCCGAGAGAATAGATATCGGTGCGCCGCGAGACGCGCTCGGCGCGCGCCTGCTCGGGCGACATGTAGGCCGTTTTGCCCTTGAGCACGCCTGGCTCTTCGCGGAACAAGTTGGCCGACGCGATGCCGAAGTCGGCGATCTTTACGGCGCCGTCGAAGCTCATCAAAATATTTTGTGGCGATACGTCGCGGTGCACGATGTCGATTGGCTTGCCCGCTTCGTCCTTGCGCTCGTGCGCGTAGTGCAGGCCCTTGGCGACTTCGGCGATGATGTAAGCCGCAACGTAGGGCGGAATGCGCTGGCCCTTCGCCTGCGCCGACTTGATCAAGCGGCGTAAATCAGGGCCCTCCACGTACTCCATACTGAGGAGTTGGCCTTCTTCGCCATAGTCCTGAAAGTCGTAGACCTGCACGATGTTCGGATGATTCAGGCGCGTCGCGAGTTGCGCTTCTTCCGCGAACATCGTGCGAAAGCGACGCGATGAGCCGTATGCCGGCAAGATTCGCTTGAGCACGAGTAGCTTGAACGTGCCCTCAGCGCCCCGCTTCTTGGCCAGGAACACCTCGGCCATGCCACCCGCGCCAAGTCTGCGAATGATCTCGAAGTCAGCGAGCCGCTTGGGATGCGGCGACTGTGGGCGAATAGGCGCGTCGGTCATGACAGCGTTGAAAGTATACGTTACCGCGGTTTGGGGGCGGGGCCGCAAACGCAAGGCGAGCGGCGCTCAGGTCTTTCCGCGCGCACCCGAGCGAATTCCCCGGAGACAGCTTTTCGCGTGGTAACGTTGCAGGAAAGCGGACGGGAGAGTGCATGAGAATTTGCGGCAAAACGGCAATCCTTTTGGTCATTTTTAGTGCCCACGTCGGCGCAGCGGCGCCGGCCGCGAAAACCAAGACCAAACAAGCGCATACCGGCGCCAGCAGCATGAATTCCAACGACCCTGTCGAAAAGGAGAAGAGCGACGTTGGCCCCTTCGCGCCCAAAGGGAAAACCGGCGAGCTCAAGAAGGAAGAAGAAAAAGAAGAACGGGCGGCTCAGGTCGCAGAAGCGCCGCAGGAGAAGCCTGAACCGCGCGACCCGATCGCGGTGTTTGGTAATGTCGTGATCGGGTTTGGCCACGCTCCAGAGCCGGGCCCGGGTACCGTGTCCGCGACGGGCAAAGCCGCGGGCGCGACGTTCATCGTCGGCGGCCATTACGACGTGAGTCCGGAACTGACGCTCGGCCTGCGCATCCCGTGGGCGATCGCGTCCATCCGTCAAGTGGACGGCAGCAACGCTTCGACGAGCGCGCTCGGCTCGCCAGAACTGATGGGCGAGTACCGCGTCACGCTGAGCCCACGCACGCTGTTGCCCATCGACTTCGGGCTGGGTGTGCCGGTAGCGCAAGGGGACTACGACACCGTCACCGGACGAGACACCTACCGACACACACAGGTCAATGAATTCGCGGACGCGAGCTCCGGCTACCGCGACCCTGAGCTATTCGGACCGAAGCGGTTACCCGTCATCGCCGGCGTGGGCATCAGCTACCAAAAGCACGAGCTCGATCTGCACGCGGCGACCAAATTCGTGGCCGGTGTCAAAGTGGGCGGGCAGCAGCAGCGTCAGTTGGACAACACCGGCACGTACGCCCTCAAGCCAGTCACGTTCCGCAACGTGACCTCCGCCGGGCTTGCATACCGGTTCCTGGACAAGCCCATGCTCACCGGAGCCTTGGATTCGTGGATCGCGTACAACGCGATCAATGCCGAGGAGTTTACCTCGACTGAGGGTGCGGCAGGTCCTGCGCGTATTCAGGTGGTGTTCGAACCGCACCTGAGTGCGCGCTTCGGTAAGATCTCCCCAAGCCTCGGCTACATCTTCCCGATCGGCGGTCGCCTGGCCGATAGCTCGACCTCGGGGCTCGAATTGCATTGCGACGTCGCCTTCTGACGTGAGCCAGAGGCTGGCCGTGCAGAGCGCCGGGTCCGCGGTATAGACTTCGAACGATGCCTCGGTCCGACTTGCGCGGTTTGCATTCTTCTAGCGTGCGGCTCTTGCTGGCGTTCGGCGTTAGCGCGACGTTGAGCGTCGGCTGCGCCGGGCACGCGCGTGGCCCGAACGCGCCGCGGCCAACGCTGGAAGGCAGTGCGCTGCCCGTCACCTCCGTCGATGACGCGGGCTTCGCCAAAGCCGCCTACCGCGTGCTCGTCAGTGACGATGGCTCTGTGCAACGCTCGGGCCTCTTGGTCGGCGTGGTGCGTCAGCAATTGCAGCGTGCCAAAGCCCGTTTCGATGTCGGGCAGCGTGAGGCTGGGCTCAGGGCATTGACCGGCGCCTTCTACTTGATGCGCGCCGGCGAATTCCGCCCGGAAGCGCTGAACGGCGCAGGCGGGCCAGACGGCGCACTGAGTGCCGGTGCGGCGGAGGTCGCGCGGCTTGGTGAAGAAGGGTACGCAGACACACTGTACGGCATGCTGCGCGATTCGCTGCCCAAAGGCCCGGAGCGCGACCAGGTCGAAGCGCACCTCGACGCGATGGCGCGCTTCTCTCGGGCAACGCACGGCGCAGGTCCAATGCAGGCCGCGCGCGCCGATCTGCGCGCGGCCGTGCAGCGCTCGCTGATTGAGGCGCGAAAAGCCGCTTTAGACGCAGCCAGTGAGCGCGCCATCCGTTGGATCAAACGCGCGTTCGAGTTGAACGCGGGCGATTCCCCTGCCAATGCGGATCGCGAAGAGGCCTTCGAAGCGTACCGCGCACAGCGTGGCGGGAGCTACGCCTTGATCGCGCTGTACCTGCGACATGGCGATGCGCGCGGTGTGCTCAGCGCGGTGGATAAAGCCGAACTAGGCCGCCTCATTGCGCCCGAGTTACGTGACCGCTTGGAGCGGGCCGCGGAAGGCGGCGACGCCGACGCCTGGGCGGATCTGTATCATTTCTTCGATTCCGCATCGCACGCCGCCGACTCCGAAGGTTTACTCGACCACACGTTGATGGAGGCGGCGACCTGGGGCAGCGCGGTAGAGCTGTTTCGCGCCGAGCCGAGCTCTATGCGCGGTGCGGTACCGTTGGCGACCCAGCTCGTGGGCTACGGCATGGCGGAGGTCGCGCCGCTGGTGCTCGCGCCCGCAGTCGCCAAAGAGGGCTCGCCCGACAACGTCAGTTTCGCGCTCGGCATCGTGGGCAAGGCGATCGTCGCGGAAGATGAGCTCGATCAGGCCACAAGCGCGCGCCGCACCTTTGAAAACGCCCAGCCAATCCTCGCGCAGGGGGAAATCAGGGCAAATTTGGGCAAAGTCAACCCGAGCAGCGCGCGCCTACGCTACGTAATGGGCGCGCTGGAGACGCGGCACGGTGAACTCGCGCGCGCCCTGCCCCTGGTTCAGGCGGCCGCACACGTCGAACCAACGCTCGAGTCCTTGATGACGCTCGGCGCGATCGAGCGCCAGCAAGATCAAAACGCGGCGCTGTCGGCGTTCACCCAAGCGGCGGAGCTCGCCAAAGCGGAAAATGATCCGCTCGCCGAGACCGACGCGCTGAACATGAAGTTCGAGGTGTATCGCGACCATGGTGACGCACAGCAGGCGGCAAGCACGCTGGACGCCGCCCTGAGTCGCGCAATCGACGCAGAACATACAGCGCGGGCGGGCGGGCCTACCCTCGCGCGCTGCGAGCGGCTCCTGGCGCGCATCCTGGAGCACTATGACGACCCGCGCGCAACTCGCCGCGCGACCGAGCGCGCCTATGATGCATCGAGCTCCGATCAAACACAGCTGACGGCAACGGTGCTCGATGCGGCACGGCGCGCCCTCACGCACGCGGATCTGAGCGCCGCACGTCGGGCCGCGCAGCGCGCCGTGGCCGCGGGGCTCGCTAGCGATGACTTGGTATATGTGGCGCTCTGGCTGCAACTCGTAGAGAAGAAGCTGAACGTGCCCAGCGACGGCACGGTCGAAGAAGCGTACGCTGGCGTCGACGACAACTCTGGCTGGCCTGCACGCCTTCGCGCCTGGGCGCGCGGGAAGCTCACCGACCAAGATCTCGCCCATGCCGCTCGCACCACCCCGGAGCGCATCGAAGCCCAGTTCTATTCGGCCATGGCCAAGCTCGAAGCCGGGGCAGACACATCGAAAGACTTGGAGCGCGTCGCCAAGAGCCCCGCAATCGACCTCGTGGAAGTGACGATCGCGCGCGACCTACTCGCCATGCGCAACAGGGCCGCGCCGGACTACAAGCTCCCGCCCGGCGTGAAGCTGCCGTAAGCCCCCAGCGCGCGGAGGGAGCCCCTCGCAGATCCAAAATCAGTGTTCGAACTCGTACGCCAATTTTGATTGTGAGAGGGTGTTGATGGTCACGCGACACAACGCAACCGTCCCAGCCTTCGGCGTCCCGGCTCGCCCCAGCTCGCGCGCAGCAGCGTGCGCCCTCGCTCTTCCCCGGTGCGCGCGAAGCGGCCGCACGCCACGCCCCAGCGTGCGCCGAGCAGCCTCAGCCGCATGCCCGGAACCACCACGACCTCAAAGTCTTGGAGGACCAGATCACGATCTGCCAATGAGAGGCGAAGCCAACGAAAGCTGACCGAACAGGCGCCTGCGATCTCTCAACGCAGCCCGGGCGGCCCAGCACCTCAACTCAAGACGAGGCCAGAAATCTGAGCTCACTCTGCCCGGGTGCGCGCGAAGCGCCGCACGCCACGCCCCAGCGTGCGCCGAGCAGCCTCAGCCGCATGCCCGGAACC
>JBDTYJ010000223.1:0-9906 GCA_040005755.1 Pseudomonadota bacterium
TTCCGGCCGAAGGCCGCGGCATCCTAGCGGTGACATGATCGCTGTCAACTTGTCTCGTCCGTGTGTGCCAGTACTCCGGCGTGCGAGGAACAGAGTCACCGCACTGTTATTCCCGCCCACGAAATAATCCGACACTGAAGGGATGATTGCGACGGGCCGTGCCTCGGGGAGTGAGCTGGGTGGCCAGCCGGTCGAGCGGTTGCTTGCGCGAGGGGAGCAAGGGAAGAGGAGGGAGTGGCGCTACCCGTAGCGAAAACCAAGCGGGCGCTCTCAGGAGTGACGAGAGTCGGTTCAGGGCCAGTGTCGAAGAGTGCTCGCGAGTGGATCTCGTCTAGCCCGGCCCATTCAATGCTGTAACAGGGGTTCGAATCCCCTTGGGGACGCAAGGTATCACCCCACTCCCGACGCTGAGCTGCCGGCTCTCAGCGCGGGAGTGGTGGGAACGAGGAGGCCTACCAGAGGCGCATGACGCCGTACTGGTCGAACGCTTCGTCGATGCTCACGATCGTGAAGCCGCGTTCAAGGGCCTGAGCCGCAAGCATGCGATCAAACGGATCGCGATGATGAAACGGCAGCGTGGCGACGCGCGCGACGTCCGCTATCTCGATGGGGAGCAGTTCGATTCCGGCGTCGGCCAAGAGCGGTGGAAGTAACTCGCCGAGCGCCTTCGCGAGGGCCAACTTACCCAGGCTGGCCTTGATCGCCATCTCCCACGCACTGGCGACGCTCAACACGCGAACGCCGCTGGCGCCCTCGATCGCCTCCCGCGCACGCTTACTGATGCGCTCGCTGCCCTCCATGAACCACAGGAAGGCATGAGTATCGAGGAGAAGGTTCATCCGGTATACGGCGCAAAGTCTGCGAGCGGCTCGTCGAAATCGGTACCCACGTGGAGCAGATCTTTTGCCGCACCGAAACGGGGCCGCTTCTGCTGGGGCCCGGCAGGCATGATGCGCGCGACTGGCACATCAGCGCGGGTCACGAGGATCTCCTCGCCCGCCTGGACTCGTCCCAATAACTCGGCAAAGTGCGCCTCGACCTGGGCAAAATCGATGACGTGCATGCGTTGCAGATTAGCACCGCATGCACGCCCCCGCGGCGTCGAAATGACGGGCCGACGCTTATCCGTGCCGCGTTAGGCCACTACCGCGAGCGAAATTGCCGGGAAATCCTCAATGTTCACTACCGTATGGTTCCCCTTTGGGGAGCTAGCCGTGCTCGCGACCAAAGCTCAGCCCCAGAACGCCCCGACGAGGACGAGGCGGGGACGATCGCCTACCTGGCTAGCCTCGGGATCGTGCGGAAGTCGAGACCGCGGTAAAGGCCCGGACATTCCCGCGCTTAACTAGGAACGCGGTCCGCGTTGCACAAGTGTACGGTTCCCCTTGGGACGATCGCGAGTGGCTCCTGATGCGTGGCAGTGAACTGGCCTCCCGCCGAACCTCCGCTGGCGCTCGGACAGCTTCGAGATTCGGTGCTGAAACGGTGAGCGCGTCTACGTTGCCTGAGCGCTCGACCGCCGCGCCCGCGAGCTTGTTGCGCGCACATCCGCGACATGGCGGTGCAAGCCCGTCGAGCCCGGTCCCGCCGGGGGCACTCGAGCAGTTAGTTGTTCACCCTGAAGTCACCCCGAGCCAGCGCCGGATGGCGCTGCTGCGGCTCAACACAACATAGCCCAATTCAATACTTGAAGGCACGACGGCGAGCTCGCACGGGTGCGGGATGTACTCACGCTTGGCGCGCAACGTACTAGGCGCACTGCGCGTCAGCCCCCCGGGACGGGTTTCGCGTTTGTATTGTATCCAGCACCACCATCGCCACATCCGCTCGACGGACTCAACGCAACATGACCCAATTCACGTGAGCGGTAAGCCGTCGAGTCCGGTCCCGCCGGGCGCAACTCGAGCGCAACTTTGACTCTGAAAATTCGCGCGATATCGTGTTAAATTGCTTGCCGATTCGCTGCCTGATTGCATATTGAAAAGCGTGGGAGGCGCTGACTCATGCAACAGCTAGGGCTTGCTTTTGCGAAGCAAAAGCGGGGCGGCGCGCGTCCCGGAGCCGGCAGAAAGCGTCTGCCGGCGATGCAGCGCAATACTCCGCATCGCGCGCGACCGAAACACAATGCCGCGCATCCGGTGCACGTTACGCTGCGCGCGTCGGTGCGATCCCTGCGTAGTCAGCACGTGGTGCGCACTGTACTCGGGGCGCTGCGCGATAGCCGCCGGAAAAACTTTCGCATCGTGCACTACTCTATTCAGCCCAACCATCTGCACCTGATTCTAGAGGCGGAAAGCGCACAGCTCCTATCCAGCGGAGTGCGCGGAATCATGGTTCGCATCGCTCGCCGCGTGAACAACCTGCTCTCCCGGGGTGGTCGCCTCTGGGTCGACCGCTGGCACGGTCACGCCCTCAAAACCCCGCGCGAAGTACGCAACACGCTCCGCTACGTGCTCCAAAACCATCTCAAGCACCGCTCCGCAAACACGCCGCTCGATCCCCTCTCTTCCGCACAATGGTTCAACGGCTTCACAACGCCAATCCCGCGCGCTTTTCGCAGCGTGGGCCCGCCGTGTGTCGCGGCGGCGCAAAGCTGGCGGCGGCGCGTCGGTTGGCAGCGCCAGGGCAAGCTTCGAATTGCTGAAGGGCCGAAACCGGGAGCATGGCGCTGACGGCTAACGCTCCGCCGAACACAGCATTCTGATGCCCCGCGAGATCTACGTTCGCGAACGAGGTGTTTTGCCGCGCGATCCCCGCGAGCGTTGTGTCGATGAGTTCAGCTTGGCGCAGATGCGTCATCAAGCGCGGTCCCGCTAGGGTGGCACCGCGGAGATCTGTCAGCGTCTAATTCGCAATCGCAGCTTTGCCGCGGCAGGTTAGGGCCGTGGGAGGTGAGTTCCGACGAGGCGACCTACCCCAACGACGCTACTTGCCCGTCGATTGGTCGAGCACGCCGGCGGCCTTCTCCAGCTTCGCCATGCGCCGCATCACTTCTTCGTGAAAGCTGTCGACCTTCTCGTGCAGATGGCCAATCTCGAGCTCTGCCTTGAGATTCACCTGGTACTCGATGTCGTTTCGCACGCGGTCGCGCGCAACTTGGCGGTTTTGGCTGAGCAGCACGAACACCGAGAGAATGATGGCCTCGAGTGAAACGACCATGGTCAACAGCCCGAATGGGAAGGGATCGAAATTGCCGATGCGCGTGTGCGCGAGCGGGCCGATGTTGAGCACGATCCAGATGAAGAACAGCCCGAGATGAATGAACAGGAACGGCAAGCTGCCGCTGAACTCGGAAATCCAATCGGCGATTTTCATCACCTTGGTGCGCTTGTCTTCCGTCTCTTCATTGATGTCGCGAGACACGCTGTGCCGCAAAAGCTTCGAGGTCTCGCGCAGCCGCCGGCCGCTCGCAGTGAGCAGGCTGAAGGCGGCCGCAGGGCACAGCCGCAAGAACTCTTCGAGATCACCGCGGTCCACCACCACGGCGTCGAGGTCTTCGAGCACTTGCGCAGAGGCAGTGCGCGGCCCGCCGTCGAGCAAAGAGATCTCGCCGAAGAAATCCCCGGTACGCGCGGTCTCGAGCACGATCTTTTCGCCGGTGTCGTTCTTCGAGAAGATCTCCACCACGCCGCTGCGTACGATGTACAGCGAATCCCCAGGATCGCCATAAACGAACATCACCGTGCCGGCTTTCGCGGTGGTGGTGGTAATGCGCTGCGCTAGGAGTGCGCGGTGGTCTTCCTCGAGCAGAGAGAAAAACGGAACCTCCGCCAAGTGTTCTGGGTCAACGGTCACCGAATTACCTCGGCCGCACACTACCTGGCACAGGCCCCACCGCGCAATTACTGGCTTTTTCTGCGATCGTGAAAGAGCGCTACGGTTCTGAGTTAGGCTTCGGAGCGAAACGAAAATGTCGACCGAGGTTCACGAGGGCCAGGTTCTGGCCGGAAAGTTCCGGATCGAGCGCGTGCTCGGCCAGGGCGGAATGGGGGTAGTCGTCGCGGCGACGCACCTGCAGCTGGATCAGCGCGTCGCATTGAAGTTTCTGTTGCCGGAGGCGCTCAGCAATCCGGAGGCGGTGGAGCGCTTCGCGCGCGAGGCGCGCGCCGCAGTGCGCATCAAGAGCGAGCACGTGGCCCGGGTGTCGGACGTGGGCACGCTCGAGAGCGGCTCGCCCTACATGGTGATGGAGTACCTGGAGGGCCAGGACCTTGCCGGCTGGGTACGCGCCAGCGGCGCGATGCCGGTCCCTGACGCGATCGAGTTTTTACTGCAGGCCTGCGAAGCGATTGCGGAGGCGCACGCGCTGGGCATCGTGCATCGCGATCTGAAACCCGCGAACTTGTTCGTGACTCGCCGCGCGGACGGCAGCGTATGCATCAAGGTATTGGATTTCGGAATTTCCAAGCTGACGGTCCCCGGCGGCGGCGCTGACCTGGGCATGACGAAGACCACGAGTGTGATGGGCTCTCCTCTGTACATGTCCCCGGAGCAGATGAGCTCCACGCGCAACGTGGACATGCGCACGGACATCTGGGCGCTGGGCGTGATCTTGTATGAAATATTGAGCGGCCGCGTGCCCTTCGAGGCCGAAACCATGCCCCAATTGTGCGGGATGATTCTGCAGGATCCGCCGCGCCCGCTCCGTGAGCTGCGGCCCGACGTCCCCGAGGCCGTTTCGGCCGTAATTCTGTGTTGCTTGGAGAAACAACGCGAGCGTCGCTTCGCTAACGTGGGCGAGCTGGCAGCGGCCTTGGCTCCGCTCGGTTCCCCTTCCGCGCGCCGCTCTGCCGAGCGAATTTCGCGCGTGCTCGGCGCGGCCGGCATTGTCAGCTCGCGCGCGGCTGAGGTAGCAGCCGCTGCCACGACACCCGGCGAGAGCACGAACACGAACTGGGGTGCCTCCGAACCGGCTAAAAAGTCGCGTGTGCCGTTGTTGGCTGGTGCGCTCGCAGCGCTGCTCTTGCTCGGCGGTGGCGGCGCGACGCTCGCCTGGTTACGCAAGCCCAGTGCGGTACCGCCCGCCGCGGAGCCCGCGCCAAGCGCGGTAGTGAACGCCGCTTCCGGCACGCCCGCGTCGCCGCCCAGCTCCGTACCGACCGCGCCTTCGGTACAGCCCGAGCTCACTCAACCGGTTGCAGCAGTTGCAGCCATTGCACCGGCCGCGTCCGCGCCGTCCGCTTTGCCTGCTAAAGGGCGGGCGCACGCGGTGGTCAAGCCTGGTGTAAAGCCGGCCGAGCTGAAGTCCGCTACGCCGAAAACCACCGCAACCAGCGCGCAACCCGCCGTCATCGACCCGCTCGAAGGTCGGCGCTAAGACCCGCTCGAAGGTCGGCGCTAAGATCCGCGACCCGGCCCGGGTGGCGCTCAGCGCGCGGGCTCACCCTGGCTGCGCGCTTCCGCAAAGCGCCGCAAAAAGCGGCGTACCTGTTCGGGGCCGGTCACGCGGTAGCGGGCGCGCGTGGCCAATGTGCCTGCGCAGAAACTGAGTGAGCCCTCCGGCAGCGCGGCGAACAAATCCTCATCCGTGCGGTCATCTCCCGCAGCTGCGACGGCTGGCCCAGAAGCAAATAGCGAGAGCGAATCACGCGCCGCCGCGCCCTTATCCAGGCCTTGCGGGCGAAGCTCAACCACTTTTCGCCCCGCCAAGATCGAAACGGGCAGCTGCGCGAAGTGACGTACCAAATGTACCCGTAGCTCACGCGCCAGGTGCACGCCCAAGTACGGATCTACATTTCGATAGTGCCAGGCGAGCCCTGCCGTCTTCTCTTCCAAGAATGCGCCCGGCGCGCGCTCGACGTAGGTGCGCAAGATGCTGCGCGCATCCTCTAGCCAACCCAGCGCGGTCGGATCAATGTGACACTTCCACGCGGCCACGCCCGCGCGCTTCGACCACACGCCGTGCTCGGCGACCAAATCAATGGGCAACTTGCCGAGCCACGCCGCAAGCGAGCTTTGCGCGCGCCCGCTGACGACGCACACGCGCACTCCGCGCAGGCCCCCGAGCATCGCCAGCAGCTCGGCGAGCGCGGAATCCGGCACCGCAAGATCGGGATTTCGCACGATGGGTACCAGGGTGCCGTCGTAGTCAAGGGCCAACACGACCTCGGGTTGCTCAGCGAGGATGCCAGCGAGCGCTTCGAGTTGCTCGTCATTTTGACGCAAATCCATGGGTTCCGGGTTGCGTTCGCTGGCTTCGAGCGTGGCCACGAAGGTTTTTGCCCAGAGCTCAACCGGGCGCGCGTGCACCTTGTCGCGTAGCGCGGCCATGCGCTCGCGCCGCTCTGCCTCGGTCATGGACAGCGCGCGGTCCAAGATGCGCGCCATGGCCTCCACGTCGTACGGGTTTACGGTCAGGGCTTCACCGAGTTCACTGGCTGCGCCCGCGAGCTCACTCAGCACGAGCACCCCGTCACCGTCGGTGCGCGAAGCAACGTACTCCTTGGCCACCAAATTCATGCCATCGCGAAGTGGCGTGACGACCATGATGTCTGCCGCGCGGTAGCTGGCTACGAGGTCTTCCTGCTTCACGGGCTGATACAAATAGTGAATCGGCGCGTCGTGTAGCGAGCCGCTCGAGCCATTGATGCGTCCGACCAGGCCCTCCACCTCCGTGCGTAAACTCTTGTACTCCGCCACGTTCTCGCGCGACGGCACGGCGATCTGCAGCAAGCGCACTTTGCCGCGGTATTGCGGGCTGCGCTCCAGCAAGCGTTCGACCGCCAGCAACTTGCGGGGGATGCCCTTGGTGTAATCCAGGCGGTCCACGCCGAGCAACAGCTGCTCGACGCCCTGCGCGCGGCGCAACTCCGCGACGCGGGCCGGCAGCTCGGGGCTGCCCGCCAAGCGTTCGAAGGTTGCCACGTCGATGCCCATGGGGAACACGCCAATGGATACGTGGCGCCCTTCCACATCCACGCGGTCGAGCTCCGGTTCGATGCCCAGGTTACCGAGCAGCGCATCCGCAAAATGGCGCGCATAACTGTAGGTGTGAAAGCCGATCAGGTTCGCGCCGAGCAAGCCATGCAGCAAGTCTTCCCGGTGCGGCAACAAGCGGAAAATTTCCGACGAAGGGAAGGGGATGTGCAGAAAGAAGCCGATGCGCGCGCGGGGCAGGCGGCGACGGAGAATGCTCGGCAGCAGCAGCAAGTGATAGTCGTGAATCCAAATGCTGTCGTCTTCACCTGCCTGCGCGCACACCACATCAGCAAAGCGTTCATTCACCGCGCGGTACTCGTCAAAGTCCTGCACGAAGAGCGGCATGCGATCGATCAAGTAATGAAATAGCGGCCAAATCACGCTGTTGGACATGCCCTCGTAGAAGCGCTCGGCCTCTTGCGCCGACAGGTAAACGGGCGTGGCCGAATGCTCGCGCAGTTGTTCATCCAAGGCGCGGCGTTGGCCTTCGTTCTCCGGCGTGCCTCCTGGCCACCCGACCCAGGACGTTTGCTCCGCCTTGGCGAGCTCGCGCATGCCGGTCGCCAAGCCCCCGCCGCTCGGCCGAATCGTGACGTGCCCTTCACTCAGGTCGACCGCCACAGGCAGGCGATTCGCAACCAGAATCAGTCCCATGGCGGCCCCTTTGCAGGACTTGGGCCGCGTCTGTGGCACTGGAAATATCCCTGCCCAGATCACGCCTTTGTGGCGCTTTGCCGCGCCTCGTCAGAACCGGTTTCGCACTGTGGCGAGATGCGACACGAAGCGCTAGCCCGTGCGGTAGCCGGTGACCAACGCTTGCGCGAGCTGACCCCAACCATCCACCGCGACGAAGAGCAGCAATTTGAACGGCAGGCTGACCTGCGTCGGGTTCATCATCTGCATGCCCAGCGCCAAGAGCACGTTGGAGACGACCAGGTCGATAACCAGGAACGGCAGATACAAAGCAAAGCCGAGCGCGAACGCCGCGATGAGCTCACTGACCACGAACGCCGGCACCAAGATCACGAAATCATCCTTGCCGACTTGGGCACGCTCGGCTGCGGGCCGCGCGGCGCGCGCGATCTCGTAAAAGCGGTTTTTCTCTCGGGTCGAAGCGTTTGCTTTGAGAAAATCTCGAATTGGTTCGCGCGTGGCTTGCGTCAGCTCGATCACCCAGGCGCTCGTATCCCGCTCTGCGCCGGGCTCGAACAGCGCGCGCGAACGCGCTTCAATGCGCGTGCCCACAGGCGCCATTGCCAGCAACGTGAGCGCCCCGGCTAGCGCCATGATCACGGTGCTGGAAGGAATATTCTGCGCGCCGATCGCGCCGCGCACGATTTGCAACACGGTCGAGATCTTCACGAACGCCGTCAGCGTCATGAACGCGAAGGGCAAGAGCGCGGCCAACGCCAAAATGACCACCAGGGTCATCGGCCTCATGAAGGCTTCGTCGATCCCCGCGGGCGGCGCGGGAGCTGCAAAGCCCACCGCGGGCACGCCCAGCGCGCCTGCGCCGAGCAGCAGCGCAACGCTAAGCTTTTTTACCGAGCGCACGACTCAAGACCTCCCGAAACGATTGATTCGCAGCGGTTGCGGCTGAAAGCTCGATGCTGCCATCCGTTACTTCCCCAAGTTTGGCGATGCCCGCTTCGCTCGCGCCGACCACGTACACCACCGTGCCCACGCGCACCAAATACACAGCGCGCCGCGCGTCCAACGGCAGCCGCCCGACCAGTTCCAACGGCCCCGCGGAGCGCCCCATTCCGGCGCGTCGAGCACCGACCAGGACCACGACGGCGAGCGCTACGATCGCCAGCAACGTGACGAGCGTCTCCACTACATAGTGTGCGAGCGGCGACATCCCGGGGCGGAAGGTACACTCTCGGAAGCCGGAGCGCGACGCCGAAGGTTAGGACGGCATTCGCCGCGCCGCGGCCCCATCAATAGGAACTCGAGATCCGGTCAGCCGCGGCTTGGCTCAGAGCCCGGCGGCTGCGTAGATTGAAGCCAGGGGAAGCTCCGCGCCGATGCTCGGCACGGGAACTTTTTGGTCATTCGTGAACACTTCGGTGCGCCAGCCGCGGTCGGTGCGTTCGTGTAGCTCCACGCGCCGTGAGGTTTGCGAAAACAGGAGCACCGCCTGTACCGACTCGATCACCTTGTACTGCTCCAGCTTTTCCCCGCGATCATAGGCCGCAGTGCTGTCACTCAGGACTTCGACCAAAATCTTTGGGTTGGTCGCAGTGAAACGGTTCTCGGGATCGCGCTGAAGCTCACCACAGATGACGGAAACGTCCGGATAGGTGGCGAGGCCGGTGGCGAGCACGCGAATACGTAGATCGGCGCCGTAGACGCGGCACGAGTCCTTGACCTGGGCGAGCAAGGAGGCACCGATTGCCATTGCCAAGGCGGCATGCTCTGGAGTGCCACCCGCCATGGCGTAGATTTCGCCATTGAAGAACTCGTGCTTCACGTTCGAGCCGTCCTCGACGTCGAGGTAGTCTCGATACGTGTAGCTGTGATACGGGGCGGGCTGCGACACCGCTCACAGAGTATCACGAATTGCGAGGAAATTACCGGGTGCCGCGTGGGGCTGGTTTCAGCGGCGATCTCGCTCTTGACGCCTCAGGGGGTGGGCGGTACCAGGCCGAACCCCGTGGCTCTCGTCGTTCAAAAATTTGGTGGTACTTCGGTCGCAAACCTGGACCGAATGAGGAACGTTTCCGAGCTTGCGCTGCGCGCGCAGCGTGAGGGAAACCAGGTCGTGTTGATCGTGAGCGCGATGTCGGGCGAGACCAATCGCCTGCTCGGCTTGGCGCATCAGATTTCGCCCACACCCGACATGCGTGAGCTGGATTCGCTGGCCTCGACGGGTGAGCAGGTCAGCGCTGCGCTGGTGGCCATGACCATTCACCAATTGGGCGGCAAGGCGAAGAGCTTTCTCGGTCATCAGGTGCGCATCAGCACGGACGCCGCGTACACCAAGGC
>JBDTYJ010000224.1:0-9890 GCA_040005755.1 Pseudomonadota bacterium
CGTGCCGTCCGTCTTCAGTCCGCACGTGAAGGACCGGCCTGCGTTGCTGTGGCCCACGGCGACGCTGCTAAACGTCCCCGCAGGCGGGCTCGATTGGCCAGAGGAATTGTCGCCCCAGCACGCGACCGAGCCGTCCGTCTTCACTCCGCACGTGTGGGATTCGCCCGCGGCGACGCTGCTGAACGTCCCCGCAGGCGGGCTCGACTTGACGAAGGTCCCATCGCCCTGGCCATCGGTATAGTAATCGTCGCCCCAGCACGCGACCGTGCCGCCCGTCTTCACTCCACACGTGTGGTAGCCGCCCGCAGCAACGCTGCTGAACGTCCCCGGAGGCGGGCTCGACTCACCAACGTCGTTACGGCCCCAGCACGCGACCGTGCCGTCCGTCTTCACTCCGCACGTGTGCACGCCGCCCGCAGCAACGCTGCTGAACGTCCCCGGGGGCGGGCTCGACTCGCCATAGGTATTGTCGCCCCAACACGCGACCGTGCCGTCCGTCTTCACCGCGCACGTGTGGGAGTCGCCGGCCGACAGCTGAAGCGTCGTCCTCTCACACGAGGCTCCCCAGGTCCCGGCGGGGCAATCACACACCGCTCGGCCGCTTTCAAGCGTGACAGCGGCGCCGCCGTGCTGGCACACCGGCACGCACTTTGTCGCGTTCACCGTCGTGGTCGTCTGGCCAACCGGACACGGCGCGCACTGCCGGTCGCTTATCGCCGACCCCGGCGAGAGCACGTAGCTGCCTATGGCGCAAGCCGCCCACGCTTGACACGCGGTGGTCGGCAAGGCGTCAGACGCCCAGCTTCCATCGGCGCACGGGGTGCCCGGGTCGGCCCCGCCGTCACCGCCGTCACCGCCGTCACCGCCGAAGCCAGCCATACTCGAAGCACCCGCACTATTCGAATCCGCGGTGCCCCCGTTGAAGCCGGCAATCGCGCCCCCGGCGAAGCCGGCACTCGCTCCCCCGGCGCCGCCAAGCGATCCACCAGCATTAGGGCTTCCTGCTGCGCCCGGGTCTAGCGCGCGCGTGGCGACGACCTCGGACTGGCTGCAGGCGAGCATTGTGATTGTGGAGCAGAGCACAGCAAGAGCCATCAAATGTCGAACAGGAACCCACATGCCTTTCATAGTCCCGCTCTCGCGGCAAACGGGGCATTCGTAGCGCGTCACCACTGCACTCCCCCACAAAATCCAGGTTGCACTCGCCACGGGGTCAGGAGCTCAGAGTGCCCTCTCGGCTCGACGACATCGTAGTGAAAGCGCAGCCACTGCGTCGTGACACGCGCCGAAAGCAGCACGGCAATGCCGCCAAGCTTCAGGCGAACACCGGTCGTCAGAGTGGTGTTCGGACTGAGCTCGACGTGACTGCTGCTCTGCCGCAGCGAGGAATCGCTGACGGACACCGCGTGGCGCTGAATTACATCAATGCCCGTATCGAGCACCGCGCCGAGCCCCCAGCGCTCAGAGAGCGCGAATACGGAGCTGACCCCTACCGAAAATGCGGCACCGGAGAAGGCGAGCTCGATCCCGCTGGCTTGGGAACTTTCTGGCAGCAAGAGCTGTGCGCGCAGAGCGCCTCCGAGCTCGAGCCGACGGCGCGTCCAACGCTCCCCTGCGCTCGCCCCCGGACCGTGCGCAATGCCTTGGGGCCCGCGAAATCGCACTGCATAGTCGACGCCGAGTTGTGGTTTGGCGTGCCAGCTGGATTCGGCAGTGTGGTGGGGCGCCGGGAGCGCTGCGCGCGGTGCGGGCACCGGAGGGGCAAGCGGCTCGAGGGCTTCCTGCCCGAGCTTCGCTTCGATTTCGGCGCGTGGACTCTCGAGCCGGCCCTCCCACAGCGCGGTGCCAGAGAGAAACGCGGTCTGGGCGACCTGCTCGGACTCGACCTCGTCGAGCTGGCTGGTGAGCGGCGTATCCTCCACGAGATAGCGCGGGTTCGCCTCTGCCTCATCCTGTACGGCATAGAAAACGCGCAAGAGCTCCGGCCCCACGAACACGATCCAGATTCGGACTCCGGGTCGATGACTGGCTGCCAACAGGGCGCTCGACGAAAGCGCTGGCATGCGCTGCGCGCGCACTGCGTTCCCGTCTCGCGCAAACCAACTCGCGACGCGCGCCGTCAGCGCGTCGAGCTGTTTGGCTTCGCCAATCACGAAGATATCCACACTCGGCGGTGGCGCTCGCGCTGCCGTTGAGGGGGCACGTTCGGTTTGTGCGGGCTCGGTCTGTGCCGCGCTCGCGTAGGCGACGAGCGCAAGCGCCGCGCTCACCGAAATGCTGAAAGCACGCGCCGCGCTCAGGGCGTTCCCTGCTCAATCTCCACAAGGCGCTTACGCGCGGCTTCCGCGTACGCCGACTTGGGATAGTTCGCGAGGAGCTGCTCGAGCGCCTGCCGCTGCTCGGAGTCGCGCCGGAGCTTCGCCAGCGCAAGCGCCTCGCCCCAGAGCGATTCGGCTCGGACCGCGCTGGAGCTCGTCCGAGAAGCACGGAATTGCTCGAGTGCAAGGTCAGCGCGATCGAGCTGCACGTAAAGCATGCCGAGCGACTGGCGCGCAGTCGCCGCTTCGGCGGATTTCGGGTAGGCCGTTTCTAGTTGTCGGTAGAGGGCGATCGCCGCCGGCTCGTCGCCGCGAACGCGTGCTCCGCTCGCCTGCGCGAAAAGAGCTGCGGCGCTCTTACCAGAATCGGACGCCGTCGGTTCTGCAGTCGCCTTCTCGAAATCGAGCGTCGGCGGCCCGCTCGGCGGCGGCATGTCCCGCGTCACGGCTTGGAGTGCACTCTCAGTCGGTCTTTGCTCGGAGGCCGCAGCTCGTGGAGACACGCTCAAGGGCAGCACAACCTTGGCCCGAACCGGCTCGGCTGGAGCCGCAGGCGGAGGGGCTGCGGCGAGCGCTCCCCTCGCTGTCGGAGCGGGCGCGCTGTGGAACTGGATGCGCGGAGCGCGAGCGTGCTCGGCTTCCCTGTGTTCGGCAAGCCAGCGCATCGATAGCTCGAATGCACTGACCACGGCCGCGCCGGACAGCATGCCGACGGCTACGGAGACAGCGATGACTCGTTGACGCTGCGCGCCTTTTGTTTTTGGCTTGTGCCTTCGGGCATTCTGCACCATTCGCTCTAAGCGCGCGCCGTCGTCGGGCAAGAACGAGCCTTCTTCGTCGAGGGCGCAGCCGGCTCGGTACAGTAAGCGATCCTCCAGCGAGCTCCCGATCACTTGTTGCAATGCGCGCTCCTCGCCTTCGGAAAGCGTGCCTTGGCGCGCGCGTGTCAGGAGGTCTTCCACGTATTCAGGAGCGCTCCTCATGATGACTCCTCGATCAGATCGGACAGCCTCGGGTCGCCGAGAACGCGCGCGCGCAGCGTGCGTTTGGATGCACGGATGCGGCTACGCACTGTTTCCTTTGGAACTTCGCATGCCTCGGCGATCTCCGCGATGCTGTAGCCGAGCACGCAGTGTAGCGCGAGCGCCTCGGCTTGCTCCATCGGCAGCACGTCCAATAGTTCCCTTAGGATCGAGGCCATGGCTCGTGAGGACAGCGCCGCATCCGGAGTCAGGCCTTCGCTCGCGACCGACTCTACTGCGAACTCCTCATCGCGCAGAAACGGTCGCTTGCGCGCGCGCTCACGACGCCGCGCTTTCATGGAGACCAACACCGCGATGCGACACGCAAAATGCATGACCGTCGACTCCCCGCGATGCGTTGGCAACGCAGCCATCACTGAAACCGTGCATTCTTGCAGCACGTCGTCGATATCCGGATGGCTTGGCCCGAGTACTCGCCGAACGGCTCTCAGCATGTGCGGCCCAACGGCTAGGATGAACGTCCGAGTGGCTGCATCGTCACCCCGCGCCGCAGCTTTGGCGACCGGCGCCAAATCGTCCGGTCGTGGCGTCTTGCCCCGCGACACTAGGCGAAGCAAGCGCCTACCCCTCGTATTGACCGTCGGGCTGGCAAGGACTTGAACATCGAAACCCTGTTTGAGTCTGTTCCCGAAGGTTCCCAAACGGGGCTTTCGAGCTGCAACAAAGCTGCCGGCATGCGCGATCGCCCGGAAATATCGACACTACCCGTTTTCGATGCTGACTCGGCGCGCACCAAAATCCTGCCTGGCGCCACAAGGCTAGCGGCACTCTCAACCCCGAACGCACTCGAAGCGTAGGCCGCATAACGTGCAGTCTCGGGCGATCTTTTCATGAAGCCCAATGCGGGCTCTTCCAACTCGCGATTGCGCATCCTTCGCATATTTCCCGTTAGCGCGGAAAATCCGGCGTGTGCGCCAGAAGAACATCGACTTTTCGACGTAAACGAACGGCTACAACACCGTCAAGGCGAGCTTGAGCGGGGTCACGTCGGTCTTGACGAGCGGCTCGATGCCCCGGGGACGGCCGAAGATGCCCGCCGCTGATGTCGCCACCTACAAGGCCTGGGTCGCTGCCGGCGCGTTGAACAACTGAGCGCCGATGCGATCACGCGCCATGCGGCCTTCGCGATTGGGGGCACGATGGCTTTCCACGCGCGTTGCGGATGCAAAAATTTTGCACAGGACGCGCTTGGGCGTTTTCACCGCAGCCAATCCTTCGACTAGAAGAGCAAGGGCTGCTGCGGATGAGCCGAGCGAAATACGGCGTCGACGTCCGGCTTTTCCGCCGTACCACCACAGGCAGCTCGTACCCATAGATCGTCCGGTGCACGAGCGATGATCTGGACCGGGGTACATGGCGCGTGATCGATCAATGGAGGCAACGCGATCGGTTCTGGCGGGACACCGAGCCGCGCGCGAACCAGCCGCGCCGCCGAGCTTGGACAGGCAACGATGGCGTACGCGCTTTCACCGACGAGCGTCGCGTCCTGGACGTAGCAGTCTTGGTCCGAGGTCGAACGAAACGAAAGCTCGGCAGCAGCGTCGTCCTTGATCAAGAAGATGGACGAGGCATGCCCCGCCCATGCGATCTCGTCACCGCCGTTCGCGACCGCGTCGGTCACTTTCGTCCCGTCGTCACGCACGGGCGGCGGCCACAGCAGGGCAGCCGCGCCAAACTCGCGAATTTGTGTCCTCACTGACTGGGTTTGGGGACCTTCTGCGTGCACGATCAGCGTGGCTTTGAATGGGCCTTGCGCGTGCCGGCGCATCACCGCGATATCGCGCGTCCCGACGACGTCTTCCCCCGGCGCGGGCTCGGCGCGGATGCCAAACGTACCGACGAGCGCAAGGCTCTGCTCGGCGCGGCTCCCAGCCCAAGCCATGAACGACGGATCGAGATCGAGGCTCGGGTGACTCGTGGCGCCGTTCGAGCTCACCTGGGTGAAGACCGTTCCGGTGGGCTGATCGAGTCGCTCGATCGCGCTGCTGGTTGCCCAACCGCACGCCCCAACTGGCGAGTCAACGAAGAGCGCGCCGCCGTCCCACGCGAGGAACGCCTGCGGTAGCAGGGTGCGCTCGGGCAGCCGCTTCTCCCGCCACTTTTTCCCTTTAAGAACGAGTAGTGTGGAGCCGTCCTTGACTAGGCACGGCACGTTGTCACGGCGGAAGGCAAACGAGCTCAGCAAATTGCTGGCGTAGACCAACGTTTGCGTCCGCGGCTCGAACGGCGCAGGAGTCCACTGCTCTGGCTCCTGATCCGCGACGAGGGTGCCGTCGCCTGGCGCGTGAGCACTGAAGGAATCGTTCCAAACTCGGACTCGAGCGACTTTTGCCTCGTCCCCCATGATCGCTAAAGCGAGGTGTTTTCCCGAAGCAACGAGGCCGAACGCGAGGGCCGCAGGGCTGGGCGGCGCAGCGGTGGAGCCGGGTGGCTGTGGTCGCGGACTATCCCCGGCAGGTTTCGTTGGGACCGGTGCCGCCTGCCGACAACCCCAGAGTACGACGACCAGCAGCGCAGACGAACAGTGGCGCATCGCGAGAGATGCTAGCTGGGCAAGCGCCCCGGTCCTAGCTATTGCCCGATCTGGCGAGGCGACCCGCTCGATTTCGTTTCCGGTAACCACTTCGACACGGTCGCAGATTGCAAACAGAGCCACCCGCGCGACGTGAACGGCGGCTGCCCGCCCAGCAGCGCGTGTCCGTGAAATCCCCAGCTTTTCCAAACGGCACCTCGTTGGAGACGAACACGATGGCTTGCTCTTGGACGGCCCGTGAGATCCTTACGGCCAAAGCGCGTGCTCGACGCATTCGAGCAGGCTCGCCAGGTTGTCGTCGCTGGCGAGCGTGCCGATGGCGTTGCGCTCGCCTGCGGTCAGATCCGAGTCGCTGGCGTCGAGCACAATCACCGCGGTGAGCGCGTAGCCGTGTTCCCCTTCAAGGGTCGCCCACCGCACCTTGCCGCCCAGGCCGAGCCCTTGTAGGCGTGCGACGACCTCGCGACCGTCCGGGAGGCGCTTGCGGGACTCGGACTGTTGCCGTTGCTGTTCCTGCGCGCGAAACATCTCGGTGGCTTCACTGCCAGCGTCGTTCATATTTTCGCTGAAGCGTTCGACGAGGCTGGCTTCGAAACGAGAGGGGCCGGCATAGAGCAGCGCCAACAGGCTGGCGTTGTCTGGGTGCGTGGCGAGCGCGAATGAGCCAGCAAATACCGGGAGGTTTGGGCTCGTTGCCTTCCTGGGCAGCCAGCCGTTGTCGGTCGTAGACGGCACGAGTGAGGTGAGGTGAGCGCAGCGCCCCACTCGGTCGGCGGTCAGTCTTTCTGTCGGCTGAGACAAGCTGCCGTCCGGGGCCGAGACGCGCAAGTAGGTTCGCGATCCGCAACGCATCGCCGTCAGGCTGACCCCGAGCACCGCCAGCATCCCGGCGACGACAGTGGCGGCGGTCCTGATTGCTGAGGGTGCCATTCGGGATCTCAGACTAGTTGGGAAAATCACCGCAGCCAATGTCGCGTCACTGGCCCACCCGGAGTCGGAACCGTGGCCATGCCTTGGCGAGTCTCTTTGGACGAGCAACGCGATCTAAGAATCGGTTTACCGATCTCGAACGGCCGCGCTGCCCTCGTGCGTGAGCTCTGCCTGATGGGGGCTTGCGTGCGCGATGGGGCCATTCGGTAACCATGCCGGTGCCTGCGCCAATCTGTGTCAGAAGCTGACGCGGACCACCCAGAATCCCGCGGATTCTGGGTGGCAGCTGCCGTGAACACGCGGCACGGTCTTTGCTCGTCGGATGGACTCAGCATGGGGTCCTTCGCCAGGTTCGGGTTCGGTCTAGCCGCCACGCTGCTCGTCGGCTGCGGTGGCAGCGCCAGCCTTTCGACGGAACCGCCGCCCGCAGCAATGACGGCAACGGCACAGCCCAGCGCCAGCGCCAGCGCCATGGCTTGGTGCCCGCCGCACGCCGCCCGCACACTGGCGGAAAAGCTGGCAGATCCTGCTGATCTGGCGACTGATGACAGCGGGGTGTATCTCGTGTCCTACTCCGGGCTGGAGCGGATTCGGAAGCCTGACGCCACGCACGAGCTGCTCATCGCGAGCTACGGCACGTCCATCGCGGTCGACACTGACGCCGTGTACTGCGCATGCAACGGCTTGCAGCGCGTGGATAAGCGCACACAAGCGGTGACCACGTTGAACTATGACAGCACCGATCGCGTGGTCGTCGACGACTCGGCGATCTATCTCCTAGCCGCCTATGGGGGGTTGGTGAAAGCCATGGATAAGCACGGCGCGAATTTCCGAACCCTCGGCGCGACTGCCCTAGATTCGGGCTTCGGGTTGATGGCCAGCGACGAGCAAGCGCTGTACGTCTCGCAGGTCGCAACAGGTCCGGATTCTCCAGTGTATCGCGTCGACAAGCACGGTGGCTCCAAGGTGATCGCGATGGGCGGAGTGCTCCGCGGCCTCACCGGCACTGGCGACAACGTGTACTTCACGGACGAGACCGCGCAACAAGTGTCACGGGTCGCAACGGCGGGCGGCAGCGTGCAAGCCTTCTCCACGGGCGGCTATCCCAACGCAATCACCACGGACAAGCAGTACATTTACTGGATCCGTGAACAGCTCACCGCGGACGACACCTACGTGGGTGACGTGCTAGCGCAACCGATAGTCGGCGGTGAAGCCCAAACGCTGGCCTCGTTCACCGGCTACGCCGCAGGCATCGCCGTGAGCTCGGACTGCGTGTACTGGATCACCGGCGGCATCGGCACGGGCGCCCTGCTGTCGACCGCCAAACCGTAGAGCGTCAGATCGCAAGGGCTATACCCCGGCTTCGTGTTCACGATGCTGAGCCCCACTCTAGATAGCCAACGCTTGCAGTTCGACGTCGCGCAGGGTGAGCTTTGGGGTTCTTGGTGCGCTCTGCAAACCCCCATTCTGGACGACACGAATCCCGCCGGTTTGTACAGCTGCGCCCACAATTGGGGCTTTTCGAGCAACGGCACGACCTGCGCGCAGACCGACCCAATGACCATGCAAACCATCACGGTCAGCTGCGCTAAGCTTGAGCTGTGCGGCTTCGGCAATGGCGTGTGCAGCTGCACGAAGGCAAGCTGCGTGGGCAACGTTTCGGCGTCGAACCATTTCGACATGGTCGTCGCGCCGCCCAAGGCCGACGGCAGCGTTTCCGCTCTGCAGGGCGGCGTGAACAACGTGCATTTCACGAAGCAGTGATCTCGCGTCGCGGCAACTTGTAGCACCCAATCGCCCGCTGGTCGCGCGTCGCCGTCGCTCGACTCAACGCGCGGCTTGCGTGGTACGGTTTGTAACCCATGTGCCATCTCTACGCAGGGCGAGTCAGGCGGTGACGATCGTTTTTGCTCACCGAGGTGCGGCGGCGGAGCGCCCGGAGAATACGCTGACGTCTTTTCGACGGGCGCTCGAGCTTGGTGCAGACGCGCTCGAAACCGATGTGCACTTGACCGCGGACGGCGAAATCGTCGCGGCGCACGACGAGGACGGCACACGCATGACGAGTGTGCCGCGCGCCCTTCGCAGCTCGACCCTCGCCGAAATCCAGAGCTGGGACGCGGGCTACGGGTTTGTCGACGCGCGAGGAGGCCGCCCCTTTCAGGGGCAAGGCTATCGCATTCCGAGCCTGCGTGAGCTGCTGACTGAGCTGCCCGCCGTGCGCATCAATATGGACCTGAAGACCGAGGAACCCGCCCTCGTCGAACGCTTCATCGCGATCGTCCGCGAACATTCTGCCGAAGAGCGGGTGATCGCCGCGAGCTTTTTCCGCTCCTCGCTCGTAAACCTGCGTCGGCGCGGCTGGCGCGGTGAAACTTCACTGTCGCGGTGGGAATTCCTGCGGACCTGGCTGATCCCAAAGTGGCTGCAGCGAAGCGGGATCCCTGGGTCCCGCGCACAGATCCCGACGCATGCCGGCCCGCTCCGGTTTGCTAGCTCACGCTCGCTCAAAAAGCTGAAACAGCTTGGGTTGCAAGTCGACTACTGGACCATCAACGATCCGAACGAAGCGCGGCGCCTGGTTGCGCTCGGTGTAGACGGCATCATGACTGACGATCCTGGGCTCATCGTGCCGGCCGTGCGTAGCGCGGGCGGCTGAGCGCGAAGCCGCGCCTCATATCGAGCGTAGATTTCGCGTCCTCTAGCTTGAAGGGTGAGTCGGCGCGGTGTCAGACTGTGCGGCTCATGCCGCGCGCACCGCTCGCCGAAAAGATCACGCTGCACGCGCACCAGGACGGGCATTACCGCCTCGCAGTGGTGTCCGACACGCACTCGAAGCCGCACCCGGCGACCGAGCAACGCCTGCGTGAGCTCGCGCCGGATGCCATCTTGCATGGTGGAGACATCGGCGAGCTCTCCGTGTTGGATGCCTTGGCTCGAATCGCGCCCGTGTATGCAGTCCGCGGTAACATCGATGTTCAGGGGTTAGGCCGACCAAACGCCATCGGGTCGACATAATCGTATCAGTATGCGAACTCGTCGATGCCGGCCGAGGGGTCGCTC
>JBDTYJ010000225.1:0-9881 GCA_040005755.1 Pseudomonadota bacterium
TCGAGTTCTTGACCAAGAACGAAGATGACCTGACCGGCTCCGAGCGCCTGAAGCTGAAGGCGATGGTCGTGGCCACGAGCAAGCTGCCGCAGAGCGCGCGCCAAGCCATTTTCGACAAGTTCCCCGCGCCGTATGAGATCACGGGCGTAGTGGCTGGCGCGACGGACGCGGTGCATGAGCAAACCATTGCCCGTAATTTCGACCAATATTGCGTGCCCATTGAGGGCCAGGCGGATGTCCTGGTGACGGGCATTCCGTTCATTAGCCCGTACAACGTGCATGCTTTCTTGAACCCGCTGCTCGTGCAGGTGCTCGCGCAGGGTTACTTGTTCAACATGTACCGCAACGCGCCGCTCGTGAAAAAAGGCGGCACGCTGATCATCACGCACCCGTGCACGGACAAGTTCGATCACGAGCAGCACGCCCCGTACATTGATTTCGTGCATCGACTACTCCCGGAAACGCGGGATTCCGAGGTGCTGCGCAACAAGTATGAAGAAAAGTTCGCCCAGGATCCGGCGTTCATTCAAATGTTCCGCACCGGCCATGCGTACCACCCCGCGCACCCGTTTTTCATGTGGTACTGGGGTGAGAACGGCCGCCAGCACCTGGGCCGCGTGATCGTCGTCGGCGCGGACAACGAATACATTCCGAAGCTGCTCGGCTGGGAAACGTCACCCAGCATGGAAGACGCTTTGTACCGCGCGAAGGGTGGAGAGCTACGGTCCTTGGATGTGACCTTGCTCAAAGTGCCGCCGATCGTCATGGGTGATATGCGCTTGCCGGCCGCGCCCGCGGCCCTCGGTAATGGAGGGGCGGTGTGAGTACGATTGCCCCCACGAACGGCCACGCGCCGACGCTCGATTTGCGCCGAATGCTGAGCGGTAAGCGCTTGGTCGTGGTCGGTGGAACCGGCTTTTTAGGCAAGGTTTGGTGGTCTTTTCTGCTCTCGCGCTTTCCTGAAGTCGAGCGCATCTACTTGGTGATGCGCCCCAAGGGCGGCTCCACGGTGGAGCAGCGCTATGAGAAAGACGTGGAGCCGAGCCCCGTGCTCGATCCGTTGCGCACCGCGCACGGCGCGAATTTCACGAACTTCATTCGCAACAAGCTGACGGTCGTTGCGGGGGATGTCGTGCAGCCCTTCTGCGGGGTCTCGTCCGAGCTGCGTGATGAGCTGCGTGGCAACATCGACGCCGTGGTCAACGTGGCGGGCGTGGTGGATTTCGATCCGCCGCTGGATGAGGCGCTGGAAGTGAACGCATTCGGCGTGCAGAACCTGGTTGCTCTTGCGCGCGATCTGGGCGGCGTGCCGCTCTTACACACGAGCACTTGCTACGTGGCCGGCGAGCAAACGGGTCACGTGCCCGAAATCGATCCGCGTGATTTTCCATTCCCGCGCGCGCACGAGCTAGAACGCTCGCACTGGGATCCGGATCGCGAGATTGCGGAGTGCTTGGACGTGATCGAGCAAGCGCGGCACCGCGCGAGCGACGCCTTCCGTCAAAGCCGTTTCTTGGATGAAGCCAAGAAGAACCTATTGGAGCGCAACGAGCCTGCGCGCGGCTCGGTGTTGGATGCCGAGGTGAAGCGCGTGAAGCGGCGCTTCATCGAAGCGCGCTTGGCCGAAATGGGCATGGAACGCGCTCAATTTTGGGGCTTTCCCAACACCTACACGTACACCAAGGCCATCGGCGAGCAGATCGCCGCGGCCTCTGGCTTGCCGTTCACCATCGTGCGGCCTGCGGTGGTGGAGTCGACTTCTAGCTTTCCTTTTCCTGGTTGGAACGAGGGCATCAACACTAGCGCACCGCTCATTTTCATTGTGCGTCAGGGCGGCCTGCAGATCCCAGGCTCCGACAATTACTTGGATGTGATCCCGTGCGACATGGTTGCCGCGGGGTTGACACTTGCCCTCGGTGAGCTGCTGGAGGGCAGGGCCAAGCCCGTGTACCAACTCGGCTCGTCCGATACGAACCCGTGCACCATGCGCCGCTTCTTCGAGCTCAGCGGCTTGTACAAGCGCCGCTACTTCCAGAAGACCGGTAAGGGCGGGCCCGTGGTCTCCTTCCTGCAGTCGCATTGGGAAGGCGCGATGCTCTCGAAGAGCCAATTCGAGAGCTACGGCCCGGGCGTGATCGCAAAACAGGGCAAGGCCTTGTCGGGCCTGTTGCGCAAAGCCGCCAAAGGCCCGGCCGCGCCCCTGCTTAAGCCCGCCGCCAAACTGGTGGCGGATTTCTCGGAACAGCAGCGCAAAGTGGGCAACGTGCTCACTGCGTTTTTGCCGTTTACCAGCCAATTTCACTACATATTTGGCTGTGACAACACGCGCGCTGCGCACGCGCGCTTATCGGAGGCGGAGCGCGCGCTCGTGCCCTGGGCGCCGGAGAGCATTGATTGGCGCTCCTGGTTCCTGGACATTCACGTGCCCGGCCTCGAGCGCTGGGTGTTCCCGCAGATTGAAGAGCGGCTGCGCCGGCCGAAGAAGGCGCCCGAGCGCCATGACACCTTGCCCGCGTTGCTGGATGAAATGGCGGACCGCTTCGGCCTGGGCGTGGCGTTGCAACGCACCGAGAAAGAGGGGCTCAGTCGGCTTTCTTTCAGCGAGTGGCGGGAGCACTCGGCGGCATGCGCGGCTCGCCTGATCGAATCCGGCGTGCGTCCTGGTGACCGCGTGCTCCTGGCCGCGCAGAATCACCCAGCCTGGCCGATCGTGTTTTTCGGCATCTTGAAGGCGGGGGCCACCGTGGTACCGCTGGATGCGAACATCGACGCCATGGCCGCGGAGAATTTGCGTGAAGCCTCCGGCGCGCGCGTGTTCATTGCGGATGCTGCCGTCAAAGAGCGCCTGCAGGGCAAGCTGAATGGCGACGTGCGCTTCTGTGATCTGCTCGCCATGGCTGAAAATGGCTCGATTGGCCTGGGAATTGCGGTCGAGCCGGATGACGTGGCGGTGCTCATTTACACCAGCGGCACTACCGGTCGCCCGAAGGGAGTGCAGCTCACACACAAGAACCTGACTTCACTCATCGCTTCCTTGGCGCCTCTGTTCCCGCTGGGTCGCGGCGATCGCGTGCTCAGCGTGTTGCCGCTGCATCACACGTTCGAGCTGACTTGCGGCTTGCTGCTGCCGCTGTCACGCGGCGCTCGCATTGTGTATCTGGACGAGCTCAACGCGGATCGCTTGGTGAACGGCCTACAGGTAGGCAAGATCACCGCGCTCATCGGCGTGCCCGCATTGTGGGAAATGCTCGAGCGCCGCATCGTGGCGCGCGTAGCTGAGCACGGCGCGCTCGCCTCGCACGTGTTCGAATTCGCGATCGAGCTGAACCGCGCGCTGGGCAAGAACCTGGGGCTGGACACCGGCAAACTGCTGTTCGGTCCCGTGCATCAAGGCCTGGGCGGGCACCTCAAGTTCTTGGTCAGCGGCGGCGCTGCGCTGCCGCAAAGCACGCACCACTTGTTCGCTGGGCTCGGCCTACACTTGGCCGAGGGCTACGGCTTGACGGAAGCATCGCCCGTGTTGAGCGTTGCGCCCGGCGGTCCGAAAGCGAAGGCCGGTCACGTCGGCAGGGCAATTCCGGGCGTAGAATTGAAGATCGACGCGCCCAACGCGGAGGGCGTGGGCGAGGTGCTCGCGCGCGGCCCGAACGTCATGCTCGGCTACGCCGGCGATGAAGAGGCGACAGCCGCCGTGATCAGCGGCGGTTGGTTGCGCACCGGCGATCTCGGGAAAATCGACCGCAGAGGGCAGCTCAGCATCGTGGGCCGCGCGAAAGACGTAGTCGTCGCCTCCAGCGGCGAGAACGTGTACCCGGATGACGTTGAAGCGCGCCTGGGCAAAGTGGAGCACGTGCAGGAGCTCACGGTGCTGGGCGTGCCGGACCATCGCGGTGGCGAGCGCTTAGCGCTCGTGGCCATCCCCGAAGCTTCGGAAGAGGTGCCGCGCGCCAAACGCCACCAGAACGCGCGCACTGCGCTTGAGGCGGCCATGCAGCGTTTGCCCAATGGCCAACGCCCCGCATTGGTCCTGGTGTTCGACGCGCCGTTACCGCGCACCTCCACGCGCAAGGTGAAGCGCGGTGACGTGCGGCGCTTGATCGAGCGCGCGCTCTCCGCGAACGAAACGCCCGCTAGCTCGCGCGGCGCGGCGCGTGATGGCGCGGCGGCTTTGGTCAGAGGGGCCGTGGGCACCATCGCGCGGCGCGATCCGGTCACGATTCGGGCGGAAAACACGCTGCGTGGTGACTTCGGCTTCGATTCGCTGATGCTCTTGGAGCTGCTCGTGGCCCTCGAAGCTCAAGTCGGTCATTCGCTGGATGCCGAACGGCTCAGCGCCGCCACCACCGTGGGCGAGGTCGAAGCGGTGCTGCGCGAGACCAAGGACGCGCGCAAGCTCGCGACCACCACGGACATCGAGCAAGAGACCGAGAAGCCGCTCGAGATCCCGCCCTTGCTTCGTGACGCGGCCATGCACTGGATGGGTCGCGCGCAAATGGGCTTCTACGACAGTGTGCTGCGCACCAAAGTCACCGGCCGCGCGTTCATCCCGCACAACCGCAACACGATCATTGCGGCCAACCATGCCAGCCACCTGGACATGGGTTTGGTCAAGTACGCTCTCGGCACATACGGTGAAGATCTCGTGTCGCTGGCGGCTCAGGACTACTTCTTCGAAGGCAACCGCTTCCGCAAAGCGTACTTCGAGAACTTCACCAACCTCGTGCCGATGACGCGCAATGGCTCCTTACGCCAGGCCCTACGCCAAGCGGGGGATCTGCTGGAACAGGGCAAAACCGTGCTGATTTTCCCGGAGGGCACGCGCAGCCCAGATGGCGAGATTCACGAGTTCAAAGCCTCGCTCGGCCACCTGGCGCTGCATCACGACAAAGACATCGTGCCCGTGTACCTGGGCGGCACGTACGCCGCGTTCCCCAAGGGTGCGAGCGTGCCGCGGCAGCGGGAAGTGGAAGCGCGCATTGGCCCGCCGCTCTTGGCTTCGGAGTTGAAGCGGCTCACGCACGGCTTGGCGATGAGCGAGGCCTCGCGCGTCGTGGCCAAGCTTACCGAGCGTGCGGTGATTGAGCTGTCCAAGGGTCGTTCTTTGGATTTGTCGAAGCTGCAACCGAGGGACGTTGTCACGGCGCCCGCGGTAGTGGAGGACAAGACGCTTGCGCCGGTGTTCAAGGAGCTGGAAACACGCTTCGTGGCGGGCAGCGTGGAGAAACCGGTCAGCTTCTACTTCTCACTCGGTGATACCGAGCGTTGGAGCGTGCGCATCACGGACAAAACGTGTGAAGTGATCAATGGCAAAGTCGAGAGCCCCGCAGATTGCGTACTCAAGACCAGCCCTGCCATGTTCACGCGCATCGTGCGTGAGAAGTACACGCCGTCACCTGCGGAGTTCGTGGCGGGCGCCGTAAAGTCCAACAATATTCAACTGTTATTCACGTTTCAAAAGGCCTTTCAGTTGTCGGGGACCGGAAATTGAGCTCGTTCAATATCGAGTCGAACAAGCCACTACGCTTGTGGGTGGGAGGAGCCACTGGCTTCCTGGGCGCGCATTTGGTGCGCGTGCTGAAGAATGAAGGCCACGTGCTCGTGCTCGCCTCGCGCTCCGGCGGGGAAGTGGAAGGCATTCCCGTACAAGCGCTGGATGTCTTGGATGAACAGGCCGTAGCCCAAAGCGCGCAAGGCTGTGACGGCGCATTCCTCGCCACCGGCAAAGTCTCCCGCGATCGCGACGCCGGTGAAGAGCTACACCGCGCGCACGTGCTCGGCACCCGCAGCGCGCTCGCCGGCCTCCGCCAAGCCGGCGTGAAGCGCGTCGTCGTAGCCAGCACCAGCGGCACCCTCGCCGTCAGCGGCAGTGCCGATAAGATTGCAGACGAAAGCGGCCGAGTGCCGCTCGAGTTGCTGGCGATGTGGCCTTATTACCGCAGCAAGCTGTACGCCGAACGTGAAGCTTTGGAGGCTAATTCGCCTGATTTCGAGGTCGTGCTGGTCAATCCGAGTCTGCTCCTTGGCCCCGGCGATACACGGGAGTCTTCAACTGGGGATGTGCGCTTATTCTTGGAACGCTCCATTCCCGCTATCCCCGGTGGCGGCATCGCCTTCGTCGACGTGCGCGACGCAGCCCACGGCATGTGGCTCGCCTACGAACGCGGCCGCCCCGGCGAACGCTACATCTTGAACGCCAAGAACATGACGGTTGCAGCTTTCTTTCAACGCTTGGAGCGCATCAGTGGCGTCAAAGCCCCCATGATGCGCATGCCGAAATCACGCCCCTTGGCGCTGGGCATGAATCATCTATTTACGAAAGCGCTCCGCGCGATCGGCGGCCAGCCGCCGGTGGACGAGATCAGCGTGGAGATGGCGCAGTATTTTTGGTACTGCACAGCGGGCAAGGCCGAGCGCGAGCTCGGATTTGCGGCGCGCGATCCGGGGGAAACTCTGCGCGAAACGGTGGAGGATTTGGTGGCGCGGAAGGTCGTGTTTTTGAAGCGAGCCAGCGGCGCTTCGGGATTTGCGCAATCTTAGAGGGCGCTGATGACCGCAGGTAGCGCCCATTCTGAAAAGCTCGAGCTGCGCTTGAGCCCAGAGGCAAAACAAACGCTGAGCGCTGCTGCAACCGCTGCGCACCGCTCGATCAGCGACTTCGTGCTGGAGAGCGCGCTGACGCGAGCCGACGAGACACTCGCTGAGCGGCGTCATTGGGGTTTGGGCGCGGAAGTATGGCGGGCCTTTCTCGCGGCACTGGAGGAGCCGGTCCGTGAGTTGCCGCGGCTTCGGCGCCTGCTGCGATCGCGGAGCGTGTTCGAGCGGTGAAGCTTGACCGACCGACATCACCGGTGTCCGCGCGCTCGTTAAGGATGACGCGGCTTGAGCTCTACGAGGGCTTCGAATTCCTGCGCAGCTCGACGTGATTTCCGTACGAGAAGTCGGGCACACCTCGCGCGCCAAAACGTTGGACACATGAGCAACGAGGTTCAAGCGTCGTCGCCATGGGCGCGTTCGCCTTTAGTACTTTCGCCAGTACGAAACGAATGTGCGGACTCGTCAACGGACTGCTCGACGGGCGATACGCGCCGCTGCTTTGGCCTGGGAGCATGCGCAGGCGGGCAGCTTTGCAGCGTGGACGGCCAATGGTCAGCGTGTGATTGCGATGGTCAAGCGGCAGCCAGCCAGAGTGGCGCCCGCAACGGCCGGCCGTGCCGGCATATCGATTGCGGGTGCATCGGGCTCCGCCACCGCGGGTGCGCGGCAAAGCGGCGTCGGAGGTACGCCCGGCAGCGCTGGCGAAGCTGCCAGCGGTTACTTCGAATCGCGGTGAGGCATTGGGCTGGCGCGTTATGCCCCGTCGGGCTCCGCTCACATGCCACGAGCTGCAGGGGAAGCCGCAAAGCAAGAATTGATCAACTTGCACTGGGCCGCTCGGAGGCACTGCAAGCAGCGCAACGGACTCGATATGGCTCTCCTTAAGCGCGCGCCTGACTTTGCTCAAGCGTTACCAAGTGTTCCAATTGCGCGGACGCAGCGCGCCGAAACGTTGGATACGTGAGCTGCAGCGTTCAAGCGTTGCTGTGATGAGTGCGTTCGCCTTTGGTACTTCTGCCAGTGCGAAGGGACTGTGCGGACTCGCGTCATCGTGGAACTGATTGGCGAAACCCACGACGCTCAGCAAGCCGCTGAAGTGACGCGGGAACATGCGCGATTATTCGCATGGCGCGCGTTGAACGATCTTGACGATCATCCTGCGGATGGCTCATGGTCCCGGCGATCATCCTGCGGGCGTGTCGTGGGATCAGAGCTCGTGAGTAAGCTTCTTCTTCTTAATTCTTGGGTAGGCGTACGATGTCGAGATTTGCAGTGTTGGGGGATCTTTGTCGAAGGCGGGGCGCAGCGAGCGCTCAATCCTCTTCCCGAAGGGGTGTCGAATTCGCTGCGGCTGTGTCCCGCGAACCGTTAGTAGTTGGCTCAACGCAGAGCAAGGTTGCGGTGTTTCGTTGAACAAGCGCTTACCTTCTCAGTCAGGTTCTCGCCGTGGCGGTTTTCTCAAAGCCATGCTCGCGAGCCTTCTGGGGCTACTGATTGTCTCGGCTTGCGGCTCAAAGACCGCAAATTTGCCAGTGGACGGCGCGGTCGGAGCCGCTGGCGCGGTCGGAGCCGCCGGTTCGAACCCCAACGCCGATTGCTCCATGGGTGATACGCGTCGCTGCGTAGGTCCGGGAGCATGCTCGGGCGGGCAGCTGTGCACTGTGGACGGCGAATGGTCAGCTTGCGATTGCGGCGGTCAAGCTGGAGCCGGGCAGGGTGGCGCCCCGGCAACGGCCGGCTCTGGCGGCATGTCGATCTCGGGCACATCCGGCTCCGCCGCCGGGGGTGCGGGTCAAAGCGGTAGCGCGGGAATGCTCGGCGGCGCCGGGGAAGCCGCGAGTGGCAGTGGCGGCGAGGCGGGCGCGGGCACTGGGGGCGATGAGCCTTGTCCGACGAATGCGCCGCTCGTCGACTGCACGGGTCAATGTGCAACCAAGGCTGCCTCCTGCAATACCTGCTCTGCTGCAATCTCGCTCGCCACGGTTAACGCCGGGGACGTAATAGTCCGGCTTCCGTCGCATGCGAGTCTGACTTGTACCTGCCCGGGCGGCACTCCTTCAGCGTTCTCCTTCCCGATCCGCCTAGACCTGGGCTCCAAGAACCCCGAGTTCCACGTCACCGTTCCCCCTCCGTGGCACGTTGCTAACTCATCAGACCGGACGTGCATTGTCGCGGAGGCGCAGTGCGGGTTCGTGAAGGCCGGCACGATAGGAGGGAATGGCATCGTCGACGCGAGGGTTTGGACCGCAGATCCGAACGCGCCGGCGATCAATGTCGTCGCTGAGGCAGGGCCTTGTCCGTGAGCGACATCGCAATGTCGAACGCGCGGCGCCGCAGGGACACCCCCCGGAGTACGCCTTCTATTACCGGGCCGGTAATTCGGCAACCGTCCTAATTCGCGATTGGGGCAGCTCAACCTACGACTGGCCTACCGCGGCCATGCCCGCCGGAGCGTATTCGATTTATTCCTTTGCACGCGCGCAAGGCAACACGGACTACTACGACTCCGAGGGAGTGACCTCCTACGTCTTCCAGTGACCCGCTCCCTCTCGCTCACCGCTTCCGCTTAATCACATCCGCCCCATCCGGCGCCCTTTGCCCTAACGGCGCCGGCTTCTTCGGTGCGTTCGCTTTCGCAGCCGCAGGCGCGGGCATGCCGAGCTTTCCGCGCATCAGATCGCCGAGGCTGCCGAAGCCGCGCGTTTCGGGGGGCTTGGCTTTCTTCTGCGGCTGCTTCGGGGCGTCCGGGGCTGCGGGTTCTTCGGCGGGAGCGGTGCCGGAGGCGAAGTCACGGAAGTTTTGCTCCTCTTCTACGCGGGCCACGCTGGTGGCGCTGAAGCGGAGTTTGCCTTGGGCGTTCGCGTCGAGCAGCACCACGGGGAACTCTTTGCCCACGGTGAACAACTTGCGGTGATCGGAGCCGGGGGGGAGGGGCAGCTCACGCAGTGGGATCAGGCCTTCACCGCGCGCGGTAGACACGAACACGCCGAACTTTTCGACGCGCGTGACGCGGGCGCTGAGCACTTCATTGGCGCGCGGGGCTTCACCGGGCGGCGCGGCTTGGCCGAGGGCTTTGAGGATGGAGCCTTCGAAGCGCGCTTCCACGACGCTGACGCGCACGCGGTCACCCACGGCCACTCGCACTTTGCCCTCTTCGTCGAGCAGCTCGATGCGCGGGATGCGGCCGTCCGTGAGCGTGCCAACATCCACGAATACGGTATCACTGGCGACTTGCATGACCGTGGCGTCCAGCACCTCCCCGCGGCTGAGGCGTTTGCGAGCGCGGT
>JBDTYJ010000226.1:0-9720 GCA_040005755.1 Pseudomonadota bacterium
GGCTCCGAGTCCCCCCTCACTCGGAGCCGCTGTCCTTTTGTCTGACAGACGAACTCTCGAGCGGCCGGAACCAGCCGAGGCTGCCGTGAAGCTCAGTGCGCCCCGGCCGCTCCGGCGCCGCCCGGCTTGGGTCGTTTGAGGAAGAAGACGAGCACGAGGCACGTGAGAAAGAGAAAGGTCACGCGCGCGAAGCCTTCATTGAAGCTCAAAATGAGGGCTTGGACGCGGACTTTGAATTCCAAGACCGACTCGGGCACGAGGTCGGAGATAAAGGTTCTTTGCCCGAGCGTGCCGCGGATCGCGGCGATGCTCTCTTGGACGAGCGGGTTTTCGGCGTTGATCGCTTCACGCAGGTAGGAGGCGTGTATCTTGCTGCCGCGGTCCACGAGCAGGCCCATCCAAGCTGTGCCGATTGAGCCGCCAAGCTCGCGCGTGAGATTGAACAAGCCAGTGGCGTTACCGCGGATCTCGTTCGGCAGGTCCGATAGCGCCAACATGCTGATCGGGATGAAGATGAAGCCCATCGACACGGAGCGCACGAACTGCGGCCGGGTCAGGTCCCAGAACCCTGCCTGATCCGTCAAATGCGCATTGAGCCAGAGGCTGAGTGAAGTGCCCAGAATGCCGAATACGAGCATGCGCCGCGGATCGACGCGCGTGACCATGCGCCCGATCATGGGCATGACAATGATCTGAATCAGGCCCGCTACCAAGAAGATCTTGCCGATGTCGAGCGCCGCGTAGTGCATCACGGTGCCGCAATACAGCGCGAACAAGAAATTTCCTGCGAACAGCACGAGCCCAAGCAGGAAGTTGATGGCGGTGCCTGCGGAGTAGCTGGCGTTGCGAAAGACCCGTAAATCCACAATCGGAAACGGTGTTTCCAGCTCATGCACGATGAACGTGGTCAGGCAAATCACGGCCGCTGCGATCAGCACCATGATGGGCAGGGTGTCCCAACCGTCGCGGTTGCCTTCCTCGAGCACGTACTGAAGCGATGCCATACCGACGGCCAAGAGCGCGATGCCGTACACGTCGATCGGGTTCTTGGCTGGCTTGAAACCCGGCTCCTCGACCACGCGCGAGCACATCACCGCCACGATGATGCCGAGCGGAACGTTCACCAAGAACACCCAGTGCCAATTGAACCACTCGATCAAATAGCCGCCGATGGTCGGGCCGAGGAGCGGCCCGGTGACGGCGCCCAGGCCGAATAGCGCCGAGGCGGTGCCGTGCTCCTTGCGCGGGTAGCGCGCGAACAGGATGGCCTGCGCGGTAGGGATGATCGCGCCACCACCGAGACCCTGCAGCGCGCGGAACATGACCAACGAGGTCAGGTTCCAGGAGCAACCGCACAGGGCGCTGGCGACCGTGAACAGCACAATCGACCCGGCAAAGTAGCGTCGGTAGCCAAATCGACGCTGAAACCAGCCGGTCATCGGGATGACGACGATGTTCGCCATCATGTACCCGGTCGATACCCAGCCAATTTGGTCAATCGGCGTGGCAAAGCTCGCGCGAATATCGTTCAGCGCAACGTTCACGATCGTGATGTCAATCAGCGCCATCAACGCTGCCATCATCACCACGAAGGTGATCGCGCGTTTCGAGCCCGTAAGCGAGCCGTCCACGTTCAACCTCCGTCAGTGTGAACGACCACGAATGCGCTCAGGCCGGGCCGCAGCACGATGTCCGATGGCTTATCATCGATGTGGATCAGCACAGGCACGCGCTGCACCACTTTGGTGAAGTTACCCGAAGCGTTGTCTGGCGGCAGGAGCGCGAAGCGTGAGCCCGTGCCTCCGGAGAAGCTCTCCAAGTGCCCGTTGAGCTTGCGGCCGGAAAACGCGTCGAGCGTCACTTGCGCCGGTTGCCCAACGCGCAAGTCGCCGATTTGATCTTCCTTGAAATTCGCGATCACCCACGAGTCATCGAGCCCCGTCAGCGCCAAGAGCGGCCGCGCAGGATCAACGAGCTGCCCGGGTTCTACGCTGCGGCGGGACACGACCCCGGGCGTCGGAGCGCGCACTTTCATGTAGGAAAGGTTGAGCTCAGCCGCCTCCAGCGCGGCCTTGGCCTGATCCACTCGCGCCTTCGCGACGTTCACCTGTGCTTCGGCGACTTGCACCTGATCCGGGCCGGTTTGTGCGGCGGCCAGACGCCCCTGCGCGCTCTCGATACTGCCGCCCGCGTTGAGCAAGCCGACGCTCGCCGCACTCAAACGCGCCTTGGCCTGATCGATAGCGGCCCGCGCTTGATCGTTCTCCGCCTTGCGTCGGTCGAGCTCGGCTTGGGCGACCGCGCCATCAACGTTCAACTTTTGGGCCCGGCCGAGCTCCATAGCGGTCAACGCAGCGCGCGACTCGGCGGCGACCAAGTCCGCCCGTGCCTGATCGATCTGCGCCCGTGAGCTACCAGACATTGCGAACGCCTGTGTTACCCCGCCCTTGGCTTGGCGCAGGCCCGCATCCACCGAGTGTTGCGCTAAGGAGAGTTGCGCGTTCGCTGCGGCGAGCGTAGCTTCGGCCGACTCCAGATCGGCCTTCGCAGCGTGGTCCCGCGCCGTTGCGTCGCGGTCGTCGAGCTCCACGAGCACCTCACCCACGTTCACTGCTTGGTTGTCCTTCACCAGAACGCGCAGCACCTGCCCCGGCACCCGCGCCGCCACGTTCGCCACGTGACTTTCGACGAAGGCGTCGTCCGTGGTTTCCTTACCGCGACCGTGGAGGTACAATCCCGCCCCGATGAGGGCGGCAGCGCCGACCAAGATCGGAAACACGATCTTGGCGCGGGATCGCTTTGCGGGAGGCGCAGCGGCGCTGGAAGGTGGAGTGGCGTTGGGATCGTTGGTGGCTTGCAAAGTGGCGGAGGATACGGCGGCGCTGGCCATGAAGAACCTACTGGAATTTGGGGTCGGTACTCTTTCGAGCCGTTCGTCAGCCTGAACTAGACCCCCGCAATCGAACACGTTATCCGTAAGGGCGAACAATGCAGGACCTGAACGAAATCGCGATATTCGCGCGCGTCGTGCGGGAGCAAAGCTTCACCAAGGCCGCTCGGGCCCTGGGACTTCCCAAATCCACGGTCAGCGAGCGGGTTTCCCGCTTGGAGGAACGCCTCGGCGTGCGCCTCTTGGAGCGCACCACGCGCCACGTGCGCCCAACCGCGGCCGGGGCTGCGTATTACGAGCGCGCCGCCCGCGTGGTCGCGGAAATCGAAGAAGCCAACGCGGCGATCACAGATATCCACCGCTCGCCCAAGGGCTTGCTGCGGGTGGGGTCCCCGCTGTTGTTCGGGCACGCATTCTTGGGTGACTTCGTCGCTGAGTTCTTGGTGGCCTACCCCGAGGTAGAGGTAGAGCTGATCGTCGCCGATCGCCGCTTCGACGTGGTGGAGGAAGGGCTGGATCTGGCGGTGCACGTGCTCGGGCCCATTGAAGCGTCGCTGATTGCGCGCAAGATTGGCACCGCGGAGCGCATGTGCGTTGCCAGCCCCGCGTACCTGGCGCAACGCGAGGCACCCCGGCTCCCGAAAGACCTGCTCAAGCACTCCTGCTTAGTATCCAGCAACGATCGACGCGCTACCTGGGTGTTCAGCAAAGACGGCCGCTCCGAGTCGATCGCGATTCAAGGGCGGTATTCGGTCAACTCATTACAGTTGGCGTTGAGCGCTGCGCTTCGGGGCGCGGGCATCAGCGTCTTACCGGCGTTCTTCTGCGCGGAAGCGGTGCGCGCGGGCCTGCTCGCGCCCGTGCTGGAGGATTGGTCCGCCGGGCGCGCGGAAATCCACGTCGTGTACTCCGGAAGCCGGCACTTGTCGGCACGGGTGAGGCTGTTCGTGGACGCATTGATCGATCGCTTCACGGGCTTGCCGCCGTGGCTGCTCAGCCCTGACGGCCGCGCGTTCGTGATCGACGAGACGCGCGCCACGGGCGCCGCCCCAGAGGAGCCAGGGAGGCGCCCATTTTTCGACTCCATCGAAAGCGCGCTGCGTGCGCAAGCGGCGCGCGACGCCTAGAGCGTGTGCTGCCCCCGTAGTTCGATGATCAGTGCTTGAAACTCTGCTGCTGTTGCTGCTGCTGCTGCTGCTGGCGTTGCTGCTGGCGTTGCTCGGCGGCTGCGGCTGCTGCGATCACGACCTCACCTGCGGTCGCAGCAGAGGCCCCCTGCGCCGGGGCCTCCGCGGCATTGGGGCTCGCGAGCGGCTGGCAAACGCAGCCTGGTAGATCGTTCGAAACCAGCACCAGAGCGCCCATCCGCATGCCGAGCTCGTGGCAGCGAGCGTCGCAAAACGAAGGCCCTTGCTCCTTTTGGTCCAACTCACTCGCCTTCATGTAGCCCGGCGCACACGCGGTTAGGCTCGATGCAAGCAGCCCCAAGATGGACAAGCCTAAGTAAACCCCGATTTTCATGCGGAGCGCATATCAGATCGGCTTCGGACGCCGCAAGCGACGCAAGCTAGCCATGCGAGCCAGGGCCGGAGTGACGCACATCACGGCCCTGCACCATGAACACGACCATTTCGGCGATGTTGGTGGCGTGATCCGCTAGCCGCTCCAGGGATTTGCCGATCGAAAGCAAGCGGGTGGACTCGAAGACCACGGTCGGATTGCTCATCATGCGCGGCAAGAGCTCCGGGTAGAGCTGGGCGTAATAGGCATCCACCTCTTTGTCGCGCTCGATGACCTGGTTGGCTTTTACGGCGTCGCCCGCCACGAACGCGTCCAGCGCGTCGTGCACCATGGCTTGGGCCACGTCGGCGATGCGCGGAATGGGATCGTGCGGGCTCTCCGCGCGGTCCGCCCCGAGCTCGGCGACGCGCTCGCAGATGTTTACGCCCAAATCCCCGATGCGCTCCAGATCCGTCACCAGCTTGAGGGTAGTAGTGATGAAGCGCAAATCTGAGGCGACGGGTTGCCGTCGCGCCAAGATTTGAATCGCCAACTCATCTATGTCGAGCTCGAGACGATCGATCACCGAGTCCAGCTCAATCGTGCTTTGAGCGAGCGCGACGCTGCGTTCCTTGTACGAACGCATGGCCAGCGTGAGCACTTCTTCAACGTGCGCGCCCATGAGTAGTACCCGGTCGCGTAAGAGCTCGAGCTCTCCTTCGTATTCCCGATCCGTGTGACGGCGATCCATGACCATTCCCCTCAGCCGAAGCGACCCGTGATGTAATCCTCAGTGCGTTGCTCTTTGGGGCGCGTGAAGATCACGTCCGTGCGATCATGCTCGATCAGCTTCCCGAGGTAGAAAAACGCGGTAAAATTCGCCACGCGTGCCGCCTGTTGCATGTTGTGCGTCACGATCACGATCGTATACGCCTTGCGCAGCTCGTGAATCAGCTCCTCAACGTGAGCCGTGGCAATGGGATCGAGCGCGGAACACGGCTCATCCATCAGAATGACTTCGGGCTCGAGCGCTAGCGAGCGCGCGATGCACAGGCGTTGTTGCTGCCCTCCGGACAGCCCAGTGCCGGCCCGGCCCAGAATGTCTTTGACCTCATCCCACAGCGCCACGCGCCGCAGCATGTTCTCTACGACTGCGTCGGGGTCATCCGGGCGCTCGCCGTTCAGACGCAACCCCGCCAGCACATTGTCGCGAATGGACATGGTCGGGAACGGATTCGGCTTTTGAAACACCATGCCGACGCGGCGGCGGACGCGCACCGCATCAACGTCACCGTGATAGATGTCTTGCTGGTCGAGCAGCACCTGGCCTGTGGCGCGGGCGCCCGGCACCACTTCATGCATCCGATTCAAGCAGCGCACGAAGGTGGATTTGCCGCAACCCGAGGGGCCGATGATGGCGGTGACCTGCTTTTCGGCGAGCTGCAGGCTGATGCCCTTCAGGACCTCAGTTTGGCCGAAGTAGGCGTGCAGCCCTTCCGTTCGCATTTTGGGCACTGCGCTGCTCACGGAGACTTCATCCCAGCGCGCCTTGCTTGATTCTTCTGCGCCGGATGCGTCGGCTCGAGGGCTCTTTTTCATGGTGAAACTGGCGAACGAAGGCGCGTGTATAGTCATCGGGCACCGACTCGGCTGCGCACCAGCAGGCGTGCACTGACGTTGAGTAGCAGCACGAGCAGCAGCAGCACCAGCGCGGCGGCCCACGCCTGACGGTGCCACTCCTCGTACGGGGACACGGCGTAGGTGTAGATGTTCACAGGCAACGAGGCCGTGGGCTCGTTCAACCCGCTGCTCCAAAATCGGTTATTGAAGGCAGTGAACAACAGCGGCGCGGTTTCACCGGCGACGCGCGCGACCGCGAGCATCACGCCGGTCGCAATGCCGGGAGCAGCCGTGCGCAACATCACGCGCAAGGTGGCGCGCCACTTGGGCAAACCGAGCCCGAGCGCGGCTTCGCGTAGCGACTCAGGAACCAGGCGCAAGAGCTCTTCCGTCGTGCGCGTCACCGTGGGTAACATCAGCACCGAAAGCGCGATGCCGCCGGCCAAGGCCGAAAATTGCTTGGTCTGCAGCACGACCACCGAGTACACGAAAATACCGACGGTAATCGAGGGCACACCGGACATCACGTCCGCGCTGAAGCGGACCGCTTTGCCGAAGCGCGAGTGCCCGAACTCAGCCAGGTACACCCCGGCCAAAACACCCGGAGGAATGCCAATCGCGCAGGCGAGAAACACGAGCTTGAGCGTGCCGACGATAGCGTTAGCCATGCCGCCGCCCGACTCGCCCACGGGCTTCGGAAGCTCCGTGAAGAAGTCCAAATTGATGCCGCCGATACCGCGCGCGGTCACATAATACAGCACGCTCACCAGCGGAATCAGCGCAATAACGGCGGCAGCCACGCACGCCGAACGAACGCAAATATCCGTGATTTTGCGGCGCGTGTATGAGCCAGCCATCAGAGCCTTCCGCCTTCCGGCAGGCGGCCGACGCGCCACACCAGGAGCCGGGCGACGACGTTGAGCAACACCGTCACGACGAATAGTAAAAGCCCCACCTCTGCCAGTGAAGACAGATACAACGAGCCCGTTGCCTCGGTGAACTCGTTCGCGATCACGCTGGCCATCGTGTACGAGGGCGCAAACAAGGAGGCGCTAATCTCCGCGCGATTGCCGATCACCATGGTGATGGCCATGGTCTCGCCCAGGGCGCGGCCCAAGCCGAGAATGATGGCGCCTACCAAGCCGGAACGCGCGAAGGGCAGCACGGCGATGCGCACGGCTTCCCAAGGCGTTGCACCCAAGCCGAGGGCGCCTTCACGCAGCGCGCTCGGCACCGCGCGCAATACCTCACGGCTGACGGACGAGATCGTCGGCGTGATCATGATGGCCAGGATGATGCCGCCTGCGAGCAAGCCGAAGCCGTGCTGGGGACCCTGGAAAAACGGCAAAAAACCGAGGTAGCGCGCCAATGGCGGTTCGACACTTTCGCGCAGCCAAGGCGTCAGCGCGAAGATGCCCCACAGGCCGTAGACCACGCTCGGCACGGCCGCCAAGAGCTCCACCAAAAAACCCACGGGACCACGCAGCCAACCCGGCGCGAGCTCAGACAAAAAGATGGCGACGCCTAGCGAGATCGGCACGGCGAATGCGAGCGCCAAAAGCGAGGACGCGATGGTGCCGTAAATGAAAGGCAGCGCACCGTAAATGTCACGTACGGGGTCCCAAACGCTGGACACCACGAACCCGAGCCCGAAGCGCTTGATGGACTCCCAAGAGCCGAAAATCATGGCCAGAGCCATGGCGGCGAGCGCTGCGATCACAAGGCCCGCGACGAGGGCCGTCGAGCGCCGAAACACGAAGTCTCCCCAGTTCACCTCGCGGCCGAAGCGCGTGAGCATGCGCGAGCGACCCCGAACCAGCGAGACTTCGTGACTTGCGGACATGCGACTCAGGACCCAGTCAGCAGCTTCTTGTCGCCGGAACGCAGCTCCTTGAGCCGAGCCTCGACCTTGGTCAGCACCTTGGCCGGAATGGGCGCATAGTCGAGGGCCTTGGAGAACTGCTGACCTTCATGCAAGCCCCACCACACGTACTTGGCGAGCGCTTCACCTTTGACGGGGTCTTTGGCGTTCTCATACACGAGTAGATAGCTGTAGCTGGTGATTGGATAGGCTGCGTCGCCCTCAGCGTTCGAGAGCGAGACGAACAGCTGCTCCGGCATTTCGACAGACTCGGCCGCAGCCGACATGGCTTCGATGCTTGGCGCCACGAATTTACCGGCCTTGTTCTTGAGCTCCGCCATCGGCAGCTTGTTCTGCGAGGCATAGGCGCGCTCGACGTAACCGATGGTGTAGGGCGTGGCCTTGACCTGCCCGGTCACGCCTTCATTGCCCTTTTGACCGAGCCCGATGGGCCAACTCACGCTCTTGCCGGCGCCGACCTTCTCTTTCCATTCCGGGCTGATCTTCGACAAATAATCGGTAAAAACCGCGCTCGTGCCGCTGCCATCCGTGCGGTAAATGACCGAAATTTCGCTCGCAGGCAGCTTCGCGTCGGGATTGTCGGCCTTGATCCTCGGATCGTTCCACTTCTTGATCTTGCCGGCGTAGATGTCGACCAAGACTTCCGGGGCGATCTTTAGCGTGCTCTTCAGCTCCGGCACGTTGTACGCAACCACCACGGCGCCAATCGTGGCTGGGATATGGAGCAGCTTGCCCGGCGCAAGCTTCGCTTCGTCCTCTTTCATGGGTGCGTCAGTGGCGCCAAAGTCCACCGTGCCCGCGACAATTTGCCGAATGCCGCCGCCCGAGCCGATCGACTGGTAGTTGATCTTCACGTTCGGGTTCTGCTTGTTGTACTCGGAGATCCACTTTGAATAGAGCGGGAAAGGGAACGTTGCTCCAGCGCCATTCAAGCTGATGGCCTCGTCCTTTTTGGGCGCCTGCGTAGCGGCCGCACCCGAAGCCGCGGGCGCTTCCGTTGACTGGTTGCCCTTGCAGGCAGCCAAACTAAGCAGCAACACGGCGAGTAGTTTTCTACGTGCAAACATTGGCATTCTCCTACCAGGGAGGGCGTGACCGTGCGCTACGCCTCGGCAACAGATGTGTGACAGTTCCATGGCGGAGTTGCTCACAACGGTCGCGAATCCGTAGAATTCCGCGACGCCCGCTACCCGAATATCCGCATCGGAGAAGTAGGAAGTTCAAATAATTCATGTACTTATCGGTAGCGGGCTGTGCTATCCAGCGCATCGTGTGCGGGTAACCCTCCCCACGAAGTTCACGGAGTTGCCGCGAAACCGTCACAATCGAAGCGCTAGCTGCGGCCCCGAAAGGAACTGTTAGGCATGAAATTCCCCCTTCTCGTACTCGCTCCGAGCGTCACTTTTTTCGCGCTGAACGCGCTAGCGCAGGATGTGCCCGCGAGCGCGCCGCCAGCGCCCGCCGATCAGACCGCAGCTGCCGGCGATCTACCGCCCGTCGCTCCGGCGCTTCCTCCTGCCGCCGCGCCGACAGCCCCGCCTGACCTGGTCGCCCCGCTCCCGCCCGCGGCACCCAGCAACGCAGCGTTGGGCAATGACGGTAACCCGCTCGCCGGTTGGCACAACGGCGTGTTTTACTTGCGCGACAGCAGCGACAACTTCCGCCTCTATTTGCAGGGCCGCGCGCAGGTCGACTTTTACAGCTACGCAGGTCCGGGCGTGGCAGACGTCGCGACCCTCAAGCCAACGCTCTTTCTGCGGCGAATTCGGCCTGAAATCGGCGGGGAGTTCTTCCACAATTGGTGGTTCAGCATCGCCGGTGATTTCGG
>JBDTYJ010000227.1:0-9692 GCA_040005755.1 Pseudomonadota bacterium
CGGCCCTGTTCCGGTGCCGGTGCCGGGCTAGGCGGGCGATGATTTCGCGAATCGACTCGACGCGCCCCGCTTGTTTGCAGAAGAGCTGGCGAGCGTCTGTCAGGCAATTCAGCGTAAACCGCTCATTCTGAAGCCGTACGGAGAGCGGCGCGGGATGGTGATCCGGCGCTGGCAGCTCGAGCGGACCGAGCAGCACGTCTAATACGTGGCTGACATCGACAACGACACCATCACCGTGCTCCGCGTTTGGGGCGCTCGACGCAAACGCGACCCGAAGCTGTAGCGTTTTCTCCTTAGTTGCCGGGAGGTGTCGTCGCTTGAATGCCGGAGGTATTGGCGGCCGGTTTGATGTCGAAGGTCCCGACCAAACTGACACCACGCGGGCGGCGCCTAGTGCTAAAAAAACTGCACCTAGCCTATTGCTAAAATTTTAGCAGGCGCCTAGGTTCCGTCCACATGGCCAAGCCCCCGCTCACGCGCCGCGAGCGTGAAATCATGGACATTGTGTATCGCCTAGGTCGCGCCAGCGCCCAAGACGTGCTGGATAACCTAGCGGAACCACCCAGCTATTCGGCGGTTCGCGCACTGTTGAGGCTGCTCGAAGAGCGCGGCCACGTAAAGCACGTGGAAGAGGGCACGCGCTACGTGTTCTTGCCCGCAGTGGCTCGGGGTGAGGCCCGCAAGAAGGCGCTTGCGCATGTGGTGTCCACGTTCTTCGGCGGTTCAGTGGAGCAAGCCATGTTGACGCTCGTGGAATCGTCCCGCGCCAAGCTCTCCAGTGAAGAGCTGGATCGCCTGGCTGAAGTCGTGGAACGTGCCCGCCAAGAGGGGAAGTAGCAATGCCGAGCTCACCGTCAATGTTTTGGCTTGCCGCACTCCTGGTCCGAGCTTCATGTTTGCTGGCGTGCACGCTCGCGGTGCTATTCGTTGCGCGTCGTAGTGCTGCGGCGTTGCGGCGTTGCGTCTTGCTCTTGGGTCTCGGCGCGGTGCTCGTGTTGCCGCTCTTGGCGCTGCCATTCCGGGGGCGGCCGGTGGTGCACGTCGGTACCGGTGTGGCGGCGGCGCGCGTCGTTGCCGAGGCGTTGTCCACGAGCCAGCCGGCGCAAGCTCGAAGTGTGCCGGGCGGCTCGGCCGTGGTCTCGCCAGCGGCAAGCGTGCAAACCGTTGTTTGGCTTGAATTGGCTTGGGGTTTGGGTGCACTGCTCGTCGCGGCGCGCGCGGGGGTGGCCGCAGTCCTGGCTAAAAGGCTGGTGCACGGTGCACAGTCGGAGCTGGCGGGCGCGCGAGTTCACACGGGGATCGAGGGGCCGCTCGTGGTTGGGCTGCTTCGCCCTGTCATCTTGCTCCCGGCTGCAGCAACGGGCTGGCGTGCGGAGCGCCTACGCGCGGTGCTGATCCATGAATCGGGCCACGCGCGCCGCCGTGATGGGCTCGCTCTCTTGGTCGCGCAATGCGCGTGCGCCCTGTACTGGTTTCAGCCGCTCGTTTGGATAGCGGCCCGGCGCCTGCGGCGTGAGTGTGAGCTGGCCGCGGACGAAGACGTGATTCTGGCAGGCTTCCGGCCGAGTGAGTACGCGGGGCACTTGCTGGCGATTGCGCGCAGCATGACCGTGCCGGCAAATGGGATCGCCATGGCCGCGCGTCCCTCGGAGCTAGCGCGGCGCATCGGTGTGCTCGTGTCACGGGATGGCTTGCCTGCGCCGCTGACGCGCGCGACAACGCTGTTGTTCGCGCTGTGTGCACTGCCTGTGATTGGTTTCGTGGCATGCACGGACAGCGCGCCGAAGATCGCTAATCCTTCGCAGGGCGCGGTGCGGGCCAGCTCGGCAAACGCCACGCTGCAAAGCATTGCGGTGGATGAAGCCGCCCGCGTGCATCGCGAATGGGGCGCCCAGCGCGTTGCCATTGTCGTGCTCGACCCCAAAACTGGTGCCGTCCTGGCCATGTCGGATGATGCGCCCGGGCAACCGGTGGTGCCGGCCTCCACGCTCAAGCCCCTCGTCGTGGCCATGGCGCTGGATGGCGATCTGATCAGGCCGGATCAGCGCTTCGACTGCGGTAATGGCACGCGCGCCTACGGCGAACAAACCCTGCGCGATGCCGGTCAATACGGGGCGCTCAGCACCGCGGAGATACTGGCGGTTTCCTCCAACATCGGCGTCTCGCGTATTTTCGACGTCCTGGGTGGCGAGCGCTTGCTGGAGGGCCTGCGCAAGTTCAAAGGTCGGCGCTCCGCCGGATGTTCCAAGCACCTCGCTGCGCGGCGCCATCGTCGCTATGGGCGAGGGCAGTACCACGACGCCATTGGCACTGGCCGCCGCGTACGGTGCACTCGCGAACGACGGCGTGTTCGCGCCAGGCTCCGAACGCGTCATAAAAGACAGCACTGCACGCAGCGTGCGCACGATGTTGGAGGGCGTAGTCAGTGGCGAGCGCGCGACCGGCAAGGCCGCAGCCGTGAGCGGCGTACGAGTTGGCGGAAAAACCGGCACCAGTGACAATTCCCCGGACTGTGAAGCGTGCGCACACGGCCCCGGCGTGTTCGCGAGCTTCGTCGGTATCGCGCCGATTGAGGAGCCGCGCTTCGTGATCTACGTGGGCGTCGGTCAACCGCAGCGGGAAGGCTCGGGTGGCACGATTGCCGCGCCGGTATTCGCCCGCATCGCGGCTCGCGCGCTCACGCCCCCGGTGCGCTGAGAACTCCGCGCGTCGGAACCCCGCGGGGCGCCGAGCTCATGCTGGGGCAGGCGCGCCGGGCATTGGATATGCGCTGACTCCGATTCGATTTCCGTCCAGATCGCGGGCGTAGGAGGTCCACTCGGTTCGCGACTCGATGACGCATCCGGCGCGCTCCAGCCTGCTCTCGAATTCCGCGCGCTCTTCGACGCTGACCGCGATGGCGATCAGAAACGGCCCGGCGCCGATCCCGTTTACTAGGCGCGGCGGCTCTGCCGTGTCTTCGATCATCAAGATTGCGCACCCCAGATCTAACCACACTGAGCGCAGCGAGCCGTCTTCACGCTCGTGCCGCGCGAGCTCTGCGAGCCCCAGCACGTCGCTATAAAACCGCGCCAGGCGGCCCACATTGGCGCTACCGAGGGCAAGGTGGTGCAGCGTTGTCACCGTGCCAGCAGAACGCCGTCGCGCGCCGCGCGGCAAGCGTATTCATACGTAAGCGCTTGCGCACATCGCAGAAAATGCTTGCTGCTGCGATCCGGTTGGCGCGCTTGCTCCGCAAAATCTCGATGATCTTCGCATTCGTCGAGTTTGTTGCCGGTTCTCACAGACCGGAATGAAACGTGCAGCGTATCGGTTCTGAAGGAAGGGGCCATGAACAACCGCTCTCGCATCACCGATAGTGACCCACACCTCAGCGTGCCGCTGAATGACGGGGAGTCGCACGTACGAGAGCGCGTGCCGACCGCCCCACCCATGACTCGAAAGTCAGTCCCCAGCTCTTCGTTGGACGAGCGGCTCGCGACAAAGCTTGCGACGGCCGCCGCGCTGCTCGCCAAGCTGGAGCCGCAGGATGCTCGCGCGCGTTTGCTGCACATCGCCATGCTGCGTCGTGATGAAGCCCTGCTCGATGGCGTTCTGGCCGAGTTGGCGTTGCCCGCTCGCAGCACGCGCCCGTCGCGTTGATTTCGCTTGGCGCGTGTTGCCTACAGCGTCGCAGGCGTTCGGTTTGTCTCGCCTGTCCCAGGCTGTTGCACGCGGAAGCAATCTGAAATGATGCGCAGCACCGTGGACGTGATCCCGACATGTCTTGAGTAGGCAAAACGGCGGAAAACGCCAGATTCGGCGCGAAAAATATCCGCTGGGAATCTGACTAAAAGGACTGAACACCTGGCTTCAATGACCGTTGAGTGCAGGCATGACAAGAAGGGTGATTGCTGTTGCTCTGCTCGCCGCTCTGCCGACTCTACTGAGCTCGCATTTCGCGAGTGCAACCGAGACGCTGGGGTCCGTTCGGACCAACACCGCCAGTACCGCCGATGGTACGGTGACCACACTCCCGGGCGGCGCAATTCTGCATCTGGCTCCCGGCACCAAGATCGAACGCTTGCGCGTCATGAAGCTACTGCTTGCGGCAGGCCAGCCACAAACCGCGACACAAGTCGTGAAGCTCGTGGCTGGCCGGGTCGACATCGAGATTCCGCTCAGTAAGGCGCCGAAGACAGCGGTTCTCTTGCAGATGCCGAACAAGGTGAGCGCCGTCGCGAAAGGCGGACACAGCACTGCAATAGTCGCTGCAAATCGCATCACTGTCGCTGCGGTCGACGGCGAGATGCTCGCGGCGTCTGGCAACGATTGGAAGCCGCTGCCGAGCGGGCTCGTGCGCGGCTTCGTTGGTCGGGATCCCACGCCTTTGGAGCACCCGGTGCCGGGCGTGCCGAGCGTTGCCATCGCGCAGCCGCTATTGTTGTCTCTTGGCAACGATGTGCCTACCGCGCGCGCTAGCACCAGCATCGTGAAAGATGCGGACCACTATCAGCTGAGCGTTTGGCGCCTGACCGACAAAGGCAATGAGCTTGTGCGGCGCGTGGATGCGCGCGGCACGGTGGGCGATATTGCCGGGTTGCGGCCGGGCCAGTACCAGATCACCGCGCGTGCGCTGGATAGCGCCGGCATCTTTGGGCCCGAGAGCCCCGGGAGCGCGCTGCGCGTGGTGGGCGTGGAGTTGCCCGAGGGCGCGCGCTACGAAAGTGGCGCAATTCTGCTCGGTACTCGCGGCCGAGTGAAGCTCATGGCCGCCGCTGGCCTCGAGGCGAGCTACGGCCAGTCCGCGCATTTCGTGCCTGCCCCGGACACCGTTGGTTTGTCGCGCGGCGAGGGTACGATCGTGCGCTTGCGCGAGCCGGGCACGGTGAACGAGGTGCGGGTCGGTTTGGAGCCGCGCACGCTGCGCGCTGATGTCGAGATCTCCCCCAAACATGCCCATTGGCCTGACGACATGATCGAGGTCACCGTGAACTTATTCGACGCTCGCGGTCACGCGGTTCCGGAGTCCGTTCAGGTCAAGGCGACGGTGTTGGTCAATGTCGACATCGCTGACGTGACCTGGATGCGTTCGGAAAACCTGATGCATACCTTCATTCCCAGGCCGCACGGCAAAGGCCCGTGGGTCGTTCGCGTAGAAGTTGTTGACGAGTTCGGCGAGGCAGCGGGACGCGATTTCATGGAAGTCGCAGGTCCGGCAGCAGAGCGTCTAAGCGCCCGCTGAGCGTTTCTGTGGGGCTCCGGGAGCTAGTGCAGCGCAGGTGAGCCGAGTGAATTAATTGCGGCCGCACTGCACTAGCTCGAACTCGCGCTCCGTTTGAGCTACCGTCTGCGCCGTGAAGCTTTCGGACTACGACCAGGTGATCTTCGACCTCGATGGCGTGCTGCTCGACACCGAGAAGCTGTACACCGCAGCCACCCAGGCGGTGGTCGGGGAGTTCGGGAAAACCTTCGATTGGAGCCTAAAAGCGCGCATGATGGGTCGCCATGAGCTCGAGGCAGCCGCGCTGCTCGTCGAAACGCTCGGCTTGCCCATCTCCGCTGAGGAGTACTTGCGTCGCCAGCTCCCGATTGCAGAGGAGTTGTTCCGCGGGGCGACGGAGGTCGCGGGTGCTGAAGAGTTTGTTTCTGTGCTTTCGCAGCGCGGGCATGGCCTAGCCGTGGGCACCAGCAGCACGCTGCGCCTGTACCATTTGAAAACGAGCCACCTGCCTCGGTTCGCCGCTTTCTCTGCAGTCGTGTCCGGTGACCACCCCGAGGTGAAAGCGCTCAAACCTGCCCCCGACATCTTTCTGGCGGCAGCTCGTGCTCTGGCTGCGGCACCGGGCCGCTGTCTGGTGATCGAAGACTCACCGGCCGGCGTGCTCGCGGCGCGCGCTGCCGGCATGAGTGTGATCGCGATCCCGGATGCGGCGCTCGAAGACGCCCGCTTCGAGGCGGCGAACCTGATCGTGCGCAGTTACCCGGAGTTGCGGGCTCAGCTCAGCTGTTGACGCCTGAGACCGCGACGCATTGGCAACGAGAGCCCTGCGCCAAGCAGCATGAATAGGCTCAAGCGCAGGCGGTGCTTGCGCTTGGGCCGCGGGCTTCCCAGCCTTTCGGTAGTGCTGCTCGCTGAATTGCCCGAGCAAGTATCACCGTCATAGCCGCTCTTGTCGTTGTTGCCGCAGCCTGAGGAGTCGTTGCTGCTCGCGTTTGAGTCTCCGCTGCAGGAGTCGCTGTTCGCCGAATCGGAGCTGGAATCACCGCTGCAGGAGTCGCTCGAAGCGTCCGAACTCGAATCCCCGCTGCAAGCATCACTCGAACTTGGTTCGGAGCTACTGGGCTGCGAGTCGCCGTTGCACGAATCGTCACTGGTATCGACCCAGAGGCTGCATCCGCCGCCGTCATTCGGCACGCCCGTTTGCTCGACGGGTGTGTCGACCTCGCTCCCATTCGTGCTGAATGCGCCCGTGCCCGCGCGCCCCTCTGGCATCCCGGCACCGGGGCTCACCGTCCCGTCCGGTTCCGCGGCGCCGGGCGGCGGGCAACCCTTGGTTTCGAAGTCCGTCGCTTGCAGGCGTGGGTTCCGCTGGGCGTCGGGCTCGACTACGAATGTGCTCGTCGCGCTCGCCTCGCCGAACAAGCGCGTCAAACGCACGTCGGCGAAGTCGAGCTCGCTTTCGGTTCGCGCCAAGTCATCCGCGCCCGCGCAGGTGAAGTCCGCGCTGTCGCCGGAGCGGTGAGTGTGAGCTGTTTCTACCTGAGCGATGCAAGGGCTAGCGAGAGCTGCGTTGCCAGTCAGCGTCGAAAAATAGCGAAACACCGCCGATGGGATCGCCCCTTCACCCGCGAGCACCGTGTCATCGAAGAGGGCTGCGGTGTTCACGGCTTCGACCAACCAGCGCTCCGGATTGTCTTCTTGCCAACGCGCGCGCGCGTTGACGTAATCGGACGTGGCACTGAGTGGGAAGTAGGTGACCGCGAACTCGCTCGGGTCGGCCTCGCCGCCAGCACTCGGCGACACCGCATCTTTGGCCAGCGCGATCAGATTGATCGGAACTGCATCTAGATCCGCGACCCGGATTTTGGGCAGGTCGTTCGACGAGCCGCGCTCCAGCCAGCGCACGGCGGCGGTAGCGCCGCCCGCGCTCGGCGCATCGAACCAAAGGACGCGGTACGGCGCTGGCTCGTGTGCGCTAAATTCAGCGATGCGCGCCAAATTCAGCTGGATTCCGAGCTCCGCCAGCGCGCGCTGCAGCTCGAGGTCGGAGCTGGCCGTCAGTGCCGGCCGTGCGTCAAGCCTCACGGTTCCGGGCCCGCCGCTATCAGCGAGCGCGAAGCTGCTGCGCTCGGCGCACACCGAAAGCGGGTCAGGTGGCGCGGCGACGCGCTCGCGGGTCGCATAGTCCAAGGCGCGTAGCCAAGCGTCGCCGCTGCTGACGGCTTCGAGATCCGCGCTGCTGATCAACGCCAAGCGCGCCCGCCCGGTGAGCCGCACGCTGAGCCAGCGCGTTGAATTCTCCGCCATCACCTGGGCCAAATCCAGTTGTGCGATCTGCTTCGGATCGTCTGCGGCGAGCAGCATGCCAGCCTGCGCGCGCGCCGCGCCCACCGTGAAAACCAAAGCAGCCGATAGAACCAGCGAGCAACGGAAGCGCATCGTTGGGTCACCTAGCAACCGACATGCCGCGTTCGTTGCCGCTATTTAACGCGTGATTTCCCGCGATTCCGCGGCACCGTGAACTCTGGTCCGGCACTGTATCCGAAGTGCGTCACTCAAACGGTGCCGCTCAATCGCTCTCCTGTCGGAGGTACGCGCAGCAGCTCCTAGTTCCGTTGCGCGGGAAAGTCGTTCGCGTCGAAGTTTTGCGTCGGATCTGCTTTGCTCGGAATGAAATTGTTCGGGGCCAGTTGCTGCTGGGCGGACTTGGGCGCAGGCCGCTTACTAGGCGCGGACTTCCTCGGTGCTGGCTTCTTGGGCGACTTCTTGTTCGGCGCCGCCTTTTGCTTGGGATTCGATTTGGTCGGTGGCGCAGATTCTACGGAGTTCGCCTTCGTGCTCGATCCGAGTTTGGAGATCGGCGGGCTGCTGGTTGGGGCAGCGTCCGGGCCCGCCGGGCTTGGTAGAGGTGCGAGTGCATCGTTGCTCGGCCGCACATGCGCCGGCGTCTCTTTGGAAATTTCAGGCGATTTTTGCGATCGCCATAGGTAGAGCGAGGTCCCTGCATACAGCAGCAAACCGAGGCCTGCAGCACCGAGCGCGAGCCAGCGCGTGTGCAAGTGCCGTCGCAAACGCGACACCCGTTGTCGCACGCGCGGCGCGGGCAGCGCTTCGTCGCGCGCGATTTCGTCCAGGGTCTCGCCGTCGCTTTCCCGCAGCAGCCAATGCAAAGTCGCCTGCGCGCCGTCGGTTTGCGGAAGTTCCCGTTCGATCCACTGTGAGAGCTCGCCGGTTGCGGGGCCAGGGTCGCTGCGACCCACTTTACCGTCTAGCTCGGCGTCGAGCAGCGGGGTGCGCCCGCGGCGCCGGTACAGGTCGGCCACCTTGTGGCGAGCAATGCCATGCACCCAGCGCTGAAACTCGCGCTCGTCACCGGGCGGGTTGGCCGAGACCAGCGCGTCGGTCAGCGTGTTTTGAACCAAATCTTCGACTTCGATCTGCGGCAGTCGGCGGCGGGCGTACCTGAGCAGCGCCTCTCGCAGCGCGGGATCGGCCAGCCGGGCCGAGTGCTGCGCAGCAATTGAGAACGCGGGGGCTGCCATGGGGTAGGACCTCACCGAACCTGTGTCGCTCGGCAGTTCCGGCCTGTGACAGCGGTTCGTGACGAATCTCGTGTTTTTTCTACGCTCGAAGTGTCAGGGATCCTCCCGCGTGCGCCCTCCGCAATTCAAAAAGCCCGTTCCCGTGCTGGAGCCAGCCCAAAAACGCTGGCAAATCGAGAAGTTAGTGCCTGGCGGCTCGGGTTTCCTCAAGCTCGAGAACGGCCAGGGAGCCTTTGCAAAGGGCGCGCTGCCCGGTGAGCGGATTCAGGTGGAGCAAGCGGAGGACCACGGGGCGTACCTGCAGGCTACCGAGTGGAGCTTGATCCAGGCCAGCCCGGAGCGCGTGGAGCCGAGCTGCCCGGTGCAAAGCCGTTGCGGCGGCTGCGATTGGATGCCCCTGAGCTACCCCGCCCAAGTCCGCGCCAAAGCCAGCATGTTGCGCGATGCGCTGGTGCGGACCGGGCACCTCGAAGACTTGCCCGAGATCGCCTTCGTGAGCGCGCCGGATGCGCTTGGGTATCGCTCGCGCATTCGTTTGCACGTGGCTGCCGGAGCGCGCCTCGGGTTCTTCGCGGTGGATTCGCGGGTGTTGGTGGAGATCCCGGAGTGTCAGGTGGCGAACCCGGAGTTGAACGCGGCGCTCGACGTGCTGCGCCGGCTCGCGCCCCAACACGCGAAGGATTTCGAGCGCTTTTCGGAGCTCGAGTTACGGGTCGCGCCAGCGGGCCCGCGCATCTCGCTCCATCTCGTACCGATCCGGCGCGACTTCGATTTGAACTTGCCGCTGCTTGCTGCGCTGCCGAGCTCCTTCCAAGTCTCGATTGGCGAGCGCGCGCCGAACCCGGATGGGGATCAGCGCTTTCCGTTGCCGGGCGCCGCCACGCTGCGCGTGCCAACGGGCGCTTTTTCCCAGGTGAATTGGGCAGTGAACCAACAGCTCGTGCAGG
>JBDTYJ010000228.1:0-9604 GCA_040005755.1 Pseudomonadota bacterium
GGCCCGTCGTAATCGCCGCCGCGCAGCGGCGCAAGATCGACGGGCCGTTCAGCCGTTGGCGGGCGGGATCAGAGCTTGCCGTTCAACGGGTCATAAGCGCTGCCGCCGGTCTTCAAACCGGCGGAAGGAGCCGCTTTGCCGTGATGAACCGAGCTGCTCCCGCCGGAAGCAACGGCATGTGCCTTGGCCTTGGCGGCGTGGGTCTTGTCTTGGGCGAGCAGAGCCGCCTTCATGTCCTCACTCAAGCCGGGAGCAGTGGACGGCGCGGCAGCGGCGGGCGCCGCGGCAGCAACAGGCTCGGGAGCAGGCGCCGCAGCGGGTGCAGGCTCACTCGGCTTGGGCTGAACGTTATCGACGGTGAGCGAGGCCTGCGCCTTGCTGCCCGTTGCCTCCAACGACGATGTGCTGGGCACGGCCGAGGCAACGGCGTGCGCGCCGCCGCCCAGCGCGAAAGCCGCGCCACCGCCGACGACGACGAGCGCCGCCGCAGCGGCCAGCACGCGACCCCAACGACGCTTCGGGCGCAGCGCGAGCTCGTCCAGATCCATCCCGGAATAGTCGATGTTGCTGCTCACTGGCGCGTAACTGAGCGGAGTTGACGCAACGACGGGGACTACCGACGGCGCCACCGACTGTTGCAAGCGGGCGGCCGGCACGGTGTTCATCGCGGGGCGACGCTCCGGCATGGGCGGGCGGCTTTCCGAAGCGACCGAGGGAGCGAGCTCCACCGTGCGCTGCGGCATCGGCGGGCGGCTTTCTGCGGCGACCGAATGCGCGAACTCCACCGCGCGCTGCGGTATTGACGGGCGGCGTTCGGAAACGACGGCGGCGGGCGGCGCGGGTTCCGGCTCTTCTTCTTCGTTGAGACCGGCCACGACTGCCAGAGTCAGCCATTCACTCTCACCTTCACGGCACACAAATGTGTTCTCGTGAATCAAACCGGCCTCGAACGCCTCGGTGAGCTCGTCGAGCGTCATGAGCTTCACGTCGCGCGAATCGAATTGCGCGTAGAAGCGGTCTTCGGTCTCCTCGTACGGCATGTCGTCGTGATGAGTCATCGCCACTGACCGTAGCTCGCGCAACGCATGCGGGCCATGTCTGACGGGCGTCGCAAGTAAATCTGATCCGCAATGAGAACGGATTGGTCCATGGACGCTGGAAACACGGCGATAGTGCCGCGACTGGTACCGATTCCAGGGCAAAACCGGGGCAATAATTAAGACATTTTACTCACTCTGCCGAGTGACGGGCGGGCACTCCCTTCAGAGGTGTATCAGTGCTTATCGCGTTGGTGCCCCGGGCCGACAATCTTCGGCCAAGAAAGCGCTGCGCTCCAATCGGCCTTCACGTGCGGCGTGTGGTGGCAGGTTGCGGCGCAGTAATTCTGTTCGGGAATAGAGATCAACTTCGCGTCCAACGGCGCATCCACGTGGCGTGAGCCCGGGCCGTGACACACCTCGCACTGCACGTTCTCGAGCTTTTCCACGTGCACTACGGTTGAGCCGCCCGGCTTATCGTAACCGGTCACGTGGCAGCTCACGCAGTCCAGGTTGAACTCTTTGTGCTCGGAGGCGAGCGTCGGATACGCCGCTGCGTGCTGCGTGTGATTCCAAAACTCGCGCTCGCTCTTGTGACACGTGCTGCACGCTTCCACTCCCACGTAGTGGCTCTGGCCTGGCGCGGCGGGCACCGGCAGCTTGTCCTTGAAAACGTCGTGATTGTGATCGTTGACGCGCTGGTAGTAGCCGCCGATCAGCTCGTGCACGGTCGGTTCTACGCCGAGGCCGTCACGCACCTCCACGTAGCGATACTGAAAGAAGCTGCCCTGCGTCGGAGCGCTTGGTGCAGCCAACTTGTGCTGCGAGGCCTGCAGGCGAGCTAGCTCGGCGCGCAACGCGGCCAAATCCGCGGCAGCGGTCTTGCCATTCGCCGAGGCGGTCTCGAGGCGCGCCTCGAGTTCTTTGATGCGCCCGGCCAGACTCTCGCGCTCGGCGACCGCTGCGGTGTTCGAGCCATCGGCGAAGACGAACTTGTCGTCCCGCACGAACAGGTCAACGACGCCTAGCGCCTGCAGGTGATTCGGCGCTTGCACGACCAGCGTCGCGCCGACCAGCTCGGGCGGTGTGGGCGGGTCGTTGCTTTCGCCTTCATCATACGGTTTACCCACGACAAGCAGCTGAAATCCAGGCACTTGGTCGATCAGGCGTAGCGCATCGCCGCGCGGCATAGCCGTGAGCAGCACGCGCAACTTGGCGCCTTGGTTGTCGAGGGTGGTCTTGGATTTTTTGAGCTCTGCGAGCGCGTCGAGCGCGCTGACGCCGCTCGGCAGCTTGCCGTTTTGCGCGGGCAAGCTGATGCCCACGACGCCCACCTTGTTACCGCCCACGTCGAACACGCGCAGCGGCTGCAGCCCGGGAGCGACGAGGTTCGCCGCGAGAGGCGTGGCCTGCGCAGCCGACGCGAGCGCCGCAAAGGTATCGGCGCCCGCCGCCCAATCGTTCGCGCCGGGCGCCCAGGCGCGCAGCCCCGCGGCCCCGAGCGAACGCGCGAGCGCATCCGCCTTCCAGGAATCTTGCGTTTGCCTTTCGCTGCTCAGCTGAGTGTTCATGAAGAACAACGGGCCCGCGGCGAGCAGCGCGCTGTTCGGCGCATCCTCGCTTTGGCTCTTCACATACGCCGCCAAGTGATCGGCGCCGCCCAACATGTCCTTCACACACCCACACGGCTCCAGCGCACCGGCCGGCGACGACACCAAGTACAGTCGCACGGTGGGCGTTTTGGGTGGCACGGTCGCGGCCTCGTGGCTGCATTTGCAACTACCGCCCAGGGCGACCGCGAGGCTGAACAGCGTGAGGCCAATGATGAGGCGCAGCACACGAGGCATGCGCGCCCTTTATCACTTCTTCGCGCTCAGGGCCGCGCATCGGAGCCTACCGAAGCATCCGCCGGCCAGAAATCCGGATCCGTGTCGCTTTTGTCTGCCTCCGATCCGGCCCGCTAAATCCGCGGCTTTGGCCGGGTCCGCCCGGCGTATGTGACCGCCGTGCCGACAGGCACGGTTTTCTCTGTCGCGACTGCCGGAAAGCCGCTCTAATGCGCTCAAGTGGCAACCGACCACAAAGGGTCCGGAGCCCAGCAACCATTCGGGCCATTCGTCCTGGAACGGCGCATCGCCGTCGGCGGTAGCGCGGAAGTCTTCCTGGCGCGTCCGAAGATTGGCGCACTGCCGGCCCCGCGCCTAGTGGTGAAGAAATTGCTGCGCGCGGCGCGCGAGAGCGGCGACTTCGACGCTCTCGAACGCGAGGCCGAGCTGCATCGCGCAGTCGCACACAAGAACGTGGTCACAGTCTTCGGAGCGGGCATGGTCGGCGACGAGCCGTACCTGGCCATGGAGTACGTGGAGGGCGTCGACCTGTATCGCCTACTGCGCCGGGCCGACGCCGACCAAAGAAAATTTCCTCCCGGCTTGGCAGCGTTCGTTGCGCGCCGCGTTGCCAGCGCGCTGGCCGCCGTGCACAGCGCGCGCGATGCGGAGGGCAACGCTTTGCACATCGTTCATCGCGATGTGACCCCGTCGAATATTTACTTGTCAATCGATGGTCAGATCAAGCTCGGTGACTTCGGCATCGCGCGCTTCGAGCAGCGCGTGAAGCCAGCGCAGCCCAGCGTGGGTCTGAAGGGAAAATTCGGCTATTTGGCGCCCGAGCAAGTGGCGGGGGAACCGTTCGATCATCGCGCGGACTTGTTCGCACTGACCGCGGTGTTCGGCGAGATGCTGATCGGCGAGCGCGTCTTCCCGGGCAGCGGTCAACTCGCGGTGCTGCTCGCCATTCGCGATGTGAACATCGGCCCGCTGCGCCAGGCCGCGGCGAATTTGCCGAAGGGCATCCTGGAATTGTGTGAGAAAGGCCTAGCGCGCGATCCAGACGCGCGCTTCGAAGACGCAGACGCTTTCTCCTATGCGCTCGAACCCTTCGAACGCCCCTCGTCGGAGGAACTGCAGAAAACGCTGGCCGAATGGGTAAGCTGGGCTCGTGACTCGAGCCAGCTCGCTCGCCAAATCGAAGGCCAGGTGCGGGATTCCGTGCAGCGCATGCGTGCCGTACGCGCGCGCAGCAGTGGCGGCATCGTCGCCATTCAGCCGGAGGCGCCGCCCGCTAGTGAAAGCCCGACATCGACCTCGCTGTCCAACGTACGTCGCGCTGACGGCCAAGAGCTGACCGGCGTGCCGTTCGCGAAGCTGATTGAGATGATCGCCCTTGGCGACCTTTCGGGTGACGATGAAGTGGCGCTAATGGGCGCTGAATTTCGCTTCATTCGTGACGTGCACGAGCTCGGTCGTCATCTCTTGCCATCGACCACGGCCACCACCAGCCGCTTGTTCGAGCCCGGCATTCCGGATTACCAAGTGCTGCTGCGCGACACGCCCATGTTGGAGGTGCTGTCGCACATGCGCCAGAAGGCTGAAAGCGGCGCGCTGTTCGTGGAGCGCGGCTCGAACACCGGCGGCGCCAGCCGTAAAGAGATCTACCTGGACAAGGGGCGACTACTGCACGTCGCATCTTCCGAACGCGAAGAGCTCTTGGGTGAATACCTGGTGCGCCGCGGGCGCCTCACGCGTGAGCAGCTCGAGATCGCGCTGCGCACGCTGTCCAGCTACGGTGGTCGCCTGGGCGATACGCTAATCGGCATCGGCATGGTCGACGCAGTCGACGTGTTCCGCGCGATTCGCGATCAGGGGCGAGATCGCGTCGCCACGCTATGCGGCTGGCCCGAGGGCTTGGTGACGTTTTACCGCGGTACCGCGCCCCAGCGCGTGGAGTTCCCGCTCGATCTGGATCTGGCGAGCCCAATGATGGCCGGCGCGATCGTGCGCGCCAAGGGCGAACCGCAAAAGCTGTTACCGGCCAGCACGCAGCGGGTCTTGCCCGGGCCGCGCGCAGAGGCCATTCGCCACCCGCGCGAGCGAGGCTCGGCACCGGCGTCGCTGATCTACATCGCGACCTTCCTCGGTGAGCGCGTTACCATCGAAGAAGCGCTAGATCGCTTGGTCAAGTACCGCGGCAATCACGAAGCCCGTGCAGTGGGCGCCAAAGAGGCGGCCGCTGCGCTGGTGACGGCGGAGCTGCTCGGCTGGGTAATGTGGGGAACCTGAGCGGAGGTCAGCTGCACTGTTGCCGAGCGCCCGCGCGCGGCCGGGCAGCGGCTCAGGGCGCCTTGGGCGCGAACGGCAGAATCGATTTCAGATCTTCGTCGTTGAAGCGAAGCTGCATGCCCACGAAATAATCGCGCCGCGAGCCGCTCAAGATGTCGTCCACGCCGCCCAGCAACCAAGCGCGATTCACGAACTCGTAACCGAGCGAGACGCGCCAACGAGGCAACACGACCTCACCGAAGCCGAACAGATCCTGGCGGATCTCGAACCGGTTATCCAAAAGCAACGTATCCAAGCCAACGCCGCCGGTGGATTCCTTGATCCCGAAGCGCCCAGTGAACGGGCCAAAGCTCTGCGCGAACTGCAGCGAAAAGCGCAGCGAATTCTCGGTGACGGTGCGCACTTCACGGTAGTGCGGCGGATCTTTCGGGTTCGTGGTGTCTACATCAACCTGCTCGAAGTGGGTGAGGCCGCGCGGGTCGTTCACGACCTCGATCAGGTAGTATTTGTCCTCGCGAGGCTGAATCCGAAGCTCCACGTAGCTTTTTACGGTGCTCGAGAGGAACTGGTAGTCCGTGCGCATGGTCACGATTGTTTGAACACGCGACAGCCCACCGACGAAATCTCCCACGTCTTCCGCGACACCCTCGACCTCGTTGATCAGGTGGTCGTCCTTGCTCAAACGGCCGAGCGTGCCCTCGCCCCGGTCGAGCCGGCCAGTCACGTTGTCCAGATTCTTGAGTGTGTTCTCCAGGTTGTCGCTGGCGCGGTTCACCTTGTCGATGATTTGCCGCACTTCACCCTCGGACTTGGGCTGACCCACCTTGGATTCGGCCATCAGCGCGCGCACTTCGTTGGTCGTGACCTTGACGTTGTCGAGGATTTTCTCGACTTCGGGGGCGCCCCTGGTCGTCATCACTTCGACGTTATTCAGGATGGTCTTGATGCTCTCGCGGTTTTCGCGGACCGTTTGGTTTAGGGCCTCAGTGACTTCCGCCAGGTTCTGCAGCGTGGATTTGATGTCGTTGCGACCTTGATCCGTGCCCACGCTGGCGGCGAGCGCGGCCGACACCTGCTTCACATCCTTCGCGATGTCGGAGACCTGCTTCATGATGTCGTCGGTGGTCTGGGCCTCGACGACGGTGTTGATGCGATCTCCGTCTTTCAGCTCGTCACGCCCCTCCGTACCCGGCGCGAGCGCCAAGTAGTATTCACCAAGCAAGCTGGACGCTACCTTCGAGACGCTGGCGTCTCGATACAGCTTCACGTCCGGGTTCATGCTGATGTCGATGCGCGCGCGGTCGTGATCCAGCTTGATGCTCTGCACGTTCCCGACGGCGATACCGGCGACCTTCACCTGGGACAGCTTCGCGATCCCGCTGGCGTCCGCCATCAGCGCGTACACGACGTATCCGCCGCCCGAGTGCGATGACTTCGAGACGAAGCGAAAGATGAGCAGGCTTGCCACGAGCGTGACGAAGGCAAATGCCCCGACTTTCGCTGCTGTGGTGAACCGGCCCATGGGGGCACTTGACCATAACCTGAACCGGAGAGCAGGAAAAGCGCACCCTGCCGGCGGTTTTTGTCTCGCTATGCGCGACTCGAGCCGCTAGTCGATTGCGCTTGGCTTTCTTGGCAGGCCAGACGGGACCGATGTGCGCGGTCACTTCGCTGTGCGCGCTTTCGTACTGCGGCTTTTTGGTCGGCTGTGCGGCGGAGTTGGGTCCGCCAGCCGCACATTCCCACGCGCTGACCGCGGCCCCGCCGGGCACTCAGAGCGCCTTTGCCGACGCCACAGGATCACCACAGGCCATCGTTGAGGAGAGCACGGACCCCGATCAACGCGCGTTAGGCTTTACGTGCGGTGAAAGTGACGCCGCTTTGCGCAACGTTGCCGGGCAGCTCGTCCATCAGCGCACTGACGGCGGTCACGAGCTGGACGCGGACGCCCTCAGCTATGCGCTGCGCGCGGCCGGTGCACCCTACGTGTGGCCCCGTGCCTGGTTGTTCACCGGTAGCGAGGGCGAGGGCGAGGCCGCTAAGACCCGCATGACGCGCTGGCTGGCAGGTTTTGGCGACGGCGGCGTAAGGCGCTGCGGGGTTGCTGTCCGACACGAAACGAGCGGTCAACTGGTGATCGCCGCGATCGCTGTCGATGTGCTCGCGGATCTCGAACCAACCCCGACTCGAGTTCGCGTCGGGGCTTGGCTCGATGTGCGGGCGGTGCTGCGCGTTCCCGCGAGCGACGCCAAGTTTGTGATTCTCGGTCCGCGAGGCGCGCCGCATGCCGTGCCGACGTCGTTGAGCGAAGGCCGAGTGCGTGCGCGCTTCAACGCCGATCAGCCGGGCGCGTGGCTCGTGCAGCTGCTCGCGGCGGTGGATGGCGGCCCGCGCCCGCTGCTCGAGGCGCTCGTGTTCGCCGGAACCGAGCCGCCCACGGAGGCAATTGTGGCCAAAGCCCCGGGCGAAAGCGGCGCGCCGCCGAGCCGCGAACCGCGAACCGCGCTGTACGCAATGGTGAACGCGGCTCGGCAAAGCGAACGGTTGGCGCCTCTGCAGCCCGATTCGCGCCTCGAACAGCTGGCACAAGCCCACGCTGAAGCCATGCGCAGCGCACGAAAGACCGCGCACGATGCGGGCGACGGCGACCTAATCCAGCGCCTCGAGCGCGCCGGTTTGGCGCTCTCCGTGGGAGAGAACGTGGCGCACGGCGCGAGCGCGGCGCTGGCCGAACGCGCGCTGTGGGCGAGCCCCTCACATCGTGAAAACCTGCTCTTTTCGGGCTTCAACCTCGTAGGCATCGGAGTGGCTCCCGATCCGGACGGCACGCTCTGGGTCTGTCAGGTCTTCGGGGCGGGTGAGTAGACGCACAGCAGCGCGAGTTGGCGGACGACCAAGGCCGACTAACCGGCCAACAAACTAAACAATCGAGACTATTCAAAACGGCCGCACGCAGGCTACCGTCCAAGTCGTGTTTCGTCGGATCAAGCGTCAGTTAGGCAGAATTTTGCGCACTTCGCTCGGACGAGCGCGCCCCTCCCCAGTCCTTGTTGCTGCCGCCGCCGCGGCTGGCACCTGCTTTGCGGCGGGTTCCGCCCACGCGCAATCGGGCACGTTCTATCTAGATCGCGCGCAGATCTCCGGCGCCCCAGATGACGGCTTCATGGTCTGGCGGCCGTACCTTTCCGAGAAGTCGCGGTTCTACGCGAACGCGATCCTCGGCTATTCGCACAATCCGCTGCGTGCAGGCACGGTGACGGATGATCCGACAGCACAGTCGAAGATCGACAACCCGGTCGAGGGCCAACTCACCGCCTACCTCTCCGTCGGCACCGAGATCGCAAACCGGCTGTCGCTGAATTTGATGCTCCCGATCACAGCGCTGCAAATCGCCGGTGATGATCCGAGTGAGCAGAGCATCGGTACCGGTGGCATCGGCGATTCGAGAGCGCTGCTGAACGACATGCGTTTGGACGCGCGCGTGCGGAGCTGGGAGACGGACAATCACTTGCTGCGCGTCGGCGGCGGCGCCGCACTGTGGCTGCCCACTGGCAATGCGAACGCCTTCGGCGGCGATGGGCAAGTGACGGGATACCTGTACGGTTCTGCCGAGTTCAATTTCGGCAAGTTCTTCTTGGCTGGCAATCTCGGGCCGCAATTCCGCCCGGAACGCAGCATTGGCGGTACGAACGGCGCGCTGTTTCTAGCTTCCGAAATTCGTTACTCGGGCGGCTTGTACTTGCCCCTGCGTGACGGTCGTGTGCGCCTCGGCGGCGAGCTTTGGGGCACCACCGGCATCGAAAGCGCGGGCGGCCAAAGCACGTTCCTGACCGGCAAGAACACTGATTTCGAGTGGCTCGCGCAGGTGCGTTATACGTTGGATGAACGCAAGCGCTGGTACGCCGAGGGCGGGTTCGGCACGCGCCTCGCAGCCGGCTACGGCGCGCCGGATTTCCGCATGCTCGTCGGCATCGGCACGTACCTGACGCTGTTAGATTTCGAAGGTAAGTCGCCACCGCGCAAGATCCACGTCGTACCCACGGTGGACGACTACGATCGCGACAGCGACGGCGACGGCTATCCCGACTCAATCGACAAGTGTCCGACCGAGAAGGAAGACGGCAAAGGGCCGAACAAGACCGACGGTTGCCCGGCAGCTTCGGATCGCGATGGCGATGGCATCCCGGATAGCGTTGACCAATGCCCGGACAAGGCCGAAGACAAAGACGGCATCCAAGACGATGACGGCTGCCCCGAGTACGATGTCGACAACGACGGCGTCCCCGACACCGAGGACAAGTGCCCGACGACACCCGGTCCGCGCTCCAGCGTCGCCGAGAAGAACGGCTGCCCGAGCCTGACCAAGGTCACGGAAGACGGCAGCGTTGAACTCTTGCAACCGATCGAGTTCGAAACGGGTCGCGCCGTGATCAAACCCGGCAGCTACCC
>JBDTYJ010000229.1:0-9597 GCA_040005755.1 Pseudomonadota bacterium
CCCCTACCTGCGCTGTCCGCGGGCTCTACCCCCACGTTGTAGGTGCCCGAGCACCCCGCCAGTAGGCTCAGCATTCCAACCGCCCTGACTACTCGACCACCGTTCATGCGCATCTTGCTGTGAGAGTGAGTGTATCGAGCGAGCCGAACCTTACAGGTGAACACGCAAATTTGTTACGGCAGGAAACGAACGCCAGCGCTGAACAGCACTTCGAAGGATGATAACTCCGTCCTATCGGTCGGCGCGCCGCTCGAATCCGTCGCTGCCGCACTGACGCTGTTGAACCACACCTGTGGCGTCGCCATCAGGAACGGGCGCCATGCGCCCCACTTGATCATGAAGCGCAACGCGCCGTAGCCCCCGACTTGCACCGTTGACACGCCCAGATCTGGCGAGAACTTCTGGCCCTTGAGATGCAGCCAAGCGAGCGAGGGGCCTGCCTCAAGCTCTAAGCTCCCGAGCCGGGTCGGCACCTGCAGATAAGGTCCGAGCATCAGCGGCCAACGCGACCAGCTCACGCGGCTGCGACTCAAAGGTTGCGTGCGCTCCCCGAGCCAGGCGGCCGAAATTTGCGCGCCCCAGCCCGCGTGCGCCGGATCCAGTGCCACGCCGAGCCATGCGCCAGGCACGAAGGCCGGGCTCGACCAAGCGCCAGCGAGCGCCGCGCTGAGCGCGAGGCGATGCTGCGAAAGACGACCTGCAGGTGCGGCTGCAGGGCGGACACGGGACTGGGGCGCCTCGCTCGCGGCCGGTGTGGCCGGGGCAGGCGCAAGAGCGGGCGCGCTGGGCGGCGCCGCGCTCGCGTCACCCGGCGCGGCAGCGGGCGTGCTCGAGTCCGGCGCGGAAGATGGCTCAGACGGCAGCGACACCAAGAACTCCGGATGTTGGTCCGTGAGCCAAGCCGCCAGCACGACCGCGGCCGTGCGACTGAGCACGAGGCAATCCTCATCGGCCGTGAGCAGCCGTTCGCCCAATGAAGTCCCGTCCGCTTCGGTCAAGCTGAGCCGAATGAACGCGCCTTCGCGCGCCAGCGTCGCGTGAACTCTCGGCGCGTATTCGTCGCTAAGGCCCGAGATCTGCTGCACGTCTGCTGCGACTTGGGTGGGCGCCGGACAGTTCAGTTCACCTTCGACTCGAAGCGTGGCCCCGAGCACGCCTGCCTGAAATAAGGCTAAGAACACACGCGATTTCGTCCGCTGCGCTTCGCTTGATAGAGCTTCTCATCCGCGCGCTGAATCAAATCAGTGGCAGCCTTATCGTCTTGAAGCAGCGCACAGCCGATGCTGATCGTGACCGGAATTTGTTCGCCCTGAAAGCTGAAACCGTGACCGCTCACGCGCCCGCGTAGGTTCTCGGCCAACGCGAGAGCGCCTGCGAGCGAGGTTTCCGGTAGCACGATTACAAACTCTTCCCCGCCGTAACGAGCGAAGACTTCATCACGACGAATGCGGTCTTGGACGACGCGCGCCAACTCACGCAGCACGTGATCCCCCGCGAGATGACCATATTGATCGTTGATGCGTTTGAAGAAGTCGATGTCGAACATCAACACGCTGAGATCGCGCTCATAGCGCCGCGCGCGAATCAGCTCTTTCTCCAGGGCTTCGAACAGATACCGCTTGTTGTGGATCTGGGTCAGCCCGTCCACGATGGTCATGCGGTAGATTTCTTCGTGATATTTGGCTTCCGCGTCGGCGCCGGACAAGAACTTGAGGATCGACGGACCGACCTTGATGCGGTCGCCGTTGGTGAGCAGCGCCTCTCGGGGGATCTGCTCTTCGTTCAGGTACGTGCCGTTGGTGGAACCATCGTCGACCGCGTACCACGCGCTCGTACGGCGCTCGAAGTGCGCGTGCCGCCGAGATACCGAATCCCCCTCCAGTACGATGTGGTTGTCGGCCCCACGCCCCACGCGTAGCGGACTGCGATCGAGGACGAACCGCTTGCCGAGCAGGCCGGGCTCAGCCGTGTAGATCACCACTAAGCAGTCGTTGCTGGGGCCATCCTCTGGCGGGGGCGCCTGGACGACCTGGGTGACTCTTGTTTTTTCGTCGTATTCGCTCACGAACGCGGCCTCTCGGGCGCAACTTCAGCCGAGTCGAAAAAACTACTTAGCGCGGGCCACGTGCCACGCCCTCCCAGGGCCTGGAACTGACCAACGGGGTCGGGCGAGAGTCACTACCGGAAGTTATTTCCATGCAATTCCAAACACTCCAACCTAGCTTGCGGCAGAAGTTTGCGTCAAGCCACGCCCGCCGCCACCTTCCGCATCCACTGTGCCAGGAGCGGTGGCTCGACGGATAGTACATTCGTGCGCCGGGCTCAGGAGCTATTTCTCGAATTTATCCCGACAATTAGGGCGCGCCTGCGCACCAATTATCAGTGCGACGGTAGCTTTGCGCCGGTAGCTTTGCGCGGGCGGTCGAAGTGGGTTGGCCAGAGCTCAAGTCCCGTACTCGAGGGCCCGGGCCCTCGCTTGCCGCACCCTGAGCGACCGCTGGGCCCGGCTCCGCGGTGTTCGATTTGAGACACCGCCGGCCCGGGGCAGCCGGCCGGATCGAACCAAAGCTCAGCGTGTCAGCGTGACTTTGGACAAGCCACGCGGCTGGTCCGGATTCCGCCCGGCGCTCAGCGCGAGTGCGCCCGCGAACAGCTGCCCGGGCACGACCGCGACGATCGGAGACAGCCACTCTGGCACGCCACTCGGTAGCTCGATGCGCGATTGGGCGCGCGCGAGCACCGCCGGTGCATCGGAAATGGCGAGCACCTCAGCGCCGCGATTCGTGAGGAGCGTGAGCAGAGGCGGCACATCGGCCATTGTCTTGCCGCTCGGTGCCACCAACACGACGGGAAAGTCGCGATCGATCATGGCGACGGGGCCGTGCAGCAGATCGGCGACGGAGTACGGCTCGGCAACGAAGTAGCTAGTTTCTTTCAGCTTGAGCGCGATCTCGAACGCCGTCGAGTAGTTGAAGCCGCGCCCGATGACAATCAGCTTCTGCGCGCCCCGAAAGCGCCGCGCTTGTTCGGTCAGGTCCGCGTTTTTTTCGATCACCTCGCTGACCCATCCGGGCACGCGAGCGAGCGCCTCCCAACGTTCGGGGTTGCCCTCCAGCGCCGCACTGAGCATTGCCAGAGCCAAAAGCTCCGTGGTGTAGGTCTTCGTGGCAGCTACTGCCTGTTCCTCGCCTGCGAGCAGCGGCAAGGTGTGGTCCGAGGTTTGCGACAGTGGAGATGCGGGCTCGTTCGTCACCGCTAACGTTGCCCCGCCCTGCGCGCGCGTTTCAGTGAGCACGCTGACGATATCGGGGGATTGTCCCGACTGGCTGATACCGATGGTCAATGCTCGCGTTAGGTCTGGCGGCGACTCATACAGGGTGAACAGTGAAGGCACGGCCAACGCAACGCCCAGGCGGTTGTGCGCGCCGAGCAAGTACTGCGCGTAGCGCGCCGCGTTGTCGGAGCTGCCGCGAGCAGCAATCAACACCCAGCTGGGCGCAAATTTCTTGATTGCGACAGCAGCTTCTTCCGCGGCGGCCCGACCATGAATGAGCAGGTTACGCAGGACCTGTGGCTGCTCGATGATCTCACGTTCGAATTGGTTACGCGGCTCCATCTGTACGGGACCTCACCCGAGCGGCACGGCCAACCCGATGCGGCGCATCAAGCGCAGCGCGTTGCCCGCCTGCACGGGGCCCGGGTGCGCCTTGTAATCGAAGCTCATCTCATTATCCCGCACCGTTTCGCGAAAGTGAATCAGCGTGACGCGGCTCATTAAGTCCGGCGAGAGCTCCGCTAGGCCCATGTCGTGCGTTGACACGGCGCCTAGCGCGCCTCTGCGAATCAGCTCGCCAATTACCCAGCGCGCGCCGAGTTGGCGCTCGAGCGAGTTCGTGCCGTGCAGGATCTCATCCAGCAGGAAGAACACCGGCTTCGAGCCGGCGGTGGCGTCCAGCACGGCTTTCAGCTTGTTCAGCTCGGCGTAAAAGTGGCTCACGCCGCTGGACAACGAGTCACTGATCCGAATGCTAGTGACGAGCGCAAATTCAGCCAGGACCAGCGAGCGAGCGCACACGGGGCCGCCCGCAAAGGCGAGCACGTTCGCCAGGCCCATTGAGCGCAGCAGGGTGCTCTTGCCCGACATGTTCGAACCCGTGACGAGCAGCGCGGTGCCGGCTCGCGGTAGCTCTACACTGTTGGTCACGCGAACCTTGCTGTCGATGAGCACGTGGCCGAGGTCGACCGCGCGAAAGCACGCTTCGTCCGTGAGCTCCGGGAAGCAGAACTCGGGTTCGTCGTGGGCGAGGCCGGCCAGGGACGAAAGCGCCTCGGCTTCCCCCACGACGTCCAACCATTCACGCACGTGGCGGCCGGCGGATTCTTGCCACGCCTCGAGCGCGAGGACGCAGTGCACATCCCAAAGCAGGAATAGATTCACCACCGGGTAAATCATGCCGTTGTGTTTCAACTCGAAGAAGCCGACGACGCGCTCGAAGCGCCGCATTTCCTCGGAGGGTTTCTTGCCGCTTTGCATGAGGCGCGCCTGCGCGGCGTGAATCAACGGCGCATCCACCTGCACGGACTCGAGCTCACTCAGCAAGGTGCCATAACGAAGGAAGGCGCCTTGCGTCTCGGAGACCGCGTGAAATACCCGCGCGGTAATGCCGTTCGCGAGCGATAACGCAAACATCGAGAGCAGCGCCGGAACCGTGAAGAACAGCCAAGAAAGGCCGAAGGTCGACCATGCCACCATGCCGCCGATGGTAAAGAACGGCAGGATGCGCGCGGCCCACACCACGTGCAGCCAGTGCTTGAGCTGCGGCTTTTCCTCGGCCCAGCGCAGCAGCGGCTCGGGGTTCGGCGGTTCTTTGTGCTTGGTGCCGGGATCGACCACGCCCAGAGCAAGGGCTTCGATGCGCTGGCGAAGGTCCAGCAGTGGCGCTAACGCGCGCACGGCGCCTTGGCGTTCACGCACGGCATGCGGCGGGCTGGGGCTGTTGAAGAACGCAGCCAGCTTTTCCTGGCCAACGCGGGTATGCGCGACCGAGACGCGCTGAAACAGCGAGCTCTTTCCGAAGACGTCTAAATCACTCGTGTACGGGTGACCGTTATCGATGAAGCGAGCTCCGGTCTCGGCAAGTTCCGCGAAACGCCCCGTAGTGCGTGCCAGCGCGTCGCGGTTCACGCGCGCAAAGCGGCGCGCCAAGTCCTCCTCCGCGATGACCTTGCTGTGCCACACCACGAGCGCCAAGAACGCCGCGAAGCCGAGCAAGCTGATGGGTCCGAACAGCGCGCCTGCGGAGCCAAAAATGGCCAAGAGCAGCGTTACGATGAAGACCGCGAAGGCTAGCCCTCGCAGGTTCGACACCGTCCGGGAGCGCGCGGCATGGCGCTCCGTTTCGGCGTTGAAGCGCTGCTCGCGCGACCGATACTCGGATTCCAAACTGGGAGCGGATTGTGTCACTAACCCTCTGATACCCAACGATTGATTAACGCGGCCATACGTGAAAGTGGCGCCACGGTGTCCACGACGCCGAGCTCGACCGCGGCCTTGGGCATGCCGTAAACGGTAGAGCTTGCGCGGTCTTGCGCCAACGTGACGCCACCTGCGGCTTTGAGGTGCGCGAGGCCACGCGCGCCGTCTTTACCCATCCCAGTCAGAATCACGCCCAGGCTGCGCGGGCCGAATTGCTCGGCAACCGAGGCCAGAGTCACGTCCGCGGCAGGACGAACGCCATTGACCAAGGGTGCTTCACTCAAGGCCAGGCGACCGCGCGAATCCAGGAACAGGTGCTGATCCCCCGCGGCGACCCAGGCGCTGCCCGCTTGCAGATCGACACCGGTTTCGGCTTCTTTCACAGGGAAAGGCGCGTCTGCGGCGAGCTGCGCCGCGAGCGCGCGGGTGTAGCCGGCGGCCATGTGTTGCACGATCAGTAACGCCGCATGGTGCTCCAAGCGCAACGCGGGAATGAGCGCTGCCAGCGCGGCAGGGCCGCCTGTGGAGCAGGCGATCACCACGGCTTTGAGGCCCACAGGCGCGACCTTGCGCGCTGAGCTGGGCCGAGAGCCCGCGCTGGAGGCGGGCGCTGCCAATCGAAACGCCAAATTGACGCCAGCGGCACTGAGTAGCTTACCGACCAGCTCGTCACGTATGGAGCTGAGATTGGCGCTGACCTCCCCGTTCGGCTTGGTCACGAAATCCACCGCGCCAGCTCTGAGCGCGTCTATGGTCGCAGCTTCACCTTCGCGCGTATGGGCGCTGAGGATCACAATGGGAATGGCGCGCTCGGCTAGAATTTCGCGCGTAGCGGCCGCGCCGTTCAGACCGGGCATGTTGTAATCCATGCTGATCACGTCCGGGTTGAGCTCGAGCGCGAGCCTCACGCCCTCTGTGCCGTCGCGGGCCTGCCCGACGATTTCGAAACGCCCGTCAGCGCCCAGGAGCCGAGCTACGGCCCCGCGCATGAACGCCGAGTCCTCGACCAGCAGCACGCGCAAGGGCTTGCCCAAGTGCGGTTGCCGTTCGCTCGGCGTTTCACTCACTTCGCCGCCCTGGCGAACTTGATAGAAACCGTTGCCCCGACGAGCGGCGCGTCTGGCACGCCGACATAACGGCGGTCCACTACCTCCGAAATGCAACGCGCGGCCTCCGTGGTCACGCCGATGCGCTTAGCGACGGACACGCCTTCCGCTCGGCCCTTTGCGCGCAGTAAGAAGCGCACTTGCACCTCACCGGAGGCATCTTTCAAGCCGCCGTTGTCGTTCACGCACTTCACGTATTTGTCGCGCGCGGCACCTAGCTTGCCGATGCCGAGCTCGCCGCTTTCCGACGTTACCGGTCCGACCGTGACGTCCAACTTTTGGTCAGTGGGGGCTGGGGCTCCTGCGTCCGCTTCGGGCGGCTCGTCCGGTGTCGGGGCGGTAACGGGGGCCGCGCTGGCCAAGCTTGCCGGTGTGGGGGGCGCACTGGCCGCTGGCAAGGCAGCGACCACGGTTGCCGCACGCAGCGCTTGGGCCTCTGCCTCGCTCAAGCAGCGCACAATTACTCCTTTGCCGTTGCCGATACGGCCCCAAGCGCACGCCGGGTCATACGGGTAGCGGCGCAGCAAGGCATCCGCCGTTTCACCGGAGGCGAGGGCGCCGAAGGCCAACAGCAAGCTGAGTGCAGGGAGCGCGACCAACGCGCGTTTGAGGTTCTGCTTCATGTGTCGGAAAATCCTTTGAGGATGTAGGCACTCACCGGTTCGTCGATTCCCTTGAGGGTAATGCCGGGCATTTCTTCGACGATGACTTGATCAGCGATGCGCAAATAGAGGTCCCGGCTCAGCAGCACACCACCGAGCGGGGCTTTCGATTCATGGCGTTGCGCGCGGTTTACCACGTCTCCGATGCAGGTGTAGTCGCGACGCACGAACCGGGAGCCGATGTCCCCGCGCACGACCGTGCCGGAGTTCAGGCCAATGCGCATCACCAGCGGGTTTTCGTGCGGGCGCCGGGCGTTGAACAGATCCAGCGAACGTTGCATGCCAAAGGCGGCTCGCGCGGCGCGTAGCTCGTGCCCGGCGTCGAAATCAGTGCGGTTTTCGAACACGGCCATGATGGCATCACCGATGAACTTGTCGATGTCCCCGCCGAAATCACGGATCACGATGCACAGCGAATCGAATGCTTCATTCAGGATCGCTACCACTTCCGCGGGCGTCATCTTGGCGCTCATGTTCGTGAAGCCGGAAATGTCGCTGAACAAGAGTGTGGCATCGACTTCACGCGCGCGAATGTCGCCCAAGGAGGCACCGCTGCGGGAGAGCTGCTCGGCCGCGTGCACCGCGCCTTCACTGATGTACAGACGGGAGGCTTCCTTGTAGCGAGCCAAGCGTGATTCGGCGAGCACGCGCTCCACGATGGCTACGCACTTGTCCGGTCCGAACGGTTTGACTAGGTAGCTGGTCAAGCCCGCCGCGCGCATTTGTGCTTGGTCGCGCTTGCTCTCGCGCGCGGTCAGCATCACGAGCGGAATGTCCCGTGTGCTCGGGTCCCGCCGCAGCCCGAGCACGAGCTCGAAGCCGTTCATGCGCGGCATGTCGTAGTCCGTGAGCACGAGCTCCGGGCGCTCTTGTTTGGCTTTCTCCAGGCCGTCTTGGCCATCTACCGCCGTGCTAACCACGAAGCCCTGGCGGCGCAAGCAATCGGACACCAAATGACGAATCGCGGCCGAGTCATCGACCACCAGTACGCGCTCACGACCGCTCAGCATGCGCGTTGCGAGCAGCGAATGCAGGCGGCTCACGAGCTCTTCGGGTACCACCGGCTTCACCAAATAGTCATCCGCGCCGACGTCGAAGCCGCGTTCCAGATCACTGGCCTCCCCCAAAGAGGAGCAGATGATCACCGGCACGCCTTCGGTGGCGGGATCGTTCTTCAACGCTAGGCACAGCGCGTAACCGTCCAGACGCGGCATCTCCACGTCGGTGAGCACGAGATCGGCGCGTTCGGTCTTGAGCTTTTCGAGCGCTTCAGCGCCGTCCCACGCCTCGCTCACTTCATACCCGGCAGCCAGAAGCAGCGGCACGGTGTGCTTGTGGATTAGCGCGCTGTCGTCCACGAGCAGCACGCGCAGCTTGCCGCGGGCCGTGCTTTCCAGCGCCTCCAACAGGTCACGCGCCTGAAAAGGCAGCGCCAAGCAGCGCGAAAACCCCTCGCGCTGCATGCGCGTGCAGTCTTCCGGGACTAAGCCTAGGTACAGCGCGCGCGGCGCGACGAGCCCCTCATCGCGCGCGCGGGCCAATGCTTCGTGCGCGGGGCGATCTTCCACGATCGGGGCAAACAGCACGACGTCCGGCGTGCTTTCCGCTTGGTCCAACAAAGCGTGCAAACTTGGCGCGATGCTGAGCGCGTGCCCGGCCGGTTCCACCGCGCGCGCTACGAAATCCCCGAGCAAGCCGGGAGGCGTCACGAGACCGACGTGCATGTGGGCATCCTACCCGAGCGGCTCGGACGTCAAACAAGAATGGGCAAGGGCGCGAGCTCTTCGAGCGGGATTTCCGTAGCCGCTCGCCGTTGCGGCACTCCGCTCCTGATGATACGGAAGGCGGACATGAAAGCCCCATTCGAAGGCGCGCTCGCGGGCACGGCTTGGCGGGCGCGCGGCGCTCTGCCGCGGCTCGTTCTATCGAGCGCCGCGCTGCTCGCCGGGCTTGCGCTGGGCTGCAGCTCCGATGCGCCCAGTCCCGACACGGGGCCGAGTTGCGATGGGGCGGGGGGCGCTTCAGGTGCCAGCCCCGGCACTAGCTCCGACGCTGCCGACGCTGCCGGCGCTGCCGGTGCTGCCGACATCGCAGCCGGTACTAGCGGCACTGATGCGGCGGGGGGCGCGCCCACGACCAATGGCTGCCCGCCAAGCACAGGTGCCGGCGCAGGGGGCAGTGCCGAGGCTGGTAGCTCGGGGGCTAGCGAAAGCGCTGGCGCCGGCGGAACCGCCGGAGGTACGAGTACCCCGATGTGGACGATCAATGCTGGTAAGTACCAGCTCAGCCTGGGCAGTACCTTCCTCGAGATCGATCCCACGAACGGCGCGCGCATTACCGCGCTGCGCGTCGG
>JBDTYJ010000230.1:0-9575 GCA_040005755.1 Pseudomonadota bacterium
CGGCGATGAGCGGGGGTTGGGCACTCAACCTCTTGGGCCACGCCAAGTATGAAGGCCGCGCGCCCGCGTTCAGTGAAGACGGCTTGTCGTTCATTGCGGGTCCGGTTTGGGATTTGCAGCAGGCGCTGCGGCGTTAAGAACGGCGGCGGCTCCGGTCCCCGTCCGCGCCGCCGAAGGCTGGGCCGGGGCGCGCCGTAGCGCGTGACCATCAAAAATCCCCCCTTGACCGCATGGGTCTTCGAGTTAACACTGTTCACATGCCATCGCGCCCCCGCTCCGCCCAGCCGCTCAAGTCGGCCAAGAAGCGCGCGCCTGCGCGGGGTCGCCCGTTCGTGCGTGGCGTGGCTGACACGCGCGCGGAGTTGATCGCGGCAGCGCGCGATCTATTCCTGGAGAACGGGCCGGCGCAATTTTCACTGCGCGAAGTCGCGCGGCGCGTGGGCGTGTCGGCCGCCGCCGTGTACCGCCACTTCGACAACAAGGAGGCGCTGCTGCTCGCGGCTTGCACGCAAGGCTTTCATGTCTTTTCGGGGTACCTGGTGCGCGCGCTCGCGGCGCGCACGCCGCGCGAACGCCTGTTGGCAACCACTGAGCAGTACCGCTCGTTCGCGCTGGAGAACCCGCTGGATTATCGCTTCATTTTCATGACCATCGCAGACAAGGCCCGGTACGAAGCACGCGAGTCGTTGCCACAGGACACTACGTTTCAGTTCTTGGTCGACCGCGTGCGTGAATGCACGGAAGCTGACGTGCTTGCGCCGAACGAGCCCACGGTAACGGCAGTGTTGATCTGGGCGCATGTGCATGGGCTCGTCTCCTTGCGCCTGTCCGAGCACTTGCGTTCGGTGGGAACCGACGAGGCGTTCACGAGCCTCTATCGCGCCTCGGTGGAACGGCTGCTGCGCGGTCTGGCCTGATTTTTTTTGCGCACGAAGTTAACACCGTTCACATAGCAACAACCCGTAGCGAGGCACCCAAATGACGACGCACAACGTACGCATGACCCACGCAACCGATGGCGATGTAGTGGTATTTCTAATCGGGATGCGGGTGAACCGCTGGTGGAAGCCGTGGCAGTGGCTGCGCACGGCGCTGGCGATGCCGCGCATGTTGCGTGAGCTCGCCGCGCACCCTGAACTAGGCCTGCTGAGCAGTGAGGCCTGGTTCGGCCGCACGACCATTCTGCTCAGTTACTGGAAAAGCATGGACCATTTGCTCGCCTACGCGAAACTGCGCGGCGGCGAGCACTTGCCCGCTTGGCGCGCCTTCAACAAGCTCGTGGGCACGAATGGGGACGTGGGCATCTGGCATGAAGCGTACCGCGTCCCGGCCGGCGGCTTCAAAACCGTGTACGTGAACATGCCGGCGTTTGGCTTGGGCAAAGCCAGTGGCGTGCGCGAGGCGCTCGCTGCGCAAGTGTCGGCCGCTGGCCGCCTGCGCCGGGAAGCCGCCGCACCGGTGGCCACCGGTCCGAGCTGATGAACCGGGAATATCCTTTTAGATCAGGTGTTTACAAGCTGAGCGCCGCACGCAGCCCAGCGCCTTGTCAGGAGCGGCGCGGCGACCCAAGTTGACCGAGCACGACCCGCACTTTTGCACCGCGCGAAAGCAGCGGTATTGGTTACGGCGTTGGCACATTCCGGAAGGCAACATGAACCCCTATAATCAGTATCCCACGCAGCAAAGCACGTTTCAGGTCGCGGCAGACAGCACCGCCTTCCTGCGCAAGGTGTACGCATTCATGGCGGCGGGTCTATTTGCGACGGCGCTCACGGCAACGGCCGTCGCTTCGAGCGAGACGTTCATGCTCGCGCTGCGCAGCAACCCCATCCTCATGTACGGGCTGATGTTCGCGGAGCTCGGCATGGTGATCGCGTTCTCGGCGCTCGCTCATCGTTTGAGCGCGGCCGTGGCTGGCGCCCTGTTCTTCGGCTACGCGGTGCTCAACGGCGTCACGTTCTCCGTCCTGTTCCTGGCGTACACGGCGTCCTCAATCGGCAGCACCTTCTTCATTACTGCCGGTACGTTTGGCGCAATCAGCGCGTACGGCTACGTCACCAAGCGGGATCTATCGGGCCTCGGCAGCTTCGCCATGATGGGCTTGATCGGCCTCGTGATTGCCTCGGTGGTGAACATCTTTCTGCACAGCACGATGATCTACTGGCTGCTTACGTTCGTCGGCGTGATTGTGTTCACTGGCTTGACCGCTTACGACACGCAAAAGCTCAAGCGCTTTGCCGGCACGGTAAGCCCTGCTGATCAGAGCAAGGTTGCGCTGCAAGGCGCGCTCATCCTCTATCTCGACTTCATCAACCTGTTCGTGATGCTGCTCCGCTTGTTCGGTGATCGCCGCCGCTAGTCAGAAGCTCAGCGTTGCGCCGAAACCGAGCCCGCCTCGAGGCAGGGGTATCAAGCCCAGCCGCGCCGAGGCGGGCTCCGGCGGGCCTAGCGCACTCAATTGGAAGTGCGCGCGGTTATGGATGTACAAAACCCAGCCCGCGGCGGTCATACCGGCGCCCGCAAAGAAGGTAGCCGCGCCGTAGTAACTGATGGGCGGCGTCCGGCACGGCCCGGTTCGATTCGCGTCATCACAGCCTTGCACGGCTCCCGAGACCACCATCAGCGCGCCGATGAGCGTCACGACCGGGCCGGCGATACCGAGCACCAAGCCGGCAGTGTGCGGGCCGCTGTCTTCCGGCACGAAGGCGTAGTTACCCGGCCCGCGCACTCGTAAGGTCACAGCCGCGTCGTGACCGGGGAGGTGCACGCTAACTGGGTAGTCACCGGGCCAGGCCCAGAAGCCGCAGGCCTGCGCGCACTGCGCAACCGTTTGCGCGGTCGCGTGCCGAGCGTGCGGCGTGGACACGGTGAACGCTTCCGCGCCAGCATTCACCTGCACGAAAACCGGTGCCGCGTATTGTGCTTGCGCACGCGACGCAAAAAACAGCGGCATGCCCAGCGACGCCAAACCCGCCCAGAACCCGCCCAACCCAACCCGCTTACGCATCGTGAAAGCCCTCACTCAACCATCCGAGCCAGCCTTATAACCTCGGGTCGACGATGTCTACCCCCCCTCACCGGCCGTTTGATGCGCTGCGCTTGCCAGGCTTCCGCGCGTTCCTGATTACGTTCCTGTTGACGATGACGGCTGACAACGTCGAGCACGTCATCAGCTATTGGGTCGCATTCCAGAAGTTTCACTCGCAGGCGTTGGGCGGGTTTGCTGTCGTGTCGCACTGGGTGCCCTACCTGGTGTTCTCGGTGCCAGTAGGCGCGCTCAATGATCGCTTCGATTCGCGGCGCCTGATTCAAATTGGCGCCGCTTTATTCATGGGCGTATCGCTGGGCTGGGGCTATTTCTTCGTGACAGGCACGCTGCAGATTTGGCACGCGATGCTGTTGTTGGTGATGCACGGTTGCGCGGGTGTGTTCTGGCTCACCTCAAGCCAAGTGCTGCTGTACGACGTGGTCGGGATCGAGGGCATTGCCAGTGCGGTGCGTTTGAACGCCAGCGCGCGTTATCTGGGTATGCTCGCGGGCCCCGGCGTCGGTAGCCTGATTTTGCGCACGCTCGGCCCGCAGCACGGCATGTTCTTGAACGCCTGCTTCTACCTGCCGCTGATGCTGTGGCTGATTGCAGCGCCCTACGGGCCGAAATTCCGAGTTGGGCAAGGCCCCAAGCGGGCTGTACGCGCGCTCGCGGACATCGTCGATACCATTCGAGACGTACGCGCCATCCCTGTGCTGGCCGCCATGATTGTGCTTGCTGGCGCTGCTTCATTCTTCATCGGCAACAGCTACCAAGCGCAAATGCCCACGTTTGCGACGGACCTGGGTCACGCCGATCCGGGCGCCGCGTACACGGCGTTGCTCGGTGCTGACGCGGCAGGGGCGCTGACTGGCGGGTTATTGCTCGAAACTGGCCGTGGGTTCTTACGCACCCAAACGGCTTCCGCGCTCAAGCTAGCCACGATGTGGGCGTTTTCTTTGGCAGGGTTCGCGCTCGTGCGCTCCTACCCACTGGCGTTGGTGTGCCTGTTCATGGCTGGCTTCTTCGAGCTCTCGTTCAGCAGCATGACGCAAACGATCGTGCAGTTGAACGCACCGTCAAACGTACGCGGGCGCGTGCTGGGGTTATTCAACATGTCTTCCGGCGGGTTGCGCGCGTTCAGCGGCATCACGGTGGGCCTGCTGGGCAGCCTGATCACCGTGCATTTTTCCCTCGCCCTGGCGGCTACGGCATTCATGGCCATCACGGTGACGTTGCTCGTGAAGCTGCCTGCATCCCAGACTGCGCTCTGAGCCTCCATGGGTGGCGTGGCGCGTGATGACGAACGCGAAGGGGCTTTAGCGCCTCAAATATTGGTCCAAGAAGCCGAGCACGTGCTGCTGGTACGCCGCGGGGGCGGCTTCTTCGTAACCGCCGTGGCCGACGTGCGGGACCTTCCAGATTTGTTTGGGAGGAGAAGTTAGCGCAAACATGCGATCCATGATGGCTGGCGGAGTGTCCCAATCATCGAGGCCAGACACGAGCAACACGGGGCGCGGCGCAATGCGCGCCATGTCGCTTTCGGGGCGGATAGCGTCGACGTCCGTCCCGGATAGGCGGAAGCCGAGCAGCGCGGCAGCCGCCGCGAACGGGCCGCCCTTAGCGGTCTTGTAGCGAATTTCGTCACGCAGATTGGGCCAGGTTGCGTACAGCACGACGGGCGAAACGCTGGGATCGTTGGCCGCGGCGCGGGTCACTGCGCTCGCGCCCACCGAGAAGCCGAGCAGAGCGATGCGCTTTACCTCCGGCCGGGCGCGCGCAAAACGAATTCCCTGCGCAATATCCAACGCCTCGAGCACTCCCCAAGTAGCAACGCTGCCGCCGCTTTCGCCGCTTGCGCGCGCATCCCACGAAAAAATACCGTAACCAGCGCGAGCCATCAGCTCCGCCTCCGGCAACAGTGACGCGCGGTTTCCGCCCAACCCGGGGACCAAGATCACGAGTGCACCCGATTGCGGGGGCGCGAACCAACCCCGCAGCGGCACACCCCCCTCCCCCTTGAACTCCACCTCTTCCAGCTTCGGCAGGGCGAGCTTGGCCTGGCTGCGCTCTTCCTTCGTCACCAACGAGCGCTGCGGATGGCACTGGCGCCAGCCGAAGGACGCGTAGTGAACGGTGAACAAGGCCAGAGCGCCCACGAGGGCCACGAGCAACGTCGCAAACCAGACGCGAGTCGACTTGAACAAGGCGCGGGCAGGCTGTCACGCCGAGAAATAGCGGTCAAGACGCCGGATGCTCCTGTTCACGCGGCGCACACGTAGTCGCGTGTTTCCACAAAACCCATGCGCAGTAGTGCACTTCGAATCTCAGCGCGCGGCGTAGCGCCGGCGACTGAAACGATCAGCGGCAAGCGCGGCAAGCTGGGCAAGGCATCGGGGGAAACAACGCGCACGCCGCGAATCCATTGGCCTATGCGGCGAGGGTGAAGCTCGAGAATGGCTGCGGGGTGCTTGCCCCGCTGAGCCAGCGCTTCGGCGAGCGCCTTGCCCGTGCCGCCGTAACCCCAGAGTAGGTAACGGCCCACGTGCCCCAGGAAACCGCGCGCCAGAAACTCTGCTTTGCAGTGCACGAAGGCAGCGGTGGCATATTCGGGAGCGGTGCGAGATAGCCGCCCTTCGGTGTCACGCCAATGCAGGAGCCGCTCGGGCACCACGCCGATGCGCTGCCCGGCGGCGAGCAGCCGCAAGATCAAGTCGTAATCTTCCGGCCAACCCATGCCTCTGTAGCCCAGCTCGCGCGCGATCTCGCGTCGAATCATCAAGGTAGGGTGCGCGATCGGACACTCCACGAACTGCTCTCGGCTCACGTCTTCGGGCGTGCGTATTTCGCACAGCCAGCGTTCATAGGCTAGGCGGCCCTCGCGCAGCGCGCCGCGGGGAAACAGCCGCACGTGCGCTCCCACCGCGCACAGCTCGGGCTGCTCCTCGAGCGCACGGCACTGGAGCTGTAAGCGCTTGCGCGACATCAAGTCGTCGGCATCCATGCGCGCAACTAGGGGCGCGTCGCAAGCGGCCAGGCCCGCTTGCAGCGCCGCCACGATGCCGCCGTGCGGTCGCGCCATGACCTCGATTCGCGCGTCCAGGCGCGCCGCCGCGCGCGCCACTTCGAGCGTGCGGTCGCTGGAACCGTCGTCCACCACGACGCACTGCCAGTTGCGTTCGGTTTGGCGCTGCACGCTTCGCAACGCCGCGCTCAGCGTGTGCGCGGCGTTAAACGCAGGCAAAAGGACGGATACCGCGCGACTCACGGTGCCCGCGCTAACCTGCTGTTTCTGGGTCGGTGAGCCAAATTGCTGACCGGCGCTAGTATTGCCCGATGGGAAAGCTGATCCAAGGCCAGTGGCAAAACGAGCGCCAATTTGCGAACGAAACGGGCGCCTTCGTCCGCACGGAAACCACGTTCAGAAACTCCATCACCGCCGACGGCTCGAGCGGTTTTGCGCCCGAAGCGGGGCGTTACCACTTATATGTAAGCCTCGCCTGCCCTTGGGCGCATCGCACCCTAATCGGTCGCAAGTTGAAGGGGCTGGAGAGCGCCATCAGCGTCAGCATCGTGCACCCCCACATGGGCGAGCTGGGTTGGGAATTTGGGGATTTCCCTGGTTCCACGCCGGATCCGATTCAGCGCGCGCGCTACTTGCACGAGATTTATACGCGCGCTAACGCGAATTACACGGGGCGCGTCACCGTGCCCGTGCTCTGGGATCGCCGGCAATCGACCATTGTGTGCAATGATTCACGGTTGATCCTGCGCATGCTGGATCGCGAGCTCGGCGTACTGGGCGACGCCCGTGTGGACCTCTGCCCAAGCAGCCAGCAAACGGCCATCGACACTGAAATCGACGCGCTGTACGGCCCTGTGAACAACGGCGTGTACCGCGCCGGTTTCGCGACCAAGCAAAGCGTATACGAGAGTGCCGTGCGCGAGCTGTTCTCGGCGCTCGACGGGTACGAGGCGCGCCTCACCACGCAGCGCTTTTTACTCGGTGCCGCGCTGACTGAAGCGGACATCTGCTTTTTCACCACGCTGCTCCGTTTCGACCCGGTTTATCACTATCACTTCAAGTGTAACCTCAAGCGCATCGCTGATTACCCGGCACTTTCTGGCTACCTGCGGGACATTTATCAAACGCCTGGTGTCGCCGAAACGTGCAATCTCGAGCACATCAAGCATCACTATTTCACCAGCCACCCGAGCGTGAACCCGACGCACATCATTCCACTCGGCCCGCCGATGAATTTGCTAAAAGCGCACGACCGAGCGCGCCTCAGCGCCCAGTGACATCGCTCAGCCGCAGTTGAACCGCTCCCAGTGGCGGTTCAACTGACGCAAGGGCTAGCGCCAAAAGCCCGCCGCCAGATCGATGATCACGTGGCTAGCGATGCCGGGCAGCAAGCTGCGCCGCAACTGAGCCACGGTCCCCAAGATCAGGCCATAGCCAGCGATGCATAGCGCCGAGCCAAGGCCTTGTTCGGCATGGGCAATTCCGAACAGCACGGCTTGCAGGAATACGCCCCAACGCAGCGAGCGCGTGAACGCCGCGAGCTGCGTCTGCAGGTAGCCCCGATACACGACCTCCTCACAGAAGCCGACGCTGGTCGCGACCAAAACCCAAACGAGGCGCTCTGCCCCCGTGCGCGGGAGCAGCCCGGAGACCGCGGCGTTGCGCCCCACTCCGAAGCGATGCGCCGCCAGCGCGAGCAGCTGAATCAGAGCAGCCGTAAGCAGGGCCAGCAATAGGTCAATGCACGCGCGCCACAGCGTTTGCCAGCGGGTGCCGAGCAAAGCCGGCAAGGCGTTGCCGGTCCGGAACAGCCGGCAGGTATACAGCAGCAAGCCCCAGCTGACGGTCAGCAACGGCAAATATTGGCCAAAAACCGCGCCCTTCCTAGGCGCAGCCGGCGCGCCGCGCAGCGCAGCGTCGTGCTGCAAAAACGAACCACACACGGCAACGGAAAGCAGCAGCCCCACCAACAGAGCGGTGTGCCAGCGCGGCGCAAGCGCCGGCTCGGATCCTTCACGCACTGCTTGGCAAGTTCCTTGCACCGGCACCACCCGAACGGGAGCTTCGCATGCTTCGCGCAGGCGCTCGACAATTACTTCACTCAACCCTCAGTCAGGAGCAAGCCCATGATCACCGAAGCCATTAACACCGCACCGCCCGTCCTCGCAGCCGGTTGGTCACTCCTGTACCTGCTGTTCGGCGGCGGCTTGGGCGGCGCAGTATTGATTTTCTTCGGCCTGAAGCTACTCGGGCGCTAAGAGCGCCCCCCTCGGGCGCTAGTGCACTCTCTTTGAAGTGTAGCGCGGTCCCGATCTCGGCGAGGTCGGGACGAGGTTTGGGGCCGCGCTGATCAGGCCCAGCGTTGCGGCGCCGCTTGCTCGACCCAAGCCTTGCGCACGCAGACATCGAGCAAACCGCGGAAGAGTTCCTGGGTGCAGTGAGCCGTGGCACACCCCGTCGACGCGGGCCTCCCGAGCAACGCCCTACAGCGTGTCGACGGCGCTCGAGAACGCGTTCACGCGCGTGTCGCGGTGAGCTCGAAGGCGCTGGGCGGCGCGTGAACTCGGTCTGCGCTGGCTGGAAGCACGCGACGAGTCTTCAACCCGAAAGCGGCGGCGATGGGCGAGCGACGGCGGACGAGGGCGTCGAGCCAGCACGCGACGACGGATGAGTGAGGTGAGGCGAGCCCCGACGACGGCGAGTCTTCGAGGCGAAACGCGCGACCGGCGACTCTCGAGCGGCAACGCGCCACAGCGTTTGACCCGAAACGCGCGACCGGAGAATCCTGCGAAACGAGGCGACGAATGCGCGAGCCGAGACGACGAATGTGCGCCGCGACGACGAAGGTGCGAGCCGCGACGACGAATGTGCGAGCCGCGACGACGAAGGTGCGAGCCGCGACGGCGAAGGTGCGAGCCGCGACGACGAATGTGCGAGCCACGACGACGAATGTGCGAGCCGCGACGACGAATGTGCGAGCCGCGACGACGAATGTGCGAGCCGCGACGACGATCGGGGACTCGAACCCGGAACGCGAGGACGTCTCGATCGCGTCCAACGGGCATCGCGCCGATGCCGCGCAACCGCGCACGAACAACGTCCGCGCGGCTTCCGACACCACCAGAGGTCCCGCATAAACTCTCTCCAAGTGTGATCCCCGCCGTTCCTCGTTGATTAGTGCCCTAATCTATGCTATAGAATTATTGGAATATATGGCGCGGAACTCTAAGAAGCGGAGGCGCCCGGTTCAGCTCGGTCTAGAGCTCGCTCCCTTGCAAAAACCGAAGCAACGCGGCGGCGTACGCGAAGGCGCGGGCCGCAAGCCGGGCAATGGGCGGCGTGCAGTCCGCCACCGGGAGCGCGAAGTGCACTCGTCTCTTCACCCGGTGCACGTGGTCATGCGCAGCAAGTTCAAGCCCCTACGCAGCCAATTCGTGTTCCCCACCCTCCGCAAAGCGCTCGCTAAAGCCACGCGCGTGCGGAAGGATTTTCGAATCACGCAGTTTTCGGTGCAAGGGGATC
>JBDTYJ010000231.1:0-9573 GCA_040005755.1 Pseudomonadota bacterium
CGCTACTACAAGCGCGAAAGCGTCGCCATCAGCGACTTCTTCTATTGGAACCCGTCCGGCGTCGGCGCAGGTATCGAGGACATCGATCTCGGCTACGACCTGAAGCTCAGCTACGCCGCGTTCGCCGTCGACGGTCAACCCAATGGCTCACCGCAGTTGCCGATGCAGATCGACATGGGCGTGCGTAATGATCTGCAGCTGCGTGGGATTAAACCGTATCCGAGCGGGGAATTCCAAGTCGGTTTCCAATACATCGCCGACCTGAGCAACAGCAACGACGCCAATGGGATGCCCCGCACGACTCCTGGGTCGAGCGTCACACACGGCGGCTGGGGCGTCACCCTGCAGCACGTGCAGCAGCTCCTCGGCGGCGACAACAAGTTGGCGGTCCAATACGGCAAGGCTGGCGGCACCGGCTTCGGCACGCTGGCACGCTTCTATTACCCGGATTTCTCGCTCTATCATGACCCGGCTGAGTCACGCTTCCGGCTCGTTGATGTGCTGACCATTCAGCCCATGGAGTCGCTCGGCGGGCAGGCAGCGTTCGTTTACCAGCACGACAACACGGGCGGCGACAGCTCGAAAACGGATTGGATCTCTGCCGGCGCGCGCTTGGCATTCGCGTTCACCGAGCACGCGAAGCTGATCGGTGAAGTGGGCTACGACCACGTGAAGAAGAGCAACGGCGCGGACCCACAGATGCTCACCAAGCTGACGATCGCGCCCGCGATCACCGCGGGCAAGGGCTTCATGTCTCGTCCAGAGCTACGGCTTTTTTACACCTGGGCGATGTGGAACGAATCCGCGCGCGGTGCCACGGTGGACTCCGGACGGCTGTACACGACCACGAACAAGCTGAGCGGGGCCATCTTCGGCTTGCAGGGCGAAACGTGGTGGTGAATAACTAAAAGCAAACGCCGGCGAGAAATGTGAGCCATTCGCTCGTTCCGACGCCATTAGAATATCTAGGCGGCATGCTGCGCCGGCGGCGACACAACGTAAACGCGCGGCGTGTCAGCACGCACGGAAGGACTTAGTCGATGAGAACAAGAGCGTCTGGTATCGGTTGTATGGTCGGCATGTGGCTGGGAATTTGCAGCTCTAGCTGCAGCCTCACGTCGCCAGACGCGGCGGGTTCGACGGCGGGTTCTACGTCTAGTTCGGGAGGCGCGCTGGGTACGGCGGGCGCAGTCGGCGCGGCCGGCACCACCGGCGTTGCCGGCGCTATCAGCTCAGGCGGCTCAGCGGGCGCGGTCGGAGCGGGTGGCACGCTCGGGACGGCAGGCCTCACCGGCGCGGGCGGAAGCGTTGCTATGGGTGGCGCCGCTGGTTCTGCCGGCGGAAGCGTCGCTATGGGCGGCGCCGCTGGTTCTGCCGGCGCGGGCGGCGGCAGCGGCGGCAGCGGCGGCGCCGCGCCAACCGGGATGGGTCCATGCGATATCTACAAAGCGGAGAACGGCGACTGCGTGGCGGCCCACAGCACGGTGCGAGCGCTCTATGCCGCGTATGCCGGCCCACTCTACCAGGTCAAGAAAGCCGACGGCACCACCAAGGACATCATGCCCTTGACGCCCGGCGGGCTCGCCGATTCGGCCGCCCAAGACACGTTCTGCGGCGCGACGGCGTGCACCATCTCGATCATCTACGATCAGTCGCCCCAAAAGAATAACCTCACGAAGACGCTGCCAGGCGGCAGCGCGAAGCCCCAGGGCGACAACGAAGCGGACGCCAAAGCCCTGCCCATCACGCTCGGCGGCAAGAAGGTGTACGGCGAGCACAACCCATCCGGTGTTGGCTATCGAAACAACACCGCCAAAGGCACCGCCAAAGGCGACAACGCCGAGACCCAATACATGATCACCTCCGGTGATTACATGAACGGTGGCTGTTGCTTCGATTACGGCAACATGGAGACCAACACCCACGACAACGGTGAAGGCACCATGGAAGCGATCTACTTCGGCAACTGCACCATTTGGGGCAGGGGCGGCGGCAGTGGTCCGTGGGTGATGGGCGATCTCGAAAACGGCCTCTGGGCAGGCAACGTCAGCCCGTACAACATGAACACGTCCGTGAATTTCAAGTACGTCACCGCCATGCTGAAGGGTGACAAGGCCGGTATGAACCACTGGGCCATCAAAGCGGGCAACGCAGCGACCGGAAAGCTGACCAAGATGTTCGACGGCGTGCGCCCGAACTCGAAATACAATCCGATGCGCAAAGAAGGCGCCATTGGCCTGGGCACCGGCGGCGACAACAGCAACGGCGCGCAGGGCAATTTCTTCGAAGGCATCATGACCGCGCACTATTCGTCGGACGCGGCGGACGACGCGGTACAGGCGAACATCGTCTCCGTGTATGGGCAGTAGCCCGCGCGCGCGGCGGGTCGCATGGCAATTAGCCTTTCCCGGGCTGCTTGCCTTGACCAGCGCCGCGCGTGCACAAGCACCCTCGACCGTTACGGTATCGGTCGAGGGCGCTGCAGCCGGCAGCCCACTCGAGCGCGTGTGGCCGTTCCACGGCTACGACGAGGTCAATTACACCACGACGCCAGAAGGAACGGCGCTGCTCGGGGCGCTCGTTGCTGCGCATTCTGCCCCCGTGCATGTGCGTAGCCATTTTTTGTTCAATAGCGGTGACGGGACGCCAGCGCTGAAGTGGGGCTCAACGGGCGTCTACAGCGAGGATGCCACGGGAGCACCTCGCTACGATTGGACCGTCACCGACGGCATCATGGATGCGCTCAGCGCGGCCGGTGCGTTCCCATTCGTGGAGCTCGGGTTCATGCCTGAGGCGCTCTCGTCCCACCCAGCGCCTTACCGCAACGCGAGTACCCTCGCCCTCAACGGTGGCTGCTTCTATCCCCCCGCTGATTACGCGCGCTGGGGGAATTTGATTCGAACCTGGGCAACGCACGAAAACGAGCGTTATCCGGATGTGCCCGCGAACTGGCTGTGGGAGCTGTGGAACGAGCCCGACCTCAGCTATTGGCATGGCACCTTCGACGAGTACGCGAAGCTATACGACTATACGGAATCGGCGTTGCACGAGGTGCTGCCCAGCGCGCAACTCGGCGGCGCAGCCAGCGCCGGCAGTGATTTCTTGAAGCAATTCCTCGCCCACTGCGCGACGGGCACGAACGCGGTGAGTGGCACAACCGGCACGCGCCTCGACCTCGTCACTTTCCACGCCAAGGGCGGCGTCACAATGGCCGGGGATCACGTCCAAATGGACCTCGGCAATCAGCTCCGGATACACCGCAGCGGTTTCGCAGCGGTCGCTGCGTTTCCCCAATACAAGCGCACGCCCATCTACATCACCGAAGCCGATCCGGACGGTTGCGCCGCGTGCCCGCCCAGCACGAACCCGGCCGACGCTTACCGCAATTCCACTGCATACGGCGCTTACGAACTCGCCATGATGAAGCGCTCCCTCGAGCTCAAGGCTCAAGCGGGCGTCAACTTGGGCGGGCTGCTCACGTGGGCATTCACGTTCCCAGGCACCCCTTATTTCGCGGGCTATCGCGCGCTCGCCACGAATGGCATCAGCCTGCCAGTGCTGAGCGCTTTCAAGCTCCTCGGTCGCCTCGATGGAATTCGCTTGCCGCTCGCGAGCAGCGGCGCCCACACGCTGGACGACGTCGTAACGAAAGGGGTGCGCGAGCAACCGGAGGTCGACGGCATGGCCACGCGCAACGGCGCCACCATCCAAGTTCTGATCTGGAATTATCATGATGACCTCGTGACCGCGGCTCCCACGCCGGTGCACCTTGCCGTTCGCGTGCCGAGCGGGTTCGAAGCCGGCGCGCGCGTCTCCCACTTGCGCGTCGACGCGGCGCACGGTGATGCCTATTCGGCGTGGGTAGCGCAAGGCATGCCGGCAGCCCCGTCGCAGGCGCAAATAGCAGCCTTGCAGCAAGCCATGGATCCTTCGGCTCTGGTCCCGGATACGACGCTCAAGGTGGGGTGCGGTGGCGTGGTCGCCGTAGACTTCGAGTTACCCAGGTTCGGGGTCTCGCTGCTAACGATCGCGCCGGCCGCGCCCAGCGGGGATGACACAGCCAAGCCTCGCTGTGACGCAGACAGCGGCTGTTCCTGCCGCAGCGGTGCCCGCGCGCCGCTAAGCAGCCAGCAAGCGTGGTTCGCCATCTTCGCACTGACCGCCATCAGCCGAGTGCGGCGCCGGAGTGCCCGCATGAGACAACGCCGCGTCGACCAGCGAGCGTCGTCCCAGAGCACCGCGCCATGAGCAGTGCTTGCGAACCGGCTGATTTGCGTCAGTGCGCGAACATTCCGCCAGCGGTCGCCGATGCGCACGGTGCACCGGAGGAAGACCTGGCGTCACTGCGGAGTGTGACCAGTTCGGGTCATCGCGTCGCTCTGCGTGGGTTACCGGTGCTGGCTGCCCCGCCTTAGCGACGGATACCGAGCTTGCATCGAAAAGCGTTCGTGCCAGCTCACTTTTCGGGACACATCGAGCGGCTCTGTAACAGGGTGAAGGGGCACCTCGTGAAGTTGCTAACGGGGTGCTGAGCACCGCCGCAGCGGCACACGGTGAGCCTCATCCGGCTTCGCCGCTCGCATCAGCGCGGCGGAAGTCACCTCTCAGAAGGATACCGTGTGATGAAGATCCAATCTGCCGTTCTAACGCTGATCCTCGGACTCGGAATGCTCGCGGACGCGTGCTCCGGCAAAACCGACGCAAACGGAGGTACTGCGGGCGCGGTGGGTAACGGAGGCGGGGCGAGCAGCGCGGGAGCGGTGGGTAACGGAGGCGGGCCCAGCGGCGCGGGGGCGGGAGGCGCTGGCGGGAGCTCACCCGGTGCGGCGTGCACGAATGTGACCGCGTGCGGGGGCAGCGTGGTCGGTACTTGGAACGTAACGGCATCCTGCCTCAAGGTCAGCGGCACCCTCGACCTCACCTTGATTGGCGCAGGCTGCCCCACCGCTCCCGTCACTGGTTCGCTGGATGTAACCGGCACCTGGACCGCCAATTCCAACGGCACCTATACCGACCACACGACCACGACTGGTCAAGAGCAGTTCACGTTGGATGCCAAGTGTCTGGTCATTTCCTCCACCCAAACTGACTGCCCGGGCGCGGCCAACATCATCTCCAGTTTGGGCTACTCCTCGGTCACCTGCACGCCGAAGAGCGGCGGCGGGTGCGACTGCACGGCCGCGGTGCATCAGAGCGGCGGCCTGGGCTTGGTCAGCAATATCGCGTCGCCCGATGGCAACTACGCCACAGCGGGCAATGTGCTCACCATCGATGCCATGGCGCCCTATGGATACTGCGCCTCGGCAAGCACCATGACCTGGTCGCCCCAAACCAAGAGCCCCACCACCACGGGCACCGTCACCTTCGAGAAAGCCAGCGGTGGCATGGGCGGCGCGGGTGGCATGGGCAGCGCCGGTAGCGGCGGCACTGCCGGCGGGAGCACCGGAGGCAGCGCGGGCGCGGCCGGCGCGGGCATGGGGGGCGCCGGCAACAGCATGGGGCCTTGCGACATCTACAAGAGCGCGGGCAACCCGTGCGTCGCCGCGCACAGCACCGTGAGGGCGCTGCTCGGATCTTACAGCGGCAAGCTCTATCAAGTCCGTAACGCAGCGGGAGCCACCAAGGACATTCTCACACTCGCTCCGGGTGGTATTGCCGACGGCGCTGCCCAAGACACCTTCTGCATGGGCACCACCTGCATCATCACCGTCGTTTACGACCAATCCGGCAAAGGCAACGACCTCTGGTACCAAGGCTCGACCATGGTCCCCGGGTCCACCTCGAGTACGCCGTCGAAAGCGACGAGTGAGTCGCTCATGGTCGGCGGGCACAAGGTGTACTCGCTCTACATCAACCCCGGAAATAGCTACTGGGTGGATGCTTCGGCCTCTGGCATTCCGCTCGGTAAGGAGCCGGAGGGAACGTACATGGTCACGAGCAGCAAGCACTTCAACAGCGGTTGCTGCTTCGACTATGGCAACAGCGAAACCGATCGAAAGGCGGATGGCGCGGGCGCGATGGACGCCATCAACCTGAGCTCGACCACAGCCTGGGGCAGCGGCGCGGGCATGGGCCCATGGGTCATGGCCGATCTCGAATACGGGCTCTTCGCCCAAAACGACACCAAGAAGAACCAAAACAATCCGAGCCAAACCGCCACTTTCGTCACCGCCATTTTGAAGAACAACGGCACCACCGAGTTCGCGCTACGAGGCGGCGACGCATCTGCAGGGAAGCTGGGGACTTATTACAAGGGCGCCCTCCCCGGCGGCTGGAGCCCGATGAAGAAACAAGGCGCCATCGTGCTCGGTAGCGGCGGGGATTGCTGCAAGCCCGGCGGCGGTGCCAATCAAAGTGACGGCACCTTCTATGAGGGTTGCATCGTCACGGGCTATCCGACCGACGCAACGGAAGATGCCGTTCAGGCAAACATCGTTGCTGCGGGATACACGAAGTAACCCTGGCGGCTCGGCGGGGAGCGCGGTTGCACACGCCTCCCTGCTGCGCGTTCTAGACGCCCCACTCGGTCGTGCTTGGTCTCCGCGCAGCAGTGACGCTCGATATTAACGATGGGGCGCGAACCCTACCCGCTGCAGGCTGAATCGCTCGCGAAATGCACCCACGCGCCTGCGGCGTGCAAAGCCGATCCCCATTCGCTACTGGCCTTGGCTGCCACCGAATGTCACGCTGGCGCGCGCAGTTCCTCACGCAATCTTGAGCGTCCAGCGATCCGCCGGGCGAAACACTGCCGCAAATCATCGCCATGACTTGTTCAAAACGTGCCGGGGGGCGACTCCCATTTGGCCGAAGTGCGCTTCGAGTAGCTTCGCTCGCGTCTGTCGTATGCGCGCTTGCTTCTAACGGCTGTTCCGCCTCGCGAGGTACCGGATCGCAGGCCAATGGCCGCGCGGGCGACTCGGGAAGCACGGGCAACGGAGCGGGTGGACCGCCGCTCAACGTGTCACCGGACGTCGGCGTTACCGGGGATGGCGGCCCCGACCAATGGCCCTCGGCCTGCAAGACCGCGCCCGCCGCCGGCATCACTGGTGAATACTGCCAGGGCGTTCCCTACGACCCGGCGACCACCCAAGCCAGCACGATCGAAAGCGCGGTTGGTTGTGGCACCACGCTCTGGGGCATTGCACGCGACTTCATCGGCTACAATCAAACCGCCACGAGCCCAGCTGGCTCGCCTCATCCAGATTTTGGCTCGCATTACTGCTGCGGAAACCCAACTGGCACCGTGCTCTCGACGTTGGGCCCCGACAACACGCCCGTTTACAACCCGGTGAATGTGGCCGGCGACTACAGCCGCGGCGTCGGGCTAACGGGGCCCGAACCATTCAGCCAATGGTATCGGAATGTGCCGGGCGTGAACCTCGCGTACCTCGTCGGGTTTCACCTGGCGCCATCCGGGGACGGCGTCACGAGCGTGTTCACTTCCAAGCTTTACTTCCCGGTGGACGGCGCGGGCTTTGGTAATTTCAGCGACTATGGTGAAGACGGCAAGAGCCACAATTTCGGCTTTACCACCGAGCTTCACACCAAGTTCAAATACCAAGGCGGCGAGGTATTCAGCTTCGAGGGCGATGACGACCTATGGGTGTTCATCGACAAAAAACTCGCGATCGACCTGGGCGGCATCCATTCCGCAATGCAGGGCCAGATCACGTTGGACAAGTTCGCGATCGATGCCGGTCTGGTCGTGGGTCAAGTGTACGCGCTCGATCTGTTCAACGCCGAGCGACACCCCTCGGGCTCGAATTTCAAGATCACCACGTCGATGACTTTCGTGGATTGCGGTGTCGACCCGGGGACGGTCCGGTAGGCGAGGACGGTGCCCTGCCGCAGCCATGGGTCGGGGCTCGCGTCGTCCAAAGCCACCACTTGTGGGCCAGTCGGCCGGCCGCTCCACCGCGCATTCTTCAATACGGTTTACTATTTCGAACGGAACTCCTTGGCGAGTGCCACTTGGTGGAGTAATCCGGCGATGGGACCTCGATTCCATTGGCGCTGAAGAGCACTCCACCGGCTTCAAACTCGCCAGCGGCGCATCACGCGCCCACTGCGCCTCGCCGGCGACGTGAACGGAGCAACGGAGTTGACCGTTCCCGACTTGTTGGGCGCACAAGCCTGATAGCGTCGCGAAGGCTCTTCGCGTGTGAGTTGGGAAGCCGCCCACGCGCTTTTCCGACACAATCTTACCTAGTCAGACAGTTGATTATCTGGGCGCCACGGAGGCGCAATCCTCGATGAGAACAAGAAACATTTGGTGTGAGCTCTCGTTTATCGCGGTCCTCAGCATTTGCGGCGGCTGCTCGCTCAGCTCGAGTCCCATGGGTTCGGGCGGCGCCACGAGCACGGCCGGCGCCGCTGGCACTACAGGCACAGCCGGCTCTAGCGGCAGCACCGGAACTGCCGGCGCGACGAGCTCAGCCGCGTACATCAAGTGTCTCAATCCGACTCCGCCCGCGACTGATCCGGCCGCCACGACCAAGGCGCCGTGCGACATCTACCAGATCGACGGCGGACCCTGTATTGCCGCTCACAGCACCGTTCGCGCCCTGTACGCCGCGTACACCGGCCCGCTTTATCAGGTGAAGAAAGCGGACGGGACGACCAAAGACATCACGGTGCTCGCCCCCGGCGGCTTCGCCAACTCGGCTGATCAGGACACCTTTTGCGGCGTCGATGCCTGCACCATCTCGATCATTTATGACCAATCGGGACGCGGGAACAACCTGACCAGTGCGCCCGCCGGCGGCGCCAAGACCTCACCAGACAACGAGGCCAACGCCAAGGCACTCCCGGCCACGTTCAGTGGCCACAAAGTGTACGGCGTCCACGTGGTCCCCGGGATCGGCTACCGAAACAACGCAGCATGTGATACCGCCATCGCCGACGACGCGGAGACCGAGTACATGGTCGTAGACGGCGCCATCTATAACGGTGGTTGCTGCTTCGACTACGGGAACATGGAGCGAAATAGCCGAGACAACGGCGAAGGAACCATGGAAGCCGTGTACTACGGAAAGTGCACCATCTGGGGCAAAGGCGCGGGCACCGGGCCGTGGGTGATGGGCGATCTGGAGAACGGTCTGTGGGCTGGCAATATCAGCCCGTTCAACGCCAGCACGCCAGTCACGTCCGCGTACGTCACGGCCATGGTGAAGGGTGACAGGGCCGGCTCGAACCACTGGGCCATCAAGGTCGGCAACGCGCAGCTGGGCGCGCTCGCCACGCCCTTCGACGGCGTGCGTCCAAACTCGAAGTACAACCCAATGCGCAAGGAAGGCGCCATCGGCATGGGAACCGGCGGTGACAATAGCAACGGTGCCATTGGCAACTTCTTCGAGGGCGTGATGACCGCCGCCTTCTCGACTTCCACCGCCGACGACGCAGTTCAAGCCAACATCGTTGCGGCCTACGGGGCCGCGGCGCCAGCCCAGTGATAATGCCCATGAACAACCAAAAGCGAAGAATACGGATCGCGCTGCTAGCTTTGCCGCTGCTTCTGGCGCTCGGCTGCAACAACGCGAAAAAGGACAGCGCTGCGGCGCCCGCCACCGGGGC
>JBDTYJ010000232.1:0-9515 GCA_040005755.1 Pseudomonadota bacterium
GACCCGGAAGACCGAGCGCGCGTCGCCTCCGTGCTGGGCGGCCGCAAGTTCGATCTCGTGCTCGTCCCCGATCTACTGGAGCGCGCACGAGAGCCGGAAGGCTTGCTCGAGTTCTACGCGCAATTCGTAGCTGAGGAAGGGCGCCTCCTCGTGTCCATGACCAACGGCGAAGCGTGGCCCGTGCGCTTGCACGTGGGCCGGGCAGAGGCGGGTTATGTAACGGCCAGGGGAGCTCCGCCGCGTTTGTTTTCCCGCGCGGAAGCGCTACGCGCGGTCGAACGCTCGGGTCTGGAGCTGCTTGAAGTGAGCCTGAATCCGATGCTACTTCGCGGTTTGCGTCTGCTCATTGACGATGAGTTTTTCCTCACGTTGCGCCACGGGGAGGGTGCCGGTAGCGGCTTCCGCGATCTCACCGCGTATCAGGCGTACCTCGCCACCGTGCGTCCGTTCGAGGTCGCGTTGGCGCGCATGGCGCCCCGGCTGCTGGCCTTCCAGCACGTGCTCGTAGCCCGCAAGAAGCCGCGCCCGGGCCCGCTTTCGCTCACCATCGGCATGCTCACCATGGATGAAGAGCCGAGCGTGGCACGCATGATCGATGAGGTGCGGAGGTACGCGCCCGACGCGAAAATCCTACTCGTGGATAGCTCGCTCAAAGATCAAACGCCGGTCATCGCCGAGCGCATGGGCGCGCGCGTGCTCCGTCAATTGCCGCCGCGCGGTCACGGCCCCGCGATGGAACTGCTGATGTACGAGGCTGCCCAGCAATCTGAGGCGCTGATTTACCTGGACTGCGATTTTACCTATCCACCACCGGTGATCGTCGACATTCAACGCATCCTGGAAAGCGGAGTGGATGTCGTGAACGCCGCTCGCGTGCGCACGCGGCCCGCGGCCATGCCACTGCCGAATTACCTGGCCAATAAAACCTTCGTGCTACTCGCGCAGCTGCTCAATGGCATGCCGGTGGCGGATCTGCATAGCGGCATGCGCGGCTATCGTTCCTCGGTGATTCGCGCGTTTTCGTTCGATGGCGAAGGCGACGCCTTGCCCATCGACACCGTGCTGTGGCCCGCGCGCTCCGGCTACCACGTGGTCGAGATCCCGATCGAATACCAAGAGCGCGTGGGCGCTTCCAAGCTACGCAAAATATCGGGCACCGTTTGGACGTTCATTCGCTTGGCGAGCACCTTGCGGGTCGGCAGCCGCCGTCAAGAAACCTATGACAGCTGGGACACGGTGGCAGGCGGCAAGCCGTGAACGGCGCGCCCATTGGCCTGCGGCCGGGTGTGATCTTGGATCGCGATGGCACGTTGATCGATGTGGTGCGTGATGAGGAAACGGGCACCGTATCGGTGGCTTTTCACCCTGACCACGTGCGCTTGCTTCCGGGGGTGATCGATGGTTTGAAGGCGCTCGCCGCCGCGGGTTTTGGGTTTGCGCTCGCTACGAATCAGCCCGGCCCAGCCAAGGGCCAATACTCGGCGGTCGCGGTCGAGCGCACGAACCGCGCGCTCGTGACCATCCTCGCAGCCGCCGGCATCGCGATCCCGGTTCTGGAAGTGTGTTTACACCATCCCGTAGGCGGGCCCGGCGGCGACGCAAAGTGGCTGGGAGAGTGTACCTGCCGCAAGCCAAAGCCCGGGTTGCTCTTGAACGCGATCTCGCGCGCGGGCTTCGACCCAAGGCGCACCTGGATGATCGGTGATTCCGCCTCGGACGTGTTGGCTGCCCGAGCTGCGGGTGTGCGCGCGGCGCTGGTATTTGCTAGCAATCGCTGTGAGCTTTGCCCGCTACGGGGCGGCCCGTCGGTGCAACCTGATTTGGTTGCCGCGAACTTCGCAGAGTTAGCCTCAGCGATCATCCAGGCGTAGTTTTACGGAGAACCGTACGTGCTGTTTTTGGATAGCTCTGACCCGAATGAAATCCGTGACATTTTCAGCTGGGGCGTGCTGGCTGGCATCACCACCAACCCGCTGATCCTCTCGCGTGAAGCGGGCGCCCAGGATCTAGAGCTGCGAATTCGCGCTGTGATTCAGGCGTCACGCGGCCCGGTCTCCGTTGAGCTTACTCACGAAACCGAAGCGGACATGCTTCGCGAAGCAGCCACCTATCACGCCTGGGACCCGTCACGCGTGTGCATCAAGGTACCGTTTTCTGAAATCGGTCTGAAGGTCTTGGCTCAGCTCGTGGCGCGCGGTGTTCCGACCAACATGACCTGCATGATGAGCTTCAATCAGGCGTATTTGGCGAGCCTTGCGGGAGCCACGTATGTGAGCCTATTCAGCGGCCGCATCCGCGACATGGGCTACGACGCGCGCCCCATCATCCGGGAGATGCGCGCGATTTTGGATCGCGAAAAGCTCTCGAGTCAGATCCTGATCGGCTCGATTCGGCACCTGATGGACGTGAATGAAGCGCTGCAAGATGGCGCGCACATCGTCACAGTCCCCCCTGCCATCTTGCGTAAAATGCTGTGGAATCCGCAGACCGAGCGCACAATTGACGAATTCAATACGGCCTGGCGCGAGCGCACCCGCTGAGCCACTACTCTAAGTGCAAGATCTCGAATTTTACCGGCGCATCACCTAGGTTGCGACGCGAGAGGCGAAGCTCGGCGAACCAGCGCTCGGAGCCAATGCGTCGGATCACTTCGGTTTCTGAAGCATATACGTAGCCCGCCTTCCAGCGGCTGGCGGGAATCACGAACGGCATGCCAACCTCAGCCACCGCCGTGTCGCGTGCCACCAGGGAGCTGCCGGGTTGCGAGTCCAGTGAAGAATGCAGGGCGAGGTACGGCTCATCCGGATCTGGTCCGGCGGCGCGAAAGTACACGCTGAACACCAGCGAAGTGCCGCGCTCGAGGCGCGCTCCGAGCAGCGCGTTGCCGTCCGGAAAAGTTTGGGCATGGGAACGGTCGGTGTCGCGCAGCAGCCGCGTGAGCCAGCGCTCGGCGCCCGCGGCGTCCCCGTCGGCAACAGCGATGTTGTGAGCCACGCGCAGCTGCTCGAAGCCCGCGGGCGGTACGCTGGGTGCCGGGTTGGGGCTGAGGCCGAAGCGATCACGCATTTCCCAGCCCAAATACGGGTCCGGGACGATCCTGCGCAGGGCGTGGCTACTCGACACCCAATACGCCTGCCACCACGAAGGCTCCTCGCGCCGCACGGCAAATGCCTCGAAGCCTCCGCGTGCGGCGGCGCGATCCAGCGCCAAGTAGGGGCCCAGCACCGTAACGGAAAAGTTGCTCGCGAGCGCATCCTGCTCGCTCGCGGTCATGAAGCGCTGGTCAGCCACGTAGTACCGCTCAGCACCGGTGCCTGGGCCGGTCGGCAGACGCGGGCTCGTTTGCACCGGGCGCTGCAAAGACCAATCGACCCACAGCGATTGGCGCATGCCCGGGTGCAAGGTGACGCCGCTGCCTCGGGCCATGCGCGCGGTCAGCCACTCCAACGCGGCGACTTTGTCTTTGTCCGGCTTGATTAGGTGGCCGTTCTCGTTGAAGCGACCGCCCGAGCGATGGGCGTAGTGCAGGGCGCGGAGGCCGTCCGGGAGGATCGCAAGCGGCACGAGCAGCCCGAACGCGCCCCAGGCGTAGGCCGAGCGTTCAGCGGAAAAACCAGGGAAATTGCCGCCCACGCGCGCGCTCAACTCCAGCGCGGTGTGCACCAGCCCGGCGCATGCGAACGCAAAGTAGAGCGCGAAATAGTGCGGCCAAAAGATGTGAATATCCGCCCCTTGCTTGAACGTTACGTATTGCACCGCGGCCATCGCAAACACCGCCAGCGGTAGCGCCTCCAGCTCGGTTCTGCGCCACAACACGCGCAGGGCGAGCACCGGCAACGCGACTTTGCCGATGCCGATCGCGAGCCCAGTGAAGGAGACTTCAATCCAGAACTTCCGCGCGGCGAGCACCAGCGAAAGCGGCACGCTCGAGCCGGTCGAACGCAGATTGCCCTGGGCGAACAACTCGTTCAGCTGGCCGAGCTTCGAGAAAACGTACAGGTGCGTGGCTATGGCGAGCCCGCACAAGGCGAGTGCAAGCCCCCAAAACGTGGCGATGTGCCGCCGGTCGGCGGGCGTAGTCCAGCGCCGCAGCAGAAAAACGCTCGCAAAGACCGCGCCCAGCATGCCGGCCGCGAAGATCACCGCAGCCCAATCGCAGCACACGGCGTAAGTGAGCCCGCCCAGCGAAAGAGCGGCAAAACGGCGCAAATAGCCGCGGCGAAAGCGCGCGTAGCCCCAAATGGCGAGCACCGTGCCGAAAATAACCGGCACCTCGAGCGAGTTGAAATCCGAAAAACTGAGCGCGATGGGCAGGGCGGCGAAGCTGGCTGCGGCGACCGCGCCAGCGACCGGACCCCACAGGGCGCGTGCCGCGAAGTACAACGCCGGCGGCGTCAACGCGCTTTGAATGGCGGCAGGCAAACGGCACGCCCAGGCATGGTGCCCGAACAGCTTCATGAATGGCGCCGTCACCCAAAATATACCCCAAGGGTGATGACAGTAGAAGTCGCTCGGCAGGGGCGCGCGGCCGAGTTGGTGCGTAACCGGGCCGAGCACGCCCCAACGCCACATGTTTTCCGCGCCGGTGCATACGGCGGAGGAAGAAGCGAAGTGCCCCGCGCCGAACGTGTCAGCCAGCTCCCAAAACGCGGCCAGCGCGAAGCCCACGCTGATCAGCACGGTGAGCGCCTGGCACACCCGCTCGAGGCTGAACCAGCGGCCGAACATCGCCGGGGAAGCTATCATGATCAGTGGAGAGCGAGCTTCGCTTCCAAGTCGCGAATGCCCGGTTCCGAGCCGATTTCGTAGAAGCGCTCGGCTGCTTCGTAGGCGCGCAGCCGCCCCGCACGCGCGAGCTGTGCCTGAATTTGGTCCAGCCCGAAGGCGACGTCTGGCGGCCGCTCCGCGATCACCGAGCGCCGTAGCGCAATGGCGCCGTAGTCAATGTAGCGCAAGGCAGCATCCGAGGCGTGCTTTTCATAGCGCGCGACGAGCCCGCCTCGCACCTCGCTATTGCTCTCGTCCCACGCGCCGTCATTCGCGAACACGCTCATGGTGCCCGAGCTTTCGGGATGCTGTTCGAGATCGCGCAGCGGCGCCGAATAGTCAAAGGGCAGGTAGCTGTCGCCGTAGGTCACTAAGAAGGCAGGTTCGAGCAAGTGCATCGCGTGTCGCAACGCACCCCCGGTACCCAGTAAGCGCGGGCCGTCTTCCGAGTAGGCCACAGCGACGCCAAAGGCCGCACCATCCCCCAAGAACTCTCGGATCTGCCCGCCCAAGTGGCTGATGCACAGCACCACGGAGCTGAACCCCGAACGCGCGAGGGCCTCCAGCTGCCAAGCCAAGAAGGGTCGCCCCGCGATCGGTAACAGCGCCTTGGGTAAAGCCCGCGTGCGCTCGCCGAGGCGCGTGGCCAAGCCGCCGGCCAAGACTACGGCCTGCATTTAGCCGAAAACCTGCAGCGCTAGGGCGCGCACCGCGGCTGCCACGGCTTGATCGCTGCTGAGTGAAACGCGGTAGCCGAGCGCGCCCAGCTTTTCCGCATTCAAACGCGAATGCGGCACGTCACCGGGCCAGCCGCGTTCACCCCCGGTGTAACGAATGCGCGCCTGTGGATACGGCGAAGCCGCGATGCACAGCTCGGCAATGCGCCGCACCGACGTGAAGTCCGGCGGCGCAATGTTGTAAATGTTCAAGCGCTCGCTGGCATGCTCGAGCCCGAACAGCACGCCCGCCACGCAATCATTCACGTGCACGTACGGTTTGGACTGCCGGCCATCCCCGAGCACCTCTAACTCTTCCGGGTTATTCTTCAGCTTATTCAGAAAATCCAGCGCGGCGCCGTGCGTGCCGCGTGGGCCGACCACGTTGCCAAAGCGGTAGATCCAAGCCGAAAGGCCGAAGCACTCCACGTAGGCGCTGATCAGCCCCTCGCAAGCGAACTTGCTCGCGCCATACAGGGAGATCGGTAGCTTGCCCAGATCCTCCTCGGCGCAGTTTTGCAGGGTGTCGCCATACATGGTGCCGGAAGATGCGAAGACCAAGCGTTTGGCGCCCGTGCGCCGCATTGCTTCCAGGACGTTCCAGGTGGCAATGGTGCCCTGCTCTAGGTCCAAGCGGGGGTTTGCTAGACCCCAGCGCGCTTCTGGATTGGCAGCAAAATGGAACACCGTGTCGTGCCCCGCCATTGCCTGCTCGAGCGCCGGTAGATCGAGCGCGTCCCCTTGCACGAGCACACACGAACCTTGCAGCGCGCCAGTGAGGAACTCACGTTTGCCGACCGAAAGATTGTCGAAGACCGTGACCGAGGCCTGTGTACTCAGGCATTCCGTCAGATGACTGCCGATGAAGCCCGCGCCGCCGACCACGAACGCGCGCGTCACTTTTGGGTTTCCCACTTCATGCCGTTCTGCTGGAGCGCCGGATGTGACACCAAAAAATGCCAGATAACCGCTTGGAATGCCTCACTATGCGGGGTGACTGCGGCGGGGTTCACGGTGGGAATGAGCACGCAAGCATGCGCCACTTGCGCCGTGTACCCGCCATCACGGCCCACGATGCCAGCAATGCGCGTGCCCACCTGCTGCCCGTATTCGAGCGCACGGACCAAGTTGGGGCTCACGTTCTTTTCGCGATTGCCGCCGCCCACGGAGAACACCAAGAGCAGATCACTCTTGGACAGCTTGCTCACCGCGAGCCACGCTGCGAACGTGGATTCCCAGCCGTCGTCGTTCACGCGCGCGGTGAGCTCGGACACATTGTCCGTTGGCGCGTACGCCTCGATGCCGCAGATTTTGCGAAAGTCATTCACGGCGTGTGAGGCGTTGCCCGCGCTGCCGCCTACACCCAGCACGAACAGGCGCCCACCACGCTCGCGCACGGCCACGAGCTCCGCGAGTAGGCGCTCGACCGAGTTTTCGTCGATCTGCTCCAGAATTTGCGCGGCTTCGCGAAAGTAGGCTTTGACTAGGGACATGCGGCGGGCACACCAGCGTACCGCTTTTTCCCGCAATGTGGCAGGCTCGGCGCGCTCATCGATCATGCGCCGTGCCCGCTTCCTTTGGCTGCTCGTTCCAATCGCGGGTCTCGCGGAGCTAGGCCTGTTTGCGTACGACGCCGCGCGGGCGCCGCGGGTCAGCGAGTGGCAAGCCGTGCGCGCCGCGGTCAAAAAGCTCAAAGGGCCGAACGACTTGCTCGTCGTCGCGCCAGAGTGGGCGGATCCGATTGCACGCCATGCATTCGGGGATGAGTTGATGTCGATCGCCAATGAGGCCCGGGCGGATGATTCCGCTTATGCGCGCGCGCTGGAGGTGGCCACGCTCGGCAAATCCGCGCCTGAGTTGGCCGACTGGACCGTGCGCGAAGAGTACACGGTGGGCCGCTTTCAGCTGCGCGTGCGCCAGAATCCGCATCCGGACACGGTGCTGTTCTCTTTCTTGGAAAACTCGCGTCCTCCCTGGTTGAGCGTCACCGCGGGGGATTCGGGCGACAGCGAGCGTTCCTGCGTGTACACGCAGCACGCCGTGCCGAGCGCGGGCGGCTTGCACGGGCACTTGGCGTTTCCGCGCGAGCGTTACAACTGTGGTGGGGAAGAGTTCTTCGTCGGCGTCACGATCTTGGACGACGAAGAGTATCGGCCCAGGCGCTGTTTGTGGGCCGAGCCGCGCGCCGGCGAGAGTGTGCGGCTCACCTTCACGAATGTGGCAATGGGTCGAAAAATCTACGGCTTTGGCGGTCTTTCTTACTTCTTGTTTCGCGACGGCGTGCACGGCCCAACGTTACTCAGCGTGCACGTTCAGGGGCAACGAGTGGGCAGCTACGAGCACCACGACGAACGTGGCTGGCGGCACTTCGAATTCGATACCGAGCGCTTCGCGGGCCAAACCGCGACCGTGGAGTTCGACGTCTCCAGTGATGACCCGAGCGACCGACAATTTTGCTTCTACGCGGATACGCGATGAACGGCCCACGCAAGCTCGACCGCTGGGACTGCGCTTTGGGCGTGACGCTGTTCACGGCCTACCTCGTGCTGTTGCTGTGCACCGTGAAGGACCTCGGCTACGCGCGTGATGAGGGCTTCTACTTCCAGGCGGCTCGCAGCTACGAGGCGTGGTTCGAGCTCCTGCATAGCAATTTTTCGCAGGCCATGGAGCCACGCTATATCGACCATTACTGGTCGGTGAATCACGAACACCCGGCGTTGATGAAGACGCTATTCGCCTTCTCTCATCGCTATTTGTATACGGATTTTCAGCTGTTTCGCGAGCAGGGCAGCGCGTACCGCTTTCCGGGCATGGTGCTGAGCGCGCTGGGCGTTCTGGTCACGTACGTTTGGGGAGCACGCGAGAACGGGCGCCTGGCAGGCGTGGTTTCCGCACTCGCGCTCGCGCTCATGCCGCGCGTGTTTTACCACTCGCACCTGGCATGCTTCGACATGCCGGTGACGGCCATGCTGCTGCTCACGACCTACGCCTTCGCTCGCTCGCTCGAAGGCAAGTTGGGCTGGGGGCTCGCAACCGGCGTGCTGTACGGGCTCTTGCTCGACACGAAGCACAACGCTTGGCTACTGCCGGGGGCGTTCGTGCTGCACTTCGTGCTCACTCGGGGCGCGTATGCGGTGCGTGAGCTATTGCAGAAGCGCTGGGCCTTCCCCAACGCGCTGCTCGCGATGGCCTTGATCTCTCCCTGCGTGTTCTATGCCGGCTGGCCGTGGATCTGGCACGACACCGTGCAACGCCTGCGCGAGTACGTCGCGTTCCACACCGGCCACGAGTACTACAACATGGAGTTTCTGGGCCAAACGTACTGGAAACCGCCCATGCCGCGGCTATACGCCTGGGTCATGACGCTGGCCACGGTGCCAGCCATCACGTTGCTCTTGTTCGGTATCGGCCTGGTGGTGAGCGCGTTGCCGCGTAAAGCGAACTCGGCGGAGCCTGCGCCGCCGTCCACGCCGCTGCTCTGGCTGTTGTGTTTGTTGATGTGTTACGCGCCCTGGTGGTCGGATGCGACGCCGATCTTCGGCGGTACCAAGCACTGGATGACGGCTTATCCGTTCCTGTGTTTGTTTGCGGGGCAGGGGTTCGCGTTCGTCGCCGCGCGCGTCGCCGAGCTGGGGCAAGAAAAGCGTTGGCGCGCGTGGGCGCCCGCGGCGCTTGCTGCGGCTGTGCTCGTCGGTCCGTTGTGCATGACGTTGCACTCCGAGCCTTGGGGTCTGAGCTTCTACACTCCGCTCGTCGGCGGCACGCCTGGCGCCGCAAGCCTCGGCCTAAACCGCACGTTTTGGGGTTACACGACGGGCGCCGTGCAAGGCTTCATCAACCAACACGCGCCGCCGCGCGCCAGTGTGTACGTGCACGATACTGCCCTGCAAAGCTGGGAAATGCTCCGCGCAGATGGCCGCATCCGCGCCGATTTGCGCGGCACCCTTGCCATCTCCGGCTCGAGCCTCGCCCTCTATCACCACGAACCCCACATGCACCGCGTCGAATACGAAACTTGGGTCGACTACGGCC
>JBDTYJ010000233.1:0-9493 GCA_040005755.1 Pseudomonadota bacterium
GCCGCTGGCCGCGCTCTCGAGCAGTCGCTTCTCGCGTTCTCGCCCGCCGCCGCACGAGCGCCGGGTGCGGATCAGCCAAGCAACTTTGAGCCGCGACAAGCAAGGCCGGGAATTCGTACCGTTCGCGATCGACGTTCGCTACGGCGATAACTGGCGAGAAAACGACATCATCGGCTGCGCCTATCGAGCCACTGGCAGCCTGTTCGTCAAACGCGGTGAGTCCTATTTTCCAGCCTCATTCTTGCTGGGCGCGGACGTGAACGCGGTCCAAGGCGCGTGCGAGATCGCCCCCCCGCGCTCCTGACGAGCGCGCTGCGGGTGGGCCACTGTGCCTGGGAGGCACGCCGACCGCGGTTCACAGTGTCCGCTGTGAGGCGCGCTTTCTGCGCGAGTTCATCGGCACGCCGCTTGCTGTGCGGCTCCCTTAGAGGAACGCAGATGTCGAAACAAGCTCTAGCCTTAATTCTGATTTTGGCGGCAATGGCAGCAGCCGGTTGCGGCCCCAATGGCGGCACCTACTGTCAAAGCGGCCCAAAGTACGGTACCCAATGTTACTCCCAGATGGACCTGCAACCACCTGGGACGCCGCCCGCGCAGCCGGATGACCGCTCCAGGCGCTGAGCGGCACGGCCCATCAGCGCGACAAAAAAACTCGGCCCGCACCTACTCATGAGGGCGAGCCGAGCGAATCAGTGATGCTGAGCGTTACTTACTTGCACTCGCCAGCGACGCACGCCTGGTTGGCACCGCAGCGCTTGTTGCAATTTCCACAGTGGTAGAAATCTGTCTGCACGTCGACGCACGCGCGATTGCATTCCTTGAGTTCAGCCGTGCAGGCGCCCGCCTGACATTTGCCCGCCTGGCACGTTTGGCTCGCCGTGCACGCTGTCCCGCACGCGCCGCAGTGTTCGGGGTTGGAGGCACCGTCGTAGCATTGCGTGATGCCGGGGCCTTGTCCGCCACCCAATGTGCACGCGAGACCGCCACCCGGGCAACCGCACTTGCCGGCCGCGCAAGTCTGGCCGTTGCCGCACGCGGTTCCGCACGCCCCGCAATGCTGAGCGCTAGTCTGCAGATTGAAGCAACCGCCGTTGATCCCCCCGCACATCGTGGTGCCTGCATCACACGAGCAAACATTATTGGTGCAGGTGCCTTGGGGTGCCTTGCAGTTGCCGTTCGCGAGACACTGCACGCAGTACATATCGGGCCCACAGTAGGGCGCCAAACCAGCGCAGCTATCGGCAGTGCAGGTCGCCACGCAAGCATGAGTGGTCAGATTGCACTTCTGCTCGGCGGTGCAGTTGGCATCGGCGAGACACTTCACGCACGTGTTGGTCGCCGTGTCGCAGTAGGGGTTCGCCGTGCTGCACTGCGCACTAGCGGTGCAGCGCACACAGCTGTGCGTGGTGAGATTGCAAACCGAGCCTCGGTTGCTGCCGGCGCAGTTTGCATCGCCTTTGCATTCGACACATTTCGCGGCGGCGGCGTCGCAGTACGGTGTGCCCATTGGACACATGCCGTCACCGGTACAGGCCGTGCCGGGAGCACCGCCAGCTCCGGCCACGCTCATTGCACCGCCCATCGCCGTGCTGCCACCCATCGCCGTGCTGCCACCCATCGCTGTACTGCCGCCCGTCGCCGCGCCGCCGAGGGCCGCGCCGCCAGCGTCACCGCCCATCGAGCCAGCCGCGCCGCCCGCGCCGGCGTCGGTCATCGTCGTTTCACCGCCATTAGCCAGCGACCCCGCGCTGCCCGTCTCACCGGCGTGCCCCGTAGTGCCCGCGGTTCCGACCGGGCCGGCGCCTGCGTCGCCGGGAGCGCCCGCGGTTGATGCCGATTCATCGCTGCTTGAGCCACCGCAGGCAACAGCCAGCGCAGACCCGATGGCGAGACAGCACACAACACTCACGACGCGCCTAATTGGATTCATCACTCATGCCTCTTTTCGTGGGTCAAACTAAGTCCGTCGGCGCAACGACCTCCCCCGTTGGTCAGGCGGGCCGCTAAAAATGCGCGGACGGCAGCGCTCGTATAGTGGCGCTACCCCACCTACAGCAGGCACAAGTGCGTAACAGCACAGAACTAAAGCGTAATTCCGCGTATCCCGGCATGCTAACGCTGGGTCAAAATACCACGATCGAGGCGCTGTCATGACGTGGCGTGAGCCTAGCGTCGCGCGGCGTGGTGGTCCTCAGGCGCGCGCCACCGCTCGCGTCGCACGCGCCTTCGCAGAAGTCACGCGCCGCGTTTGGCGCAGAGTCAGTTCCGACGCGGACTTGACTCTGCCCGCGCTGCTGCGAGTGGATTTGCGGGAAGGCGCGCCGCGCTCGGACACCTCAAGCGCTGGCCCTCCCTTGTTGTTGGAGCGCTTGGCTAAATTTTGATGCGCAACGCCGGCGCCACTCACGCCTGCAGTCGCTGCGTTCACGCTGCGATTACTCGCGTGCGGGGGCGGCTTCTTCGCCTTCGCCTTGTTGCTGTTGATCTGCTCTTCTGCCCGGTAGCGCTCAGCCCTGGTTGCCATCAGCCTAGCTTGAAGGCCAGAGAGCGCGCGTGCACGTCGCGCAAGCGTGGAGAATTTGCGCAGCAGGGTGCGCTCGTGGTGTTGCCAAAAGGCGCAAACGCGGACGGTCGAGCCCACTAAGGCCCGCAAACGCCGCGAAAATTGGGGGAAGCGCGCTCAGGGCCCGCATGCTTCGGGCGCGGCCAGCCCGCCCTGCGCGGTCGGCGGGTTCACCCCGGATCCGGTAACGCGAGCGATGCGTTGCGTAATGTACGGCGGGTAACTCCCCTCAACAGCGTGCCGAACGACGAACTGATAGCGACAGGCCGCGCGCTCGGGGTGACCACTCAGCCAAGCAATGTCACCGAGCGCGACCCATGCCGGAATGTAGTTGGCGTTGCTCTGCAGCGCGCGTTCAAACAGCGCCTGCGCGGGCGCAATGCTGCCGCGCAGCAATTGCACTTCGGCCAAACCGCAGCGCGCCTCAGCGTCGTTCGGGCGCGTCAGGAGCACGGCCTCGTAAAGGTGCTGCGCGTCATCGAGCAACGAACGGCGCTGTCGGTCGCGCGCGAAGCTCAACAACTCCTGCCGGGTTGGCCCCACCTTCACGGCGCTGGGCGCGGGTTTGACCGCGACGCTAGCGACGCTGCCAGTCACCGCCGAGCGCGGCGCGCTATCGCCCGCAGCACGATCCTTCGCCTTGGGGTTGAATACCGCGTCGAATGCCCGTTGAATGTCGGCCGCGGCGGGGTGCAAGCGCGTCACGCTCTGCAGCGTGGACAGCTGGCGGCGCGCCTCATCGGGACGATTCGCGAGGATCAGGTCGAGGGCCAACCGCGCCCGCAGCGTCGCGACACGGCGATCGCTCGGCGGTAGGCGACCCGTACTCTGGTCCAGCAAGCTTCGCGCGCGCTCCCAATCGCCGTCATCCAGCGCGCTCGCCGCGCTCGTCAACTGCCGAGCAACCTCACGCGCCGCCCGCGGCGTCGCGAGTTGCTCACTCAGACGCTCGGCACCGAGCGTGAGCGGCACCCCCGCGGCAAAGCCGAGTAGGAACGTGCCGAGCGGCGCTGCGCGGCGCCGCCACGAGCGCCGCGGCGAAGCAGACGGCGGTGTCAGCTCGGTGCCGTCGTTCAGCGCACGCGGCGCCGCTGAGCTTGCGCGCGCAAAAGGCCGGTTCGCATGTGACGTCGACTTCGGTTGCGAGCGTGCGGCACGCGCAGCAGGGGTGTTCTCGGGGCGAGAGATCGGTTGCGCTGCGCGCAGTCCGCGCAGTGTGTCCGGAAAGCCTTCCCCCTCACCTTTCAGGATGCCGAGTGAGCTACCCTGCTCGCGAGTTTGCGACCCGGAGCCATCCGACGCGTCGTCGTCCACCGGCGTGCCCGCCACGATCGGTTCGCCACAGCTGACGCAGAAGACGGGCGTACGCTCCCATTCCTCATCGTGCCAGTCTACAAAGCCTGCGTTGCAGACTCCGCATTCGAAGCGGACTCGCCGAAACACTACTCACCGTATCCCCTCCAACGCGCGTGTGACACACACGATCGGATTGGCCGGCGATGCGCTATGTGCCGCCCGCGCCACGACCCGGCTGACCGGCCCTGCGAGCCCTGCGCGCTCGCCCGCTTTTTGGCACGTTGGAAGCAAACGGGAGCCCACGTTAGCAACACTTCAGTGGGGTTCGGCCGTTGTGCGCTCGTGCGGTAAGAGGCGCGGATAGGCCCAACCGGTAACCGCGCTGAGCCAAGCAAACGCTGCAAACAGGCCGCCCAATACATCCGACGGATAGTGCGCGCCGAGGTACACACGCGACAGCGCGACGCCGACAATCCAGGCGCTGCCGAGCACTGCGCTTGGAACCCAAACCACTCGCGCAGGCCTCAATACGCGCACGATCACGACCAGGCTACCGACCACGCCCACCGCGCCCATCGTGTGCCCGCTGGGAAACGACCACGAAGTGGGTCGCGCCAACAAATACGGCAGTTCAGCGCCCGGCCGAGCACGGTGAAATAGCGACTTCAGTAGCACGTTCAACGCCAGGCAGCCGAGCGCGCTGACCAATAAGAAACGCACTTCGCGTCGGCGGCGCGCAGCGAGCAGCAGAATCAGCGCGATCAGGGTTAAGCACAGCATGGGCAGTACGCTGCCGGCGTCGGTCATGAAGATCATCAGGGCATCACCAGGGCCCCGCACTCCGTCCACCCACTGCTGCACGCTCGAATCGAATGCGTCGAGCTCATGCTCGTTGACCTCAGATGCGAGGCGAACGAAAAAGATCGCGGCGCCAAGCGACAATGGCACGCTCCAGCGGTGGCGTTGCCATACCTGAGCCAAGAAACGCGCAAGGTTCATGCACTCAGCGGTGTAGCGCCGAGATCGAGTCTTTCCAAGGGCAACGCGCCAAAGCCCTCATCCGAGGCTTCGAGCAGCAGCTCTAGCGTGGGCAGCCGTTGCAAACGGCGTTGCAGCGCACCTGCATCCGCCACGCTGCGGCACAGGTAACCCAGCTGTTCCTTCAACGGGCCAAGCGGCGACTGCGACGGATCATCAGCACGTGAGGCATACGCCAGCGCCAAACGACGGAGGTGCTGCGCGACATCCGCCCCGCTGGGCCGGAATGGTTCGGTGCCCGCGAGCAACTCGCTAATTTGCCGAAATATCCAAGGATTGCGCAACGCCGGGCGCCCCAACATCACGGCGTTACAACGCGTTTGCTCGAACATTTGCAGCGCGGACTGCGCATACCAAATGTCACCGTTGCCAACGACCGGGATGCGCAGCTCACTGCGCACCAGGGCCACGATGCGCCAGTCGGCAGCGCCGCGATAGTGATCCACACGCCGCCGGGGATGAATCGTCAAAAAATCTAGACCGCTATCCTCCACCAGGCGCGCGTTGGTCAACGCCTCTGTCGTGGTATCGAAGCCGGCGCGCAACTTGGCGGAGAGTAGACCGGGCACCGAACGCCGCATGGTCGTCAGCAAGCGCCCGAGCAACTCCGGTTGCTTCAACAGCGCGGCACCCACGCCCTTGCGCACCGCGGCGTTCGTCGGGCACCCGAGATTCAAATCCACGACGTCTGCGCCCGCGCGTGCCACCACCAAACCCGCCTCTGCCATCAGCTCAGGGTCATTACCCATAACCTGGACGCTGAGTGGGACGCCCGGAAGCTTTTCGACCTGTCGCGCTAGGTAGGAGCGTGAAATTCGCCCGCCTGAAATCCGCACGAACTCCGTACATACCAAGCCGACCGGACCGTAGCTCGCCAGGACCGCGCGCACCGCGGCGTTGGTCACGCCCTCCATCGGTGCGAGCACACAAGCGGGGAGAAACGGAAATTCTGCCAAAATTGTCGGTCTGCCTCAGGCAAGCACGGGCAAGAATCGCCGAATCACAGCTCACACTAGCATGGCGCGCGGCGCCGCGAGCAAGTCAGCGACCCGCTGCGCGAGAGCCGGGCGAGGGCGGCGCCGGTGGCAAGCGCTGCCCGCGCCCTGAGGAGCGGCGCGGGCCGTGCCGACGCGCTTCACTTTGGCCAGCGCGTCAGTGAACAAGCGCAGCGCTTTTGGCTGGCGCCGCCGCTGCCCGCTTGGCGAGCTCGACGCACGCCGCGGATGGGTGCGTGGCATCACACTCGACATAACGTTCAACGAGCCGCTCCGGGCTCTTTCGGTAGGTCGACGCGTAACCGATGATGACGCCCACCAGGACTACGCCCATGAACACGGTAACGGAGAGCCCGACTACGGCGAGCAGGCCGAGCCCAATGCGGTTCAGCGCGCGGGTCACTTGGTCACCGCGCTGGGCTCGAAACACATCAACGCTTTACCGATGAAGCCGCTGGGGATGCCACCGTCCGATTCACAGTCCTTCACCTGGGCCGCCTCGTCTGCGGTCACTTGTCGCGACGCCGTGCTCTTGCCCAGGCACGCGCCCAGATCGTAGCCCACCTTGAACGCGCTCAGAACGGCGACGGGCGGCATCTTCGCCGCCAGCAGTGGCACCCCGATGAGCGCTCCGAGACAACCTTTTGCCGAGTCGACAGTTACCTTGTCTACTGGCGGTGCATGGACCTCGTGACGCGATTGCAGGAAGCGATTCACCAGCGCTGTAACTGCGGGCGGTGCAGCAGGCGGCGGCGCAGCAGGCGGTGACGCGACGGCCGGAGGCGCTGCCGACGGCGCAGCGCTCGGCTGCGCTGAGCTGGGCGCTGAAACGCTCGGCTCGGGGCCGATATCGACCTCACAGGTTACGGTGTGATGTGCCTGGCTGGCGTCGACTGAACAACGGATTGAATCCGGCATGCTGCTTCCTTTGCTGCGGGTTTTCCGTGTGATCGGCGCGGGCGCGCGGCGAGTTGCGCGAAAAACGGGTTCTCGTTTGGTTGGGGGTAGCGGGCGCTGCGCGCGAGTCGCGGCCCAAAGCTCAGTCGCCGCGAAGTCCCCGAGCAGCCCAGAACGCCACAACCTGCGCAGCCTGCGTGGTACCGGTCTTGCACTCGGTAGCCTGCATGAACAACGCTAGCCGCATCATTCTTGCCGCTTATGCCGTGGTCGGTTTTGGCGCCTGCACGGCCGAGCTCCGCCCAGAAACGCCTCATGAGGTGCGCGCCGAGCGGCGCCAAGAACGCCGTGAGGAGCGCCGCGAAGAGCACGAGGAACGGCACGAAGAGCACGAACACCACGAACATCACCCGGAAGACTACTGACTCCGTACGGGCAAGCGCCGTGGCTCAGGCTATCACCAGCCGGGATGGGGAAATGACGCCGACGGGCGTTGGCGGCACCACCACGGCGGCTGGTACCGGCGCGGAGCTTCGCTGGCCGAAGCAGTTTTCGAGCCAAAATCGGACCGGCGCGGGTGATTTTCCAGCGCGACTCTCGAGCCGGTCGCGACTAACCTCCCGCTCCACATGGGTTCGGTCAGTATTCAGGAAGCACAGGATCTCGTCAGCTTTGCGGAGCCAACGCTGGAGCGTTTGGTTTTGGCGAGTGAACGCCTCGCGCCAACCGACGATCAGTTGGCGGAAGAGCGAGGCTGGCTCGTCACAGCAGCGCAACGCGTCCGTGACGGGCTCGACGCCACGCAGAATGCGCTCCGAGAAGGAGCGGAGCTCCCGGAGTTTGCCAGCAAGCGCAAGGTGAAGAGCGAGGCGCTCTCTGCCGCGTGGGCGGATGCTGTTGAAGGCGTGTTCGATGCCATCGTCGCGAACGTGTCTGGCAATGGTCCGCTGATCGAGGCGCTCTTCCCTCATCAGCGCTTCGATGCACTGCGCAAACCAGGCGCGGCCGCACAAAATTTTTGGCTCGAGTTCGAACGTCGCTCTGAATCGGCCTACGTGCGTCGCTTGAGCGGCGATCCGTCGTATGAATTCTTGCAACCCCTGCTGGCGGCCGCGAAGGATACGGAGCGCGCGCTGCGCGAGAGCGCCAAGCCGAAACCACTGGCCCCTGCGCGCGAAGCGAAGTTACGCGAGCAGATAAGCGCCTGTGCCGAGCAACTGGAGCTCGCGCTCCGTCAGGCGCGCGCGTTGAGTGAAGCCGCCTTCGCCAGAACCCCTGCCGCAATCAGCGAGCTCAATCTCGATGCCAAGCCGAAACGTCGCGTCCAGCGCAGCGAGCCGGCAAAGGCTTCCGTGAGCTGAGTCGAGCGCGCAGGCCCGAGCTCACTTGCCAGCGCCGCGGCGCGTCCAACCAAGCCCGCACCCAGCAGAGTGCCGGCTTGGCTAACGCACGCGAACTTTACTTGTTGCTCAGGGCCGCGACGCCCGGCAGCACTTTGCCTTCCAAGAATTCCAAGGAGGCACCACCACCGGTGGAAACGTGCGAGACCTTCGAGGCAACGCCCGCCTTCTTCACGGCCGATGCCGAATCGCCGCCACCGATGATGGTGGTCGCTCCAGCCGCGGTCGCTTCAGCCAGCGCTTCGGCAACGGCGATGGTGCCCTTCGCGGAGGCATCGATTTCGAAGACGCCGACGGGGCCATTCCAGATCACGGTCTTCGCGCCGAGCAAGATCTCGCGGAACGTGGCGATGGTTTCGGGGCCCGCGTCCACGCCCTCCCAATCACTCGGCATGGCTTTGGTCGAAACCACCTTGGTAGCTCCCAGCGTGCGAGCCTTGAAATCCAGCTTGTCGGTGACGACCACGTCCGTGCCAAGCACGATCTTGCCACCGGCTTCGGCGAGCAAGCTCTTGGCCAATTCCAGCTTGTCGTTCTCGCAGATCGATTTCCCGACCTCCAGACCCTGCGCCTTCAAGAACGTGTACGTCATGCCACCGCCGATGAGCAGCTTGTCGACCTGCGGCAGCAGGTGCTTGATGACGTCGATTTTTCCGGACACCTTCGAGCCACCGATGATGGCGACGAACGGGCGCTTCGGTTCGGCGAGCGCGCCACCGAGGTAGTCCAGCTCCTTCTTCATCAGGTAACCGGAAGCGGCTTGAGGCACGAACTTGGTGATGCCTTCGGTTGAAGCGTGCGCGCGGTGCGCGCTGCCGAAAGCATCGTTTACGTACACGTCCGCCAGCGCTGCCAGCTGCTTGGCAAAGCCGGCGTCGTTCGCCTCTTCCTGGGCGTGAAAACGAAGGTTCTCGAGCAACAGCACCTCGCCGTTCTTGAGCGCGGCAACTGCTTGTTCAGCCGGCGCGCCGACGCAATCGTCAGCGAACGCGACGGGCGACCCGAGCAGCGCTGCGAGCGCCTCGGCCACCGGGCGCAAGCTGAACTCGGGGCTGCGCTTACCATCCGGGCGACCCAGGTGGGACATCAAGATGACCTTGGCACCCTTGTCCTTGAGGTACTTGATGGTCGGCAGCGACTCCTTGAGGCGCTTGTCGCTCTCCACCTTGCCGTCTTTCAACGGCACGTTGAAATCGACGCGCACGATCACGCGCTTTCCGGCAGTCTCGATGTCTTCCACGAACAATTTTCGCTGGGTGCTCATGGGCCGGGGCTTAACAAGGGCCCGCGCCGGTGTCGAGAGC
>JBDTYJ010000234.1:0-9433 GCA_040005755.1 Pseudomonadota bacterium
GACATGCACCCGGCGATCGCCTGCGCTTCGCGGAAGTGCTGCTCGCGGGCCACCATGCGCTGCTCGCGCACGGCCGCTCGGTTCAGGCTATTCGCGCAGCAAGCACCCAACCCGCGCGCATCGGCTTTGCGCCGGTCGGCATGTCGAAAATTCCGGCCACGGGCAGCGCGCAGGATCTGGAGGCGGCGCGCCTGGCGGCATTTGCCGTCAACGCGGAGACGGCCTGGACCAATAGTTGGTGGATGGATCCGGTGTTTCTCGGATCGTATCCGGAGGAGGGCTTACGCTTCTTCGGCGCGCAGGTGCCCCGGATTCGCGCGGGTGACTTGGAGTTGATCAACCAGCCCACCGACTTCTGTGGCGTGAACATTTACCAAGGTCAACACGTGCGCGCGGGGGAAGGCGGGCCCGAGGTCGTGCCACCGCCGGTGGGTTTTCCGATCACCGCTTTCGAATGGCTCGTCACGCCGGATGCCATGTATTGGGGACCGCGTTTGTTCTGGGAGCGCTACAAGAAGCCCATCGTGATCACCGAAAATGGCATCTCGTCACGTGATTGGATCGCGCTCGATGGCAAAGTGCATGACGCGGCGCGCATTGATTTCACCGAACGCCACCTACTGGAATTGCGTCGCGCGCTGGCGGACGGCGTGCCCATCGAAGCCTACTTCCATTGGTCTTTCATCGACAATTTCGAGTGGGCGCACGGTTACAAGCACCGCTTCGGCCTGGTCTTCTGCGAGTACGAGAGCCAACGCCGAGTCTTGAAGGACTCGGCATACTGGTACCGCGACGTAATCGCCTCGAACGGGGCGGCGTTGTCGCCCGCGACGGGTGGCGCCTAGAGGCGATTAACGGGGTTCGGAGCTGTCTCCCCCTGGGACGAGCGCCCTCGGGGCGAGGAGTTAGAAATCCGGCTTCTGGGCTCATTTCGCTCGGCGCGCTGGCCGTTTTCATCCGCCAAGAGTCAGGAAAAGTTAGCAAACCATGACGGTGTCATGACCCCACGCGCTTGCGGCAGGCGGTACGTTTTGAGCATGTCGAGCACCGAGCGCACAGGCGACTCACATCGCATCGCCCGCCTTCAGTCGATTCCTTTTTTCGCAATTCAGCTGGCGGCCGTCGCCGGCATCTTCTGGCTGGGCTGGTCGTGGAAGGGCGCGGCGCTCGCGGTCGCCCTGTACTACGTACGCATGTTCGGCGTGACCGGCGCTTACCACCGCTACTTCTCGCATCGCACGTACAAGACGAGCCGCGTGTTTCAGTTCCTGCTCGCGGTGTTGGCGATGACCAGCGTGCAGAAGGGCGTGCTGTGGTGGGCTTCGCACCACCGCACGCATCATCGGAACTCCGACCAGCCGAATGACGTGCACTCCGTCTTGCAGGACGGGTTCTGGTGGAGCCACGTGGGGTGGATCGTTTCGGCCAAGTACAATGATACGGATCTGAGCAAGGTCAAAGACTTGGCGCGCTTCCCGGAGCTACGCTTCCTGGATCGCTTTCATGTGCTCGTGCCGATCGCGTACGCGACGACGCTTTGGCTGTTGGGCGGCACTTGGGCGTTGTTTTGGGGTTTCTTCGTGTCGACCACGCTGCTCTGGCACGGCACTTTCACGATCAATTCCCTGACGCACGTGTTCGGCTCGCAGCGCTACGTCACTACGGATAACAGCAGGAACCACCTGCTCTTGGCATTGATCACCATGGGTGAGGGGTGGCACAACAATCACCACTACTACCAGCGCTCGGTGAACCAGGGCTTTTTCTGGTGGGAAATCGACCCCACGTACTACGTGCTGCGTGTGCTGTCGTGGTTTGGCTTGGTTTGGGATCTGCACACGCCGCCACCGCACGTGCTGCATTCCAATCGCATCCTGCCGAGCGCGCTGCCGGCCGGTGTCAGCGCGGTCGCCTCGGTCGCCTCGGTCGCCTCCGTGCTGCCCGCGGTCGAGCCCGTCGCGATCGAACCCGCAGAATAGAGCAGAGTGGGGATGACGGGGGCGCTCCCAGCCCCGCAGCGCACCCCAAAGCGTGGCGCTGTTGCCGGCTCCAGCGCGGCAAAAAAGAGCTATGGTTTCGCCCCATGACGATTCTGCCGAGCCGCCCAGAAGTCCTCGCGCCCGCGGGCGACCAGCAGGCGCTCGAGGCAGCCATCGCGGCTGGCGCTGACGCGGTGTATTTCGGGCTAGATGCGTTCAACGCGCGGGCGCGCGCGACTAACTTCAGTGTGGCTTCGCTGCCCGAAACGGTGCGGCTGCTGCACGCCCACCGCGTCAAAGCGCACCTAACGCTAAACACCTTGGTCTTCGATGCTGAGCTCGAGGCATGGGCTGAGCTCGTGCGCGCCGCCGAAGCCGCGGGCGTGGACGCCGTCATCGTTCAGGATCTTGGCGCGCTCGGCCTGGTCCGACGCATCGCCCCCGGCCTGCGCATTCACGCCTCCACTCAAATGACCTGCACGGACGCGGCTTCAGTCGAGTTCGCGGCTTCACTGGGTGCCGATCGCGTGGTGCTTGCGCGTGAGCTCAGCCTGGCGGACATCGCGCACATTGCGCGCGCCACGCAGGTCGAGCTGGAGGTGTTCGTGCACGGCGCGCTGTGCGTGGCGTACTCCGGGCAGTGTTTGACCAGTGAAGCCATCGGCGGGCGTAGCGCCAACCGCGGCGCCTGCGCCCAAGCCTGCCGCTTGCCGTACGAGCTGGTAATCGATGGTGTGCTGCAAGATTTGGGAGAGCGCGCCTACCTGCTATCCCCGCAGGATCTCGAAGCGAGCGCGGCCATTCCGCAATTAATCGAGCTTGGCGTGCGCTCGTTCAAGATCGAAGGCCGGCTAAAGGGGGCGGACTACGTGGCCGCCACCACGCGCTTGTACCGGCGCAGTGTCGACGCCGCGCTGGGTGAGTGCCCAGCGCCGGATGAAGCCACCAAGCGCCGCGCACTTCAGAGTTACTCGCGCGGCTCGGGCCCCGGCTTTTTGGCGGGTGTGGATCACCAGCATTTGGTCGAAGCTCGCTCCTGCGATCATCGCGGCCTCGAAGTGGGGCTTGCGCTCGGCAAGGAAGAGCGCGCTGGCCGTCGCACGCTACAGCTCGAAGCCAGCGTGCGCATCGCGCGCGGTGATGGCTTGCTCGTCGAGGGCGGCTGGGCCGGGCAGGGCGAGATCGGCGGCCGAGTGTGGGCCATTGAGCTCGCCGGAGCAGACGTCAGCGAGGCCCCCGCGGGCAGCCGTGTGAAGGTGTGGTTCGGCCCCGAGCATGATCTGGGGGAGGTGAGCCGCGGTAGGCGCGTGTTCCGCACTCACGATCCCGAAACCGCGCGCGAGATTGGCGCATTGCTCGCACGCGAGCCCTATCGCGAACGGCTCGAGCTCGCCATTTCTGGCAACTACGGTGAACGGTTCGTGCTCTCGGCACACAGCGCGCGCGGGCGCAGCGCGCAAGTAGTCGGTGACTGCACGGTGGAAGCGGCACAAAATGAGCCGACTTCGCACGCGGAGCTGAGGGACAAGCTCGGGCGCCTCGGTGATTCCTGTTTCGAGCTGGGCAAGCTGTCGGTGCGTTTGCCGAGTGGCGCTTGGCTGCCGGTGTCGGCGCTCAATCGGGCGCGCCGCGCGCTCGTCAGCGCGCTGACTGAGTCGCAGGCGGGCGCGCTTTCGCGCGCGCAGCCCCGTTCCGCGCCGGCTCCCATGGAATGCACGCTCCCGGCGGCCCCCCCAGGCGGGCTTTTCGCGCTGTGCCGCAATCGCGCTCAGGCGGACGCAGCGCTCGCGGCAGGCGCGACCGGGGTTTATTTGGATTTTCTCGAGCTGACTGGCACGGGCAATGCGCTCCGTGAATTGCGCGCGGCGGGCGCGCTCGTCGGCGTGGCTCCGCCGCGGATCCGCAAGCCGGGTGAAGAAAAAATCGACCGTTACTTGGCGAGCCTCGTGCCCGATGCGGTGCTGGTACGCAGCCTGGGTGCCTTGTTCGAGCTCGAGCGGCCCAGTAACGCGCTGAAAATTGGCGACTTCTCGTTGAACGTCAGCAATCGCCTGACCGCGCGCGCGGTGCTGGGCCGCGGCCTATCCGTCTTCACGCCCTCCTTCGATCTCGACTCGGCCCGCCTGCTCACGCTGCTGGAAGGGGAGCTGGCCCCGTACGCGGAAGTTGTCTTGCATCACCCGATGCCGCTGTTCCACATGGAGCACTGCGTGATCGCTGCGTTGCTATCTGACGGCAAAGATCACCTCACGTGCGGCCGGCCCTGTGAGCGTCATCAGCTCGCGCTGCGCGATCGCGCCGGCATGGCTCACCCCGTGGAGGCCGATGTGGGCTGTCGCAACACCGTGTTTCACGCCTCTCCGCAGAGCGCAGCAGAGCTCGTGCCGGCGCTGCTGAAGGGCGGCGTACAACGCTTCCGCGTCGAGCTGGTGCGTGAATCGGCCGAAGAAACCAGGCGCGTAATCAGCGCCTACGGCGCGCTGCTCGCCGGCCGGCAGACGGGTCGCGAAGTCTTTCGGGAATTGCGCGCCTCAGGCGGCTACGGCGTAGTGCGGGGCTCGCTGCGCGTGCTGGGCGACTAATTGCGGAACATGTGACGCCACGAGGGCGGGTCGATGACTTTCGCTTGACGCCCGGGGGCCGAGCGGCCAATACGCGCGCCCATGGGCCTACAGGCTATCGTCCGCTGGTTCCTACCGCGCGAAGACCATTTCTACGGCTTTCTCGAGGCTCAGGCGGTGGTGGCTTACGAAGCTGCGCTCGCCGTTGCTCGCTTCAAGGACGAGGCTGTCACCGCCGCTGAAATGCGCGCTGAGGTGCAAGAGCTCGAGCACAAGGGCGACCGCATCGCGCACGAGGTAGAAGAGATGATCGCGCGTACGTTCGTGACGCCGATCGATCGGGAGGACTTGCAGAAGCTCTCGCAAGAGCTGGATGACGTGCTGGATTTGATGAACGGCGCCGCGCGCGCCTGCGTGCTGTACGGCGTCGAGCGGCCCACGTTGCCGATGATCGGGCTGATGGACAAGCTCGTGGAGTGCACCGCCGTGCTGAAGAACGCACTGCCGCACCTGCGCGCGCATCGCTACAGTGACATGATTGAAGCCAGCCGGGAGGTGCGCAAACTGGAAAAGGACGGCGACACCGTGTTCCGGGGCGCCATCAGCGCGCTGTTCAAGGATGGTGGGGTGGACGCCAAGCAGCTGCTTCGCGAGCGGGAAGTGCTTGAGCACCTGGAAAACAGCATTGATTATTGCCAGCACGTAGGCTCTACGCTGGCCAATCTCGCCATTAAGCACGGTTAGTGCTCGCCAGCTAAGCCCCGCATGCTCAGCCTGCTCATTGCGGTCATCGTCACCGCCATCATCTTCGACTACATCAACGGCTTTCACGACGCGGCCAACGCGATCGCGACCGTGGTGTCGACGGGTGTTTTGCCGCTGCGCACCGCGGTGATCGTGGCGGGCTGCTTCAACTTCGTCGGCGCCATGGCCGGCACGGCTGTCGCCAAGACCATCGCCTCCGGGTTCGCCGACCCGGCCATTGTCACTCAAACGGTGGTGCTGGCCGCGCTGCTGGGCGCGTGCATCTGGAATTTGCTGACGTGGTGGTGGGGTATCCCCTCCAGCTCATCGCACGCGCTCATCGGCGGTTTGGGTGGCGCGGTGGTAGCGCACGCCGGCCTTTCCGCATTCAAGTGGCACGCCTTAGTTCAAAAGGTGCTCGTGCCGCTCGTGCTCTCGCCCACGCTGGGCTTCGTCATGGCCTTCTTTACGATGGTCGGCCTCACTTGGATCGTGCGCAACTTCAAACCGGGCACCGTGCGCGTGGGTTCGCGTCGCCTGCAGCTCCTGTCTGCGTGTGGCATGGCGTTTTCGCACGGCTCCAACGACGCGCAAAAATCGATGGGCATCATCACGTTGGCGTTGGCGGCATTCATGTCCGCTGGTCACGGCGGTCTACCGGTGTGGATGCAACCGCGCGGCCAGGAAGTGCCGTATTGGGTGATCGTGGTGTGTGCCACCGCCATCGCCTTCGGCACGATGGCGGGCGGCAAGCGCATCATCAAGACCATGGGCACGAAGATCATCCGCATTTCGCCGCTGCAAGGCTTCGCGGCAGAAACGTCGGGCACGCTCGTGATTCTTATCGCGAGCCGGCTGGGCATTCCGGTTTCGACGACCCACTGCATCAACGCTTGCATCATGGGCGTCGGCGCGAGCAAGCGGGTGAGCGCGGTGCGTTGGGGCGTAGCCTGGAATATCGTGCTGGCGTGGGTGCTGACGCTGCCGTTGAGCGGCGCCGTCGCGTACGTAACGATGCTGGTTATTCGCGCCGTATCCTGAGTTTTGGCAGCCTTGGTGGCGCTTTTATAGCCGGTCGACTAGACCGGGCCCGTGGCTACCAAGAAAATCTCGTTCGACCCCGAAGCAAATGGCGGCGCCCTGCGGCGCATCGTGATCGGTGTCGTGGTGCTGATCGCGGCCTTCTTCTTGCTGGATGCGACCACGATGCGCATCGATGCTGGCCACGTTGGCATCAAGGTGAAGCTCGCCGGTAGCGCGCGCGGCGTGCAAGACATTCCCGTGGTGACAGGCTGGGTGTTCTTCAACCCGCTCACGGAGCAAATCGTCTCTTTCCCGATCAGCGTGCAGAACGTGGTTTGGACGGCATCCGCCTCGGAGGGCCGTACCGTAGATGAGTCGATCACCTTTTCCTCGCAAGAGGGCGTGAACGTCAACTCTGACATCGGTCTGTCGTTCCACATCGATTCTGCCAAGGCGCCGCACCTTTACCTGCGCTTCCGCGAACCCGACGTGAGCCGCTTAGCAGATGGCTACGTGCGCAACGCGGTACGCGAGGCCTTCAACGACATTGCCTCGCGCATGGCAGTGCAAGAAATCTATGGCGCCGGCAAAGGCAAGTTGGTGATGGACGTGAGCAAGCGCCTCGCGGAGGTGCTGGGTGCCGACGGTTTCGTCATCGATCAGATCACGATCAACGGCGCGCTGCGCTTGCCTCCGAATGTGGCGGACGCCATCAACCGCGCCATGGAAGCCACGCAGAACGCCATTCAGGCTGAAAACCGCGTCCGCCAAGTCAAAGCGGAGGCCGATCAAAACATTGCCCAAGCTCACGGCGGCGCCGAAGCTGCCCGTCAGCGCGCCGAAGGTGAGGCGGATGCAATCCTGATCCGCGCCCGAGCGGACGCAAAATCCAACGAGATCATTCGCCTTTCCACCACGGGCACGGTGCTGCAGTACCGCGCCATCGAGCGCTGGGACGGTAAACTGCCGATGATGAACAGCGGCGACAAATTGCCGCTCCTGACCTTCGACACTAGCAAGCTCGCGCTGAACGATGCGGAGCGCGAGAAGAAGCTGCATGAGCTGCTCGCCGACGACAAGGACGAGAACAAGGCCGTGCCAGCTCCCGGCACGGACCCGTCGTTCACGCCCGCGGTCGCGCCGCCCGTTCCCCCGGCGCCCTCGCCCTCGCCCTCGGCGGCGCCCCCGGCCTCGAAGTGAGCTGCGCCTTGGCTTGTGGCTGCGGCTAGCCCGACCCGGTTAGCCGGCAGCGTACGGCACAACCGCGCAAGCACGCGTGCCGGGGCCCCTGAAGTCGGGTAACGCTCAATTCAAGAAGCCGAGCACGAGGTTCACGGCCACGGCGACGACCACGGTGTTGAACAGGAATGAAAGTAGGGCATGCGCCAAGACGGCGCGCCGGATCTGGTGACTGGTCACGGCCACGTCCGAGGTTTGGAAGCACATGCCCAGGGTGAAGGCAAAGTAGGCAAAATCGAAGCCGTTGGGATCCTCTTTACCTGGGAATTCCAGCCCGCCTTCGCCTTCGTCGTCGTCTCGGTAGTACAAATGCGCGTAGCGCAGCGTGTAAGCCGTGTGGGTGAGAAACCAGGAGGCGACGACCGCGACCAAGCACAACACCAGCAGCGCGCAGAACGAACCGTTGCTGTGCTGGGTGATGGTATGCGCGTGGCGCATCACGAAACCGGCTGCGAACAGGCTAATGGTGCTGGCCACCAGCACGATCAGCCAAACCACTGTGCGCCCGGGGTCCTCGCGTGCCGCGTGCTTGCGGGTTTCTACGGCCGTTTCGTGCGCGATCTGCCACCACGCTTGGCCGAGCAAGGCAATGCCGGCGGCGTCCCAAGCGGATACGAAGTGGATGGGCCAACCCGCGCTGGGCACGCCTAGCCCGACAGCGCCTCCCACGCCAACGCCCACGATGGCGCTGGTCAGTAGACGCCGGCCTGCCGTGTGCGGAGCAACCGCGCGCGGGACGTGGGAGATGGGGGCGTCGTCCATGGACTCCTGCGGAGTCTACACAGAGCACGCGCGGGCGCTCAGGTCTCCAGAGAAGCTCGCAGGAACCAGGCGTTTTTTTCGAACTCGGTGATCACCGTGGTGAACAAATCCACCGTATCCGTGTCGGCTTGGCTCTCGGCGGCTGAGCGCGAGGCCCGCAGCTCCGTCAGGTAACTTTCGAAGCGTTCGGCCAGCGACTTGACGTGGTCGAGGTCGCGCCGGGTCTCTTCTGGGTATTCGTTGATGCGCGAGGTCTTGGCTACGTGACGCGCAGTGCCGAACGCCCTTCCGCCGAGGGTCACCGCGCGTTCGGCGATCGTATCGTTGAAGTTGGCCAGGGACAGCGCGAACGTTTCGAAGAGTGGGTGTAATGCCGCGAACTGCGGACCCTTGACGTTCCAATGCGCGACTTTGATTTGGCTGTGCAAATCGAGGCCGTCCGCCAGCCGCGCGTTGAGCACATCACAGATGACCTGCCGCGCGGTTTCACTCAAATGACTTGGGCTACGATACATGACGCTTCTCCTTGCAAGGTTCAGGCTGGCTCTTCACGAACGAGCGCGGTGGCGTCAATAGCCACGGCCGCGCCATGAACAACCGACGCAATGCGAATAGCGTCGTGAATCTGATCTTCACTCGTGCCGTGCTCCAGCAACGTGGCCTCGTGCGAACGCACGCAGGTTTCGCAGGCATTCACTGCGCTCACTGCCAGGCAAAACAGCTCGAAGGCGGCCTTCGACGACGCGGGTTTCGCCAGGCGCATCATGCGCAGCTTGGCCGGCTTCTGCTCATAGCTGGGCTTACCGACCAAGTGCCGGAAGCGATAAAAGACGTTGGTCATGCCCATCAGTGAGGCTGCCGCCACGGCGTCCTCCACCGTCTTGTCGGTCACTTCCTCCGGGCGCGACGCGATGAGCGCTTCGGCCAAACGCCGCGAGCGCGACGCCAACGCCACGGCAATTGCCACGCCCCAGCGCTCGGCGGAAGCAAGCGAACCGCCGTCCAACACCGCGCTCAAATTGAGCCGCAGATCTTTGGCAACCTCAGGGATCTCTGCACGAATGGCTTCGAACGCGCTCATGACTTTTTCCTCATCAGCAAAAAACGCCGAGCGCAGCGGGCTAG
>JBDTYJ010000235.1:0-9416 GCA_040005755.1 Pseudomonadota bacterium
GCCTCTTTCAAGGCTTTGTGCTTCACTTCCGGGCCGTGCTGCGTGGAGACGACGACCGTCTCGATGCGCTTCGGCACGTCGTTCTCGTACTCCACCGTGACTTGGCTCTTGCCGTCGGGGCGAAGGAAGTCGACCGCGCCCTTCTTGCGCACGGCAGCGAGTTGCTTGCTCAGTTGGTGCGCATACATGATCGGCGCGGGCATCAGCTCCGGCGTCTCGTCGCATGCGTAGCCGAACATCAGACCTTGGTCGCCTGCGCCTTGGTCCTTGAACATGCCTTGACCCTCGGTCACGCCTTGCGAGATGTCCGGGGATTGCGGCTCGACCGCGATCAGGATGCCGCAGGTGTCGGCATCGAAGCCGATGTCCGAGCTCGTGTAACCGATGTCTTTGATCGTTTTTCGCGCAATCTTGCCGAAGTCGATGTGGGTCTTGGTGGTGATCTCACCAGCGATGACCACGAAGCCCGTCTTGCACAGCGTCTCGCAAGCGACGCGGCTGTACTTGTCGCCAGCGAGTGCGGCGTCGAGCACGGCGTCCGAAACTGCGTCGCAAACTTTGTCCGGGTGGCCTTCGGTGACTGATTCGGACGTGAAGAGATAGCTGCTCATCGTGACTCCAGGGCGGGGGATCTCCCCGATACTTTCAACAGAGGTAGGCGGCGCTCGCCCACCCCCAGGAACGCGCGCAAGCTAGCAACGAAACCGGCCTACGGGAAGGGCCGCGCAGAAGCCCCCCAAATTTAAGAAATCAGCCAATTTTGTCGCGCTTTTGTAGATGAGGCAGGCGCCGGGCCAGAGCCGGGGTTGCTCTGGCTCGCTTCCGCCACGGTTTGCCCGCGGCAGCGGCCACGCGCTAGGCGGTTTGCCCGCGGCGCTGACGGAGCAGGGAATCCAACGTGCGGATGAGCTCGTCTGCGTCCGCCGGTTTCGTCAAATAGGCGTCCGCACCGGCGTCGTAGCCGCGCACGGCGTCGATGCGGGCGTCTTTGCTGGTGACGAGGACGATGGGCGTGTCGCGGTATCGGGGGTCGCTGCGCAGGGCACGCACGAGCTCATAACCGTCTCGGTTGGGCATCATCACGTCACTCGACACGGCGTCGAAGTGTTGCTCTTTGGAAATGCGGAGCGCGATTTCGCCGTCGGCGGCGGTGGTGACGTCGAAGCCGGCTTGCGCGAGCTCACGGCGAATCGCTTCGCGAATCACGTCACTGTCCTCTGCGACCAACACACGCGCGCGGTCGGAGCGCACCGCGCGTGGACGCGCCGCCAACTTGGGCGAAGTGGGCTGTTGTGCGCGCTGCGCCACATCCTGAAGGTCCAGCACGAGCACCATTCGTTCACCCACGACCGCCGCGCCGGCAGCACACGGCGCCTCGGTTAACATGGAACCTAGGGATTTTATCACTACTTCGTGGCGACCGAGCACCTGCTGCACGATCAGGCCGAGCTCATTGCTGCCCACGCTCACCATCACGACCGCACCTTCATCGGCATCGCCGAGCGCTACGGTGCCGGTGAGCCCGAGCACTTCCGCCAAGCTGAACACTGGGACGAGCCGCTCGCCCACGCGCAAACAAGAGCCGGTGCCGAGCGGTTCGAGCTGGCCTGCTTGTAATGCCTGCGCGCTGACGACCGCCTCCAGCGGTATGGCCACGAGCTCGCCGCCGACTCGCGCGGTGAGCACTTGCGTGATCGCCAACGTGAGCGGCAGGCTGAGTTCCACGGTAGTGCCCGCGCCGAGGGTGGAGCTGAGCCGCACATTGCCTTTGAGGCGAGCAATTGCGTCGCGCACGACGTCCATTCCCACGCCCCGGCCCGAAACATCAGACAGCTTTTCAGCAGTGGAAAATCCGGCGCGAAAAATCAAATCCAGCGCTGTTTCGTCGCTCATTTCTGCCGCTTCAGCCTGCGTGATGAGCTCCTTTTGCACGGCTTTGCGCTTCAGTTTCTCCGGATCGAGGCCGTGCCCGTCGTCGCTGATCACGACCAGGATCTGCCCGCCGCGTTGACTTGCGCTGAGCCGCACGGTTCCGGTGCGGGCTTTGCCGTGCGCCGCGCGTTCCTCGGGTGGCTCGATGCCGTGATCTACGGCATTGCGTACCAAGTGCAGGAGCGGATCTTCCAGCCGCTCGACCAGCACTTTATCGAGCTCTGTGTCAGCGCCGTACAGCTCGACGATCACCTCTTTGCCGAGCTGATGCGAGAGCTCCCGCACGGTGCGTTGATATTTGGTGAACAGCCGTGCAATGGGCACCATGCGCAGCTTCATCACCGTGTCGCGCAGTTGTCCGACCGCGATCCCGAGCCCGCCCAAGCCGGCGTCCATGTCGCCGAAGGTTTCCCGCAGCACGCGTTCCGTGCGCTCCAAATCCTCGATGATTGCCGTGCTTTCCGCGGAATAGCCGGGAAAAGTGCGGGCGACATCCGAGCCCGAAGCGAGGGCGAGCGGCGCATTGCGCGCATCACTCAGCTTCTTCCGAAGTTGTGCAACCTCCCGCACCACCAAGCCTTGCACCTCCGCCGCGCCGCTCAAGCGCCCGCGCGCGAGCACGATCTCGCCGACCAGGTTCAAGAGGCGATCGACCTTCTCGAACTCGATGCGCAGCGTTCCCTGACCCTCATTGGCGCGCGCAGCCGGCGCCGTACCCGCACTCGTTGCGCTAGCAGCAGGTTGGGTTTGGGGGTGCTCCTGTGCGGCTTGGGTCGCCGCGGAAGCGCGATTGGGGTTCGCGAGGCGCTCCAAGAGCGGAGCGATGTCGAGGTCGATCGCCTCGCCCGCGCGGGCGCGCTCGGTGATGGTGCGCATGGCATCGAGCGCCGCGAGCAGTACGTCGATGAGCGCGCGATCCGCGGGCCTTTTGCCTTCGCGCAGCTCGCCCATGAGATCCTCCGCGCGGTGGGCCACGCGATTGAGCTTCGTCAATCCCGCGAAGGCGCTGGAGCCTTTTAGCGTGTGTAAATCGCGGAAAATGGCGCCGATGAGCTCCTTGTCTGTGCCGCGCTGCTCGAGCTCCAGCAGGCGCTCTGCAAGCCCCTCGGTGCGTTCCACGCATTCGTCCAAGAACGCGCCGATCATGTCTTCGGCCAAGTTGGGCGCCCAGCGCGAATCATCTGCGTTGCCCTCGCTGACGAACGCCGATTCAGCGGCTTCCGGCGCAGCATCATCGCTCAGCAACGTGAAGCCACGCGCACCGCTCTGCGTCAACGCGCGCGCCGTCGCCAAAAGCTCAGTCTCATTCACGCGCGCGCCGGAAGCATCGCTCACACCCAGCGCAGCGATCGCGCGTGAAAGGTCGCCGAACGCGGCCTTCGCTCGGGGCAATTCGGCGCTGACCGCGCGCGCAATCGCACTCGCGAGCGCGCTCACGCCTTCCGCACCGAGCAGTCCCGCATCGATCGCGATCGGCGCGAGCGCCGCATTCAACGCCGCGCGCCGCTCTTTCTCAGAGCCCAACTCTAGCGCCTGCTTCGCTGCACTCAGCCGACTCGCCGACAGCGACAGAAACAGCTCGTAAAGCTCAGCCGACGTGAGTGCCACGGCCCGGGACGTTAGCATTCCCGGTGCGGCGCGGGGGAGGCGCGAGGCCGCCGCGGGCCGGGTTCGGCGCGGGGCAAGTGGTGGGCCCGATGCGCTCGATTCGAGCCAACTTTCAGCTCGTCCGGCGGAGTGTCTCGCAAATACGAAATCCGTGTTCGAATTCCAACGCGGATCGCGGTGGCCGTGCTTGTGCCGCGCGCCTACGGGCAGGTGAGCTGAAGATCCGAAGTTACCCACTTGGGCTGGGTCGTCCCGCCGAATTTGGCGACGTAATTTCCGACCAAGTCCGTGGAGCTCGTTCCGGTTCCTTCGTCGAAGGTGTAATAAACGACCAGCCCGGTCTCTTTGCCGGTGAGGCGTTGCTTCATCGTGGCCGTGATTTCAGCGTCAGTTCGCGCCACGTTCCAGATCCGAAACTCGTCAATCTTTCCGGTGAAGCCGCCGTTGCTGCTGAATGTTGGCGAGTAGCCGATGCTGAGCTTCGATGCAGAGGTCGTTAGCATCGCGCTGATCACCTTCTGACCTGCGGTGACGCCGTTGATGACGCCTTTGAGTGTTTTGCTCGGCGCATCCCAAACCATGGCGTAGTGAAACCACCCGGTCTCCTTGACCGTGTCCTGCGGCACTTTGAAGGTCGTGTCGGCCGTGCCGTTCGTGTAAACTTGAGTGTTCGGGTACGGGCCGTCGCCAAAGTCGATACCGAAGGCGCCTTCCCTCGGGTTGGTTCCGCCGAATTGGTAGAGGTGATGCTCGGCGCGCCAGGACTTCGGGACCGCGTACACCCACATCTCTACGGTTCGTGAAGTGTTGCCTTTGGGCAGGGTGTCGATCGTGCTCTCGCTGTCCATCTGGGTGTGCGCATCGCCATCGAACTCCACGGCGTGTCCGGCGCCGGGACACGCCGTGCTACCGCCACCGCCGCCCGTGCTAGCGCCGCTCGCTCCGCCGCCACCGGTTGCGCCGCTCGCCCCGCCGGAGGCCCCGCCCGCTCCGCCGCCACCGGAAGCGCTGCCCGCGCTCGCTCCGCCGCCGGAAATGCTGCCTCCCGCGCCCGCCGCAGTGCCGCCGGAGCCGGCCGTCACATTGGCGCTGCCCGCGCTGCTGCTGGTGCCGCCCACGCCGCCCGCGCTGCTACCAGAAGCGCCTGCCATCGCGCCGGCTTGCCCGGCTGCGCCGCCGTTGGCTGTGGATGGATCACTACACGCCGCCAGGGTGAGTAGGGGGAGCAGGGCGCCCAGGGCATTCCGCAGGTGTCTCGTCATGTTCATGACTACTGCGCGTTGGCACTCCGATGGTTAATCATTAGTTGCAAACATCCGAGCTTGCGACTCATCACCCGGCTCGAATAAGCGCTGTTCCTGGAAAAGAACGCGCTGGGCGGCATTCGGCGTTGGTAAAGCAAGGGCACACATCGAAATTAATCCGCTGTTGAGTTTTTAGGTACACAGAATCCAGAACACCAGCAGTAGTCGACATGCTGTCCCAATCAGCTGCCCTCCGTTGGCAGCACTTGGCGTTCCTGTTCGCTTGTCAGGCCTGCAGCACTGGCGTGCCGGCCGGCATGGGTGCGCCGAGCGGCGCAGGCGCAGGCTCGACAGGCTCGACGGGGGCGAGTGGCGCGACCGGGACGGGTGGCTCTGGCCCGTCTCAGACAATGAACCCCACCGCTGCGCAGTGCGCGACCTCGGCAACCATCATGCCTGGTCAGTCGCCGGTTCGAAGATTGAACCGATTCGAGTACAACAACACGGTCGCCGACCTGTTGCTCGACAACACGTCGCCCGCGGACTCGTTCCCGCTCGAGGAACAGAGCGCGTTCGATAACGATGCGAACGTCCTCAGGGCCTCGCGTCAGCTGGTCGAGGGCTACCTCGGCGCCGCGGAAACGCTCGCAAACACCGCGCTGGCGAAGCCCGACACCCTTCCTTGTGCGGCGACTGCGGGCAGCGCGGACGTCGCGACGGCCGAGCAATGCGCGGCTACGCTGATCGACACCTGGGGTGCCAAGGCTTACCGGCGAACGGTGACTGCGGATGAGCACATGCGTTTGCTCGGCACGTTCCGGTCGGCGCGCGCCTTCCTCGACTTCAAAGGGTCGCTCAGCACGGTACTCGAAACGATTCTGATGGCTCCTCAGTTCCTGTACCGCATCGAAAGCGGCAGCCCCGTAGCCGGCTCGCCAGGCGTGCTGAAGGTTGACTCGTGGGGCCTGGCTTCTCGCCTCTCTTACTTTCTATGGTCATCGATGCCCGATCCTGACTTGCTCACGGCTGCCAAGGAGGGGCGGCTCACGACAGCAGCGGACGTTCGCCGCGAGGCCGAGCGCATGTACGGGGCCGCGCGCAGCCGGTCCATGGTGCGGCGCTTCACTCGCTTCTGGCTGGACCTGAGCAATGTGGACCAGCAGGGTAAGGACGCGACCCTTTTCCCGGACTACACGCCCGCCATTGGCTCCTTGATGCGAACGCAGACCGAGACGCTGGCTGAGCACCTGTATTTCGACGGCGGTGGGACGCTCGGTACTCTACTCACTGCGCCGTATACCTACATGAATCAGACGCTGGCGAAGTTCTTGGGCGCCTCGGGTCCGACGACGGACGCCTTCGAAAAAGTGGATTTGGACCCGACCAAGCATTCCGGTGTGCTGACGGAACCGGCGTTCCTTTCCTACAACGCTACCGTGGACAGGACGCATCCGATCCTGCGCGGTGTGTTCGTGATGAGAAAGCTACTGTGCAACCCACCACCGGACCCGCCGCCCGGCATCGTAGATGGCCAGGGTACGGTTACCGATCCGAACGCCACCGCGCGCGACCGCCTAGCGGCACACCGCACGAGCTCGACCTGCAACGGCTGCCACCAATACATCGATCCCATCGGCCTCACGTTCGAGAACTACGACGCAGTGGGTCGCTGGCACGCGAACGAAAAGAGCGGCGCTCCAGTCGATGCCAGCGGTGGGCTCACGAATACCGACGTCAACGGCACCGTGACGAACGCCATCGAGCTCAACAAAAAACTCGCGCAGAGCGCGCAAGTACAAAAGTGCGTAACGGTGAACTGGTTCCGCTACGCAAACGGACGAGGTGAAGTGCAGGGGGACAGTTGCTCGATCGCGCGTACTGCCGACGCGCTCGCCAAGTCCGGAGGGGATCTGCGGGAGCTGGTGCTCGCGCAGACGCAGACAGATGCATTCTTGTACCGAGTCGCGCCTGGCGCAGAGGTGTCCCCATGAACGCTGAATCGAGGTTGCGTCGTCGTTTGCTCGTGCTGGGCGGTGGTGCTGCAGCGCTCCTGCCTTGGCTCGAGGTGTTTGGCGGCGGCCGAATCAAGGAGGCGCGTGCGCAGTCGCAGACGCCGATCAAACGGCTGATGGTCGTGTTCGCTCCGGGCGGCGTGATCCGCGAGCAGTACTGGCCGACCGGCACCGAGACCAACTTCACGATGCCGTACATCATGGCGCCGCTTGCCCCATACAAGGACAAGCTCCTGATTATGGACGGCCTCTCGCAGCTCAATATGCTCGACGGAGTCGGCCACCCGCATGCCCGAGGGATGTGCGGGTTGCTCACTGGCAAAGCAACGGTTCCGGGTCCTTTCGCGTTCTTTCTTGGCGGGTCGACGGACTTCGCGCAGGCCGCATCGATCGACCACATGATCGGCAACAAGATCAGCGCCGGTCTGCGCTTCCCCACCTTGGAGTTCGGCGTGCTGTGGCCCACGTATGGCACCGGGCCGTCGACGCAAAACACGATCAGCTATTCCGGCGCGGGCATGCCAGCGCAGCCCACTGCTGACCCGTGGAAAGCCTTCCAGCGTGTCTTCGCCGGTGTCGGGGCGTCAGCAACCGGCACCGACGACGTAGCTCTTCGCCTCAAGCGAACGGAGCTGGTGCTAGACGCAACGTCCGCTGAATTCAACGCGGTGATGCCCCAAATGGGCACCGAGGACAAAGCCCGTCTCCAAGAGCACCTGTCGCGGCTGGCTGAGATTCGGAGCAGCCTCACCGCGCCCACAGGCATCGGGCCCTCGTGCCTGCCACCGGCAGGGATCACGTCCGCGGACAGTATTTCTTACAGCACTGGCGGGGACGGCAGCCATCAAACGGTCGCGACAGCGGCCAGCAATCGGATGCCGACCATTAGCCGGCAGATGATTGATATGGCAGTAATGTCCATGGCTTGCGATCTGACCCGCGTGGCCAGCATTCAATATACAGATGCCGCGTCGCGCGCGAGCTTTCCGTGGCTGAAGCTCAACGAGAACCATCATTTCTATCAGCACGATGGCGGGTTCCAGCAGCAGCCGTGCGCAGACATCGCGCGCTTCTTCTATGGTGAGTTCGCTTACCTGGTGCAGCGCATGTCCGAAGTGAAGGAAGGCGACAAGACCCTGCTCGACAGCACGGCAATCTTGTTCTGCAGTGAGATAGGTGATCCTCCGTCTCACGATCACCGCCGCATTCCCTTCGTGATTGCGGGCGGCGCTAGCGGCTCGTTCAAGACGGGCCGTTTCCTGAACTTCGGCGGCAAGGCCCATCACGGCTTGCTCGTGTCCATGCTCAACGCGTACGGCCTGCCTGACATGATGATTGGCGACGCCAAGTACAATTCAGGGCCCCTCACCGGGCTCGGCTGAGAGGCAAACCGGAATGAAGTGCTTTCGTGCTGGAGTATCGGCTATCGGCGTCGTGTCGGTTGTTTCGAGCTTGATTGCGTGTTCGAGCGACAACCAGGGCGCTGCGCAAGCGGCTGGCGCGCCCGGAGTGGCAGGCGCCAATGGCGTTGCCGGGTCACCGACCAACAGCGCAGGTGCGCCCGCCGGGGGCGCAGCGCCTGAAGCAGGAGCAAGCTTTGGCGGTGCCTCGAGCGGTGGAAGTAGTGGAAGTAGTGGAGCGGGAGCGGGCGGTGCCACATCCGGAGGTTCGGGCGGCGGAGGCGGCGCTGCAGGAGGCGCTTCCAACGGTGGTAGCGCTGGCGCTGCCGGCGGCGGCGGTGCTGCGGGCGCTGGAGGCGATTCAACGCGGCCCGAGGCTGAGTTGAACGGCGCCGGTTGGACCATGAAGTGCAACAAGCCGGACACGGATCCCACGGCGCAAGATCGCTGTTATCTCTACCCGCCCGGGGTGAGCGTGTGCCCCAGCGGGGGCTACACATCGGTCGACCAAACCCTGCACTTTGGCGGCACGCCCGGCACTCACTACCAGGTGACGATTCACTTTCAGGGCACGCACGAAGCCGGGGACTACACCGGCGGCATGGCCAATCCGAAAGAGTTCCTGCGCGGCGCGACGCACATCACGGGCGGGCAGCACACTTGGCTTTCGATGGAGGTCTCGTCGCCGGCGGCTACTTACAACCCGAATTCGGGCGGCAACGGCGGCAGCGTGCAGGTTTACGACTATTCCGCGACCATCCCGATCGACGCCGGCGCCACGATTCGGCTGAAGGCGAACGACATCGACTGCTTGATGCATCGCTACTGCCAGAACATGGACAACAAGAACTGCAAAGGGCTGGTTCAGCCCCCGATTTCCCCGGCCGACGCGCCCATTGACGGCTCGTTCCTACAGATGACGGTCACCTCAGTCGTGGCTAAGTAATCGAGCGCAAAGATCCAGGCGGCGGGGTTCTTAATGCTCGGCCGCGGGTGCTGTCGCGCGCGGCAGCTTGAGCTTTTGAGCTTCGGTGCGTTTGAGCGTAACGCGCAGGATCTGTTGGTCGCGCACGACGGTTAGCTTCACGGGCGTGTCGACGTCACCCGTAAGCACGCCGTGAATCTGCTTCGCGTCCATGGCGCGCACGTCCACGCCGTCGATGAGCAGGACTTCATCGCCCGGTTTGAGTCCCGCGCGGGCCGCCGCCAACCCGGGAGGT
>JBDTYJ010000236.1:0-9413 GCA_040005755.1 Pseudomonadota bacterium
TCCTGTGATACACGCCTAGCAGCGCGTGCGCGGTGCGGCGTGCGGCGGCCATGGTAATCTCGGGCGTCACGAACGGGTTACCGTCGCGGTCCCCGGCTACCCAGCTGCCCATGGGCAAACGCAGCGAAAACCCCAGCGGTTCCCCGAAAGCGAGCTGAAAAGCCCGCTCGGCCGATTCACTCACCGCAACCGAGGCATCCAGCAAGCGGTCTTCCAGATACCAAATTACCGAGCTGACTTCGTCCAGCACGCTGGGGCGATCACGGCGGACTTCGTCCGTTAGCCAGAGCAGCTCGATTTCCGCGCCCATCGCGCGCTCGATGCGAGCGCGCTCTTCCGGCGGCGAATTTTCGCGCTTCAGCAGGGCATCGGCGAGGCGGGCTTGAAGTTGCAGGAGCGTCCTACGGGTCGCCTCCGTGGGATGTGCGGTGAGCACGGGGCGTACCTCGAGCTCGCGCAGGTACTCGCGGACTTCTGCCGGCGTGCGCTTGCTGCTGCGCAGCTTCTCGAACGCCCAGCGAATGCTGGCCGGCTGCGCGGCGTGCTCGGCGCCGTCCTCGTAGGCGTGGCGCCGGCGGACGCGGTGCACCTGCTCGGCTGTGTTGATCAAGAAGAAGAACAACGTGAAGGCGCGCGCGACGGGCGCCGAGACCTTCAACGGCAAATCCGAAACGCGCACCAACAAGGTGTCCAGATCCGGCGCCGTGGCTTCCCCGCGGCGACGGGCGCGACACGCGGAGCGCAAGTCCTCGACCGCCTGAAATACGGCATCCCCCTCCAGGCGCTTGATCACCTGACCCAGCGCCGAAGCGAGCCAGCGCACGTCCTCTTGCAGGGGCCGATCTTCGGGGCGAACTTCGGGGTGGTTCGAGGTGCTCACGCTCGTGGGTTTCGCACGAGCCGGCGAGGGAAGGAAGCCCCTCGACAAACTCTGGTGCGCGCCACGCTAGTGATAAAACTTAGTGTTTCCCGAAAGTTGCGCAGAGTGACAAAAAACAGCTCGGTTCGGTTCCGGCTTTGGATCCGGGGTTTCGCGGGGGGCCGCGAGTCACTCAGGGCTGGCGGGCGAGGAACACGCGCAGTACCGATTCCGCGCTGACTTCGAGCAGCTCTGCCGCACGCGTCATGGCCTCCGCCAAGGTCATCGGCCGCCGGCAAATCGAAAACACGCCGGCGAAGTCCGGGAAATCACCCGCGCGTACGGCGTCTGCGATGCCGCCGACCAAGGCGATCACGGGCACCCTGTGGCGCCTGGCCCAACGCGCCACGCCACAAGGTCCCTTGTTGTGCAAGCTTTGCTGGTCCAATAAACCTTCGGCAGTGAGCACCAGGCTGGCGCCTGCCAGGGCTTGTTCGAAGCCCACGGCCCCTAACACCAAATCGATCCCGGGTTCGAGGCTGGCGCCGAGAATGCCAAACAGCCCCGCGGCGATACCGCCAGCCGCGCCGCCCGAGGCCACACTTCGCACTTCGCGGCCGGTTGTGCGCTGAATCATCTCCGCGAAATGCTCCAGGTTGCGCTCGAGCTCCGCAACGCTGTCCGGGCTGGCACCCTTTTGCGGTCCGAACATCCGTGCGGCACCGTGCTCGCCCAACAGCGTGCAGTCCACGTCGCACGCGAGGCGGAATTTGACCCGTGACAGCGCCGGATGCATGCGCCCGAGATCGATGCGTGACAGGCGCGCCAGGCCGCCCCCACCACTCGGGATCTGCGTGCCGCTAGCATCCAGCAGCCCGACGCCCAGCGCCGCGAGCAAGCCTGCACCGCCGTCTACCGTGGCGCTACCGCCGACACCGAGCACGATCGTTTCGACTCCCGCATCGAGTGCGGCGCTGATTAGCTTGCCCGTGCCGCGACTGCTGGTGATGAGTGGCTGGCGTTCTTCCGACCGTAAGAGAGCCAGGCCCGAGGCGGATGCGACGTCCAACACCGCGGTGCGGTCGCCATCAACGAGTGCGAAGCTCGCGCGCACCGGGCGACCCAAAGGATCCGGAGCGATGGTCTCACGCGCGTGGCCGCCGAGTGCCGCGCTCAATACGGCGCTCGTGCCGTCACCCCCGTCTGCAATCGGCACACATGCAATATCGGCATCGGGATCGGCGGCGCGCACGCCGCGCGCGATGGCGCTCGCGGCTTCAAAGGGCGACAAACTGCCTTTGAGCCCATTGGGAGCAACAACGATCCGAATTGCAGAGCTAGTCGCCATTTGGGGGTCAGTGACCCAATATTGCACTCGTTGCTGTCATTTGAGAGGGGCCGAATGGCAAAACGGTCACACTTTTCCGGTCCTGGCGGCTCAAAAGGGCGATTAGGCACTTGAAGATTGCCCTGCACCACCATGCTGGTCTATCGATTCGCTGTTTCTTAGAGGTGGTGAACATGCAATTTCCGAAATACATCAGCGCGCTCTGCGTGCTGTCGATCCCGTCCATCGCGGCTTCAGCGCTCGCTCAGGTGCCTAGCGCGCCCCCAGCCACTGCCGCTGCACAGCCCGCCGCGCCCGCTGCGGCACCGTCGCCTGCGCCTGCTGCGGCACCGACGCCCGCGCCTGCCCCCGTCGCAGCCCCAGCCCCCGTCGCCGCCTCGGCGTCGTTCTCACTGGACGGTTCTGGCGCTTCCGCGTCGGCTGATGGCTCGGGTTCCGGGGACGGCTTTTGGGACTTGTACCGCCCGCTGCCCATGGCTCTGGAGCTGGGTGTTTACGGCGGTGTCGGTCATTTCGCCGCGCAGCACAATCTCCAGGATCTCGATCTGGTCGGCAATAATCCGAATGGCCATCAGCGCATCAACACCGCGCTCGATCTCGGTCTGCGCGCTGCGTTCTACCCGCTCTCGTGGGCCGGTATCGAAGGCGAGCTCGGCTTCATGCCGACCAGCACCAAGACCGACGGCAACAGTGCCACCGTGTACACCTACCGCGCGCACTTGATCGCGCAGTACCCAGGCTACCGCTTGGTTCCGTTCGTTGCGCTCGGCATTGGCGGCATGACCCTCAAGAGTCACAGGGACACGCTAGGTAACGATAGCGATCCCGAATGGCATTTTGGTTTGGGTCTGAAGTGGGCATTCAGTGAGTACGTGAGCGCGCGCTTCGACTTCCGCGATAACTTGATGCAGAAGAATTTGCTGCTCGCGGGCGTGAAGAGCGGTGATGTCGTCGGCAACACGGAGTACCTACTCGGGCTCAGCTTCACGCTGGGTCGCAGCACGCCACAGCCGGCGCCCATCGATTCAGACGCTGATGGCTTCGCCGATCCGCAGGATGCATGCCCCCGAGAACCCGGGGTGGCGCCGAACGGTTGCCCCGCACCCGTCGTGGTCGATACCGACAAAGACGGTATTCCGGACGCGAGCGATCCGTGCCCGCTCGAGGCGGAAGATGGCTTGCAGCCGAGCCCGGCTGATGGCTGCCCGAACAAAGACGTCGACGGTGACGGAATCAACGTGCCCGAGGACAAGTGCCCGCAGGAAAAGGGCATCGCGCCCGACGGTTGCCCGGTGCGCGACAAAGACGGCGACGGCATTCCCGATGCCGAAGATAAGTGTCCCGATCAACCAGAAACCAAGAATGGCTTTGAAGACTCCGATGGCTGCCCGGATGAGTTGCCCAAGGCCGTCGCCAAGTTCGCTGGTGTGATCAAGGGCATCGAATTCGACTTCGGCAAGGCCACGATCCGCAAATCTTCGAATGCTACGCTGGATGAAGCCGTCAAAGTACTCACTGAGTACAAGGATTTGCGCATCCTGATCACCGGTTACACGGACGACGTAGGCGAGCGCCAAACGAATCTGGACTTGTCCGAAGCGCGCGCAAACTCGGTCAAAGAATATCTGGTTAGCAAGGGCGTCGACACGAGCCGTATCGAGACGCACGGCGCCGGCCCGGACAATGCGATCGCGGACAACAAGACGGACAAGGGCCGTCAGCAGAACCGTCGCATCGAATTCAAACTTGTGACGAAGTGAGTGGTTGAGCTCGGAAGGGCTCAATCCGTGGTTTTCGAGGGATTTACTCGCCGTTCCGGTAACGGGGCGACGGGTCTTACAAAAAACAATCGGAGGATACAGATGGCAAGGTCTCTATTTATCACCTTGATCGGTGCTGCGAGCTTGGGCGCTGCGCTCATCGTCGGCTGCAGCGACAAGGACGCGAAGCCCACGTCGAGCAAAGCAGGCGAGTCGTGCGTTCGCACGTCGGATTGCGCGGACGGCCTGAGCTGCCTCGCGAATGTCTGTTATGCCAGCGGCCACGTGACCACCCCCGGCGGCGGTGAAGGCGGCGAGCCCAGTGCCCCGCCCGTGCCCAGCCTCGGTAGCGAGGGGGAGTCCTGCTCTTCTCGTCTCGATTGTGAAGCGGGCCTCGGCTGCTTCAACCAGCGCTGCACCACGCCGCCCACCACCACCCCGATGGGCGAGGGCGGAGCCCCCAGCACCGGCACCGGCATCCAGCTCGGTGAGCGCGGCGAAACCTGTCGCGTCAACGGCGACTGCAGTACTGAGCTCAAGTGTATCCCTAGCACCACGACCGCCGGCGTCGGCGTCTGTGACTTGTCGACCTACGGCGTCAAGGCGACGGGCCAGGTGTGCGGCGGTGAATGTAAGGCCGCAACCGATTGCTGCCAGCTGCCCACGCTGCTTCAAACGGCGACCATCAAGTCCTGCAAGGACATCGACGACGCAATCACCGTGGGCGCTATTGACTGCGCGGCAGCGGGCGCGGCCTCCACGCTGTGCTTCCAGCAAGCCACTTACTGCTCCGGCTGCTCGGCGAAGACTTGGGATTGCAAGGACAACACCTGCGTGTACAAGCCGGCGTGCGTCGTGGCAGTTGCCAACGACACTCCCACGGGCTGCCCGACCTACTCGCGCATCCGCACCCTGACCGCGCTCAGCTGCAACGCGGACACCAAGAAGTGCCAGGGCCCGACTGCCGCTGTCGCCTGCACGACGGACGCCTCGTGCGCCACGAAACCGGTGTTCGACCGCGCGGCGGCTTCGACGGACGTTTGTTCCGCCGGAGAGTGCACCTGTTACCCGCCCAGCCACGAGTGCTACCGCAAGTGTTCTCGTGACATCGAGTGCGCAGCTGGCAGCACCTGCGACACCACCAGCCACGTGTGCATGTCGGTTGGCACGTGCTCCTCGGACTCCGAATGCGCCACTGCCAAGCACAACGTCGATTACAAGTGCGACGCGGGTACCTGTAAGCTCCCCTGCGCATTCGACCGCGACTGCTCGCCGAGCGGTCATGGCAATATCAGCGGCCTCGCCGGCGGCAGCAGCTTCAACAACATGGTTTGTTCTTCGGGCAGCGGCTTCTGCGAAGACGTAGCCGGCAATTGCACGAAGGAGACGCAGTGCCCCGCTATCAACGGTCTGAAGACGTTCTGCGTGGATAGCCCCACGGCGTCAGGTTCCACCGTCAGCTCGGCGGTCAGCGACTGATCATCCGCGGCCTTCTTAGTTGAGAAGAACGACGTTCGGCCCGCGGTGAGCAATCACTGCGGGCCGAGTCGTTTTGTGGGCTGCCCCCGAGCAAGCGGGGTAGCGGCCGCCTGTCCAGGCTCCTCGCGCTCACTTCAGCGGTGACGGCTCTGCGGCATCAGGGGGCTGCGTCGTGCCCGCGGAATCGTGTTCGTCGAGGACGCGGCCCATGCTGACCCGGTCTTCAACCTCGTAGCCCAAAGCGTTGTACAGACCGAGGACCGCGACATTCGTGGCGCGCACTTGCAGGTTTACCTTGGAGCAGCCGAGCTTGCTCAACGCGCCTTCCGCTGCACGCACGAGCTCGGTCGCGAACCCTTGCCGACGTTGCTCGGGAGCCACCGCGAGGTGATACAGCCAGCCGCGAACGCCGTCGTAGCCTGCGATGACCGCGCCGACTAGCTTGCCTTCCAGTAGCCCCACCAGGAGCAACTCAGGGTGGACCTTGAGTTTGGCGTCGATCATCAGTGCCGGCGCATTGCGCGGCGGGTCGTCTGGGAACACCCGGCCCCACAATGTTTCGAGCGCTTGGCGATCGCTGGCTTGGAAGGGGCGAATCAACAACGTGGAGTTCATCGGCGACGCATCGTACCATTCCGCTGATGGCGCTCGTTAAGCTCGTGGTTGGGAGCGAGCAAATTTAGCGCGCTGCCCGGCTCATCGGAGAGGGCGGTTGCGGAACGCGAAGCATGCTGTCAGCTGTACGTTCACCCGGACGCGTCCAGGAAACCGGGAGTCATCCGCCTCCTCTTCATCAAATTTGCCAACGAGAACGAAGATTGCGGACGAGTCGGCGCCGACCAGTTGCCGAGAGAGGTCGCATGGTAGTGTAAGCGGATGAATTTGGGGACTCTGGGTTACGGTGCCGCCGCCGCGGTCGTGCTCTTCGCGGCGACGGCGCGAGCCGAAGAGGTCGGCGGCCACCGGAAAGCACGCGACGTCATCGCGGTCGACGAGACGACGGGAGCCCCGCCGGGGTTTCATCTTGAACAGAGGCCTCGGTACGGGCCCATAATCGGTGGGGCGGCCGCAGTCGCCACGGGCGGGCTGATGCTCCTTACTGGATTCGAGCAACGCGCAAACCTGGAAGCGAACTCGACACAGCAGGCGCCCGGCTCCGGCGGCGAGGTCTTCATGATCCTCGGAGGCGTCTCGTTGCTCGTCGGCGTGCCGCTGCTGGCGTACGGCCTGCTATCGCACCGTGAGGTCTACGTGCGCGATTCGACCGCCAGCCTGCGCTTGAGCCTGTCGGTGGGCACCCAACACGTCGCGGGCGGCATGGCTTTCAGTTTCTGAACGCGGCATCGCGAACGGCGCGCGCAACGAGCGGACCTCGCACCGGTGGAGCAGACGGGCCCGGTTCCACAATGTTGCGAGCGCTTGGCGATCGCTGGCTTGGAAGGGGCGAATCAACAACGTGGAGTTCATCGGCCTCGCATCGTAGCATTCGGCTGATGGCGCTCGTTAAATTGGTCGTCCGCACTCCGCGGAAGCACGCGGAGCTCGTGAGCGCGGTGTTATTCGAGGCGGGAGCGGGCGGGATTGAGGAGCTGGAGAACTCGAAGAAGCTCGTGGTGTATGCCGCTAACCGGGCAGACGCGGAGAGCATCGCCGAACGTGCGCGTGGTTTGCTCGGTGAAGCGCTGCCCGGCGTAAACGGCATCGCCCTCAGCGTGGAGGTGGACGAGCATTCGGACTGGGACAGCGCGTGGACCCAACATTTGGGGCAAATTGCGCTGACGCCGCGCATCGTGATTCAGCCGCTGGCGGATCAAACGGCGGTCCCTGCGGGCGCGCAGCGCATTCTGTTCGATCCGAAGCTTTCGTTCGGTGACGGTGCGCACGCCACCACGCGCTTGGCTTCCGTGGCGCTCGAGCGCGCGTGTCGTGAGCACCCGGGCGCGAGCGTCTTGGATTTTGGGTCGGGCACGGGAGTGCTCGCGTTCGTCGCCTTGCTCTCGGGTGCCGCGCGCGCCTGTGGAGTGGACGTTGATCCCGTTTCCATCGCAGCCGCGCAACGCAACGCGGCGTTAAACGGTCTCGAAGCGCGCGCGACGTTCGCGCTCCCAAGCGAGCTCCCGGACGAGCGCTTCGACGTCGTGGTGGCGAACTTGGAGGCGCCGACGCAGCTTGCGGTGGCCCCTGACCTGGTTCGGCGAGCGCGTGGCGCGCAGCGTCTTCTCTTGACGGGGTTTCTGACTGACCGCGCGAGCGAAATGAGCGCGGCGTTCGCGCCCACTTTTCGTGTCCAGCAGAGCGCACAAGAAGAAGACTGGGCGCTGCTGGAGCTTGAGCCAACCGAGACCTGAGCTACGCGACGCTGTGTGAGCGCCGCGCCCGCTAACCAAAAAAAATGGAAATTCGGGTTTGAGTTCCCACGTTGATTTTCGCCCTCTTAGGCGCCGCCCGCGCAGGCTCGGGCCGGTCGAGAACAAACGAAAAAAAGGCCGACTTTCCGGAGAAAATCGGCCTTTTTTAGGAGCGAAGACTCACGCGTTGTAGGTGCGTGAGCTGACGTTGCCGCCGCGGCCGGTCCAGTTGGTGTGGAAGAACTCACCGCGCTTCTTGTCGGTGCGCTCGTAGGTGTGCGCGCCAAAGTAGTCGCGTTGTGCTTGCACCAAGTTGGCCGGTAAGCGATCGCGCCGGTAACCGTCGTAGAACGCGAGGGCTGAGCTCATAGCGGGCGTCGGGATGCCCTGCAATGCAGCGTTGGCGATGGTTTTGCGCCAGCCGTTCTGGCTTTCCGCCATCACCTTGACGAAGAACTCATCCACCAAGAGGTTTTCGAGCTCGGGGTTCTTGTCGAAGGCCTTCTTGATGTCGCCCAAGAAGCGGCTGCGGATGATGCAACCGCCGCGCCACATCAGCGCGATAGAGCCGAAATTGAGCTTCCACTTGTATTCACGGCTGGCTTCACGGAGCAGCATGTAGCCTTGGGCGTAGCTGACGACTTTTGAGGCGTACAGCGCGAGCATCACGTCGTTGATGTACTGCTTCTTGTCGCCACTGAACGCGGGCTTGGGGCCACTCAGTTTGCTGCTAGCGCGACCGCGCTCGTCCTTGAGCGAAGACAGAGCGCGCGCGAACACGGCCTCACCGATCAGCGTCACAGGCATGCCCAAATCGAGCGCGGAGTTGCTGGTCCATTTGCCGGTGCCCTTTTGACCGGCAGCATCCATGATTTTGTCGACCAGGGCACTGCCGTCTTCGTCTTTCACGCCGAAGATTTCCCCGGTGATTTCGATCAGGTAGCTGTCTAGGACGCCCTTGTTCCAGTCCTCGAACACGGTCTTCAGCTCGTCTGCCGACAAGCCGAGCCCGCTCTTCAGGAGGTCGTAGGCTTCGGCGATCATTTGCATGTCGCCGTATTCGATGCCGTTGTGCACCATTTTCACGTAGTGCCCGGCGCCGCCTTCACCGACCCAGTCGCAGCACGGCTCGCCGTCAACCTTGGCGGACACGCTTTGCAGGATCTCTTTGACGTACGGCCAGGCTTCGGGATCCCCTCCCGGCATGATCGACGGACCGCGGCGCGCGCCTTCTTCACCGCCGGACACGCCACTGCCAATGAAGCGGATACCCTTTTCCTTCAATTGGTCGAAGCGGCGTTGGCTGTCGGGGAAGTGTGAGTTCCCGCCGTCGATGATGATGTCACCCTTGCTCATCAAGGGCGTAAGCTCATTGATCACGGCATCCACCGCGGCGCCGGCTTTGACCAGGATGAACACGCGGCGTGGCGACTTGAGCGTGCTGACCAGCTCCTTCACGGTCTTGCAGCCCACGACTTTGGAGCCCTTTGCGGGACCGGCCAAGAACTCATCGGTGACGCTGCCGGTACGGTTGTACACGGACACGGTGAAGCCGTGGTCGTTGATGTTCATGACCAGGTTTTGACCCATCACGGCCAGGCCGATGAGTGCGATGTCTG
>JBDTYJ010000237.1:0-9385 GCA_040005755.1 Pseudomonadota bacterium
GAGTTAACACCCGATACTGATTCAGCCATGACGCTTGCTCCTTTCGGTTTTTCCTCCGCCCCGCCTTCGAATCAACTCCACCAAGTAGGGAGGAGCACCGGATTCGATTGGTCGCGTGTGGGGCGTGTGGTTTTGGGTTAGAAAGAGACCTCACCCAGGGGGGCAAGGGGCGCGGAACTTACGGCACAGCGGCCCGCCGCGCAAGGGCCGGAAACGCCGTTATTTCACAGCCCCGAGCCGGGCATGGTCAGCGCAGGGCGACGAGGCGCGGCCGGCGTAATCGCGATGCGACTCGGAGCGGGCTTCAAAAACACGCCCAGCGGCGCCGCGCCCCTGACGAAGTGCACTGCCGGGCCGCGCGCGCTAAGTGGCTTAGCTTCCGGAATTACTGCGGAATTTGCCCCGGGAGCGGCGCTTACCTGCGCGCTCGCCGCCGGCAGCGGGGTGGCTGCGGCGACAGCCGATACCGGTGCTACCCGCGACGCGGAAGCCGCGAGGGGCGCGGCGGTCCTCACGAGCCCTACTCCGGTGGCAACACTGACGGGAGGCGCGGCAGACGTGGCCTTGGGCGAGCCGTGACGGAGCGCAAGGCCGCCGAGGGCAAGAACCGTGATCGCGGCCGAACCGAGCGCTAGCCAGCGACCAATGCGGCCCTCACTCACGGCGCCCAGCGCGTCTGCCCTGCCTGTATCGACGACTGGCGGGGGGGTGAGACTGCCCGGACGGGCACCTTCTGCAACCGGAACGCGGGTGCGCGTTTCCACAGCGTCAGCAGGAACGGCGGGCGTCACGTCACCCAACATTTCCGTAGGGTCCACGCGCTCGATAGGGAGCAGGCGCTGCGTGGACTGCGGGCTGGGCGTAGGGAAGGACCGCGAGATCGCCGCCCGCGGTACCGCGGACATCTCGAGCGTGGTGCTGCCGTCGAAAGAAGGCGTCGACACGTACGTGGTATTCCGCGCATCGGCGATCGTAACGGGCTCACCGCTGCTAACGGTGATCGTTACCTGCGACGTTTGCGAGTCCGTCTGGAGCGGGAGGGTGAGCGCGGCATCCGACGCGCCAGTCTGGGCTTCCTGCGGGCTCGCAACGATGCCCTCCGGGCGCGTCGTTTGCTCGTGCGTTAGGCCGGAATTCCCCAGCGGGCGTGCGACGGTGGGCGCGCCGTAGCGGGCCTGCACCGTGGGCACATCAGTGGCCGGTGCCTGCTGGTAGCGCCCGCAAAAGTCACGCAGCTGCTGCGCTACCACTCGAGCGTGTACCGGTCGCGCGCGACAATCCTTGGCCAGCATGCTGGCCATGATCTGCTCGAGCTCCGGCGAAACCCCCATCACCAAGGACGACAACGGCGGGGCCTCCCGCGCGAGATGCGCGAGCAGCAGCTCGTTCGCATCCCGCGCGTCATCGAACGGCCCCACGCCGGCGATCATCTCGAATAGGATCAACCCCGACGCATACAAGTCCGAGCGCCCGTCCACGCGCTCGCCGCGGGCTTGCTCTGGCGACATGTAGCGAGGCGTACCCACGGCCAAGCCACGTGCCGTGACCACGCTCGTGGCGTCGGCAATTTTTGCGATGCCGAAGTCGAGGAGCTTCACGCCGCCGCCATTGACCAGGAAGATATTGGCCGGTTTGACGTCGCGATGAATGATCCCGATGTCGTGCGCCGCGCTCAGCGCCTCCAGCACCGAGGTCACCACGCTGACGGCTTCCAAGACGTGGAGCCTGCGCTTTTGCTTCAAATGCGCGGCCAAGGTATCGCCGTCCAAGCGCTCCATCACGTAGAACGGAACGCCGCCCCCGGACGTGCCCGCATCAGTCACGTTGACTATATTGGCGTGCTGGAGCCGGGCAAGGGCGCGCCACTCATTGCGCAAGCGCTGCGCGAGATCTTCCCGCCGGGCGAGCTCACGCAAAAGGGCCTTGAGCACGAAGCGTTTGCCGAGCTCTACGTGCTCGACTTCATAGACCGAGCCCATACCGCCCACGCCGATCAGGCGGAGCACCCGATAACGAGTGCCTGCAATCAGTTCGCCGTCTTGGAATTCGCGAAACTCAGTCACGTTGCTGCCTCGGCTTCGCACACCCGGCGGAGCCCCTGCCCTGTGCAGCATATCGGGCGGGGGTTCAAGCGTCGAGCCTCGCAAAGGCCTGGGAGCGTTGGGCACCAGGCGAAGTCGGCGCGTACAACGGGCGAGTTGCGCGCCTTGCCAGATAGATCGCAGGTAAAATTAGCCCTGAACAGATGATTAAGAGGCGCGCGCCATCAGCGGGAACCGATACGCGCTGCGTTGGCGACCCCGACCCAAATCAACAGAACCAGCGAGAGCACTAGATTCACGGAACCTAGCGCGATGCCCGCCGCGGCCATGCCGCCTCCACCCACCGCGTGCGGCTGCTCTCGCGCCGCCTTGCGCGCCAGCAAACCGGCGATAATCGCCGGGATGCCCGTGAACGGCCCGAGGCAAATCAAGATCCCGCACACCAAGGCCACCACGGCGGCAAGGCTCGCGGGCGGCTTCTCTCCGCGGGGCAGGCCGGTGCGCGGATCAATCGTCATGGCATGCATTGCCAGGGTTTCGGGCGAGCCGGTGATGGGCTTGGCAGGAGGGTTTGGCGGCCCGTTACCCCCAGCCGCAGGCGGGCCGCAGCCGCCGCTGCCTGGGGGACCGTAACCCCCCGGGCCCGGCGGCGGACCGTAGCCGCCCGGCCCGGGCGGACGGTAACCGCCCGGTGGTGGATAGCCTCCGCCCTGCGCCGAACGCGAGCTGAACCCGCATTGCGCCGTGTTCTCGTTCGCCGCGAGCATCGCCCCAAGATAGACGATGATCTGGCATCAGGTCGAATGCAGAAGCCGAGCTGGGATGCTAGCCTGCGCGCCGCTCATCATGGCCATCACTCGTGAAACCGTTCTACACGTCGCCAAACTGGCGCGACTCGAGCTCGAAGACAGCGAGATCGATCGCATGCAGAAGGACCTCGGCAATATCCTGGAATACGTGAACTCTCTCGCCGAATTGGACACCGATTCCGTGACAGAAACGACCCAAGTTGCCGCTTCCGGCGCGCCCTTTCGAAAAGATGTCGTCGAGCCGAGCTTGAGCAATGAAATCGCGCTGCGCGAAGCGCCGCGCTCAGCCGGCGGAGGGTTCGCCGTTCCGGCGTTCGTCGAAGAATGACTGACATTCTCGATTTGCCGATCCCCGAGCAAGCCGCGCAGGTCGCCCGCGGCGACGTCACCGCAGTCGCCCTGACGGAGCTTGCGCTCGGGAGGATGGAGGCCCAGAGCGGCCTGCACGCCTTCCTGCACGTGGCCCGTGATGCGGCGCTCGCCGCCGCCGCCGCTGTGGATCAGAAGCGCGCGCGTGGCGCAGCGCTCGGTCCACTGAGCGGCGTGCCGATCGCAATCAAGGACGCTTTGTGCACCGCGGACGCGCCCACCACTTGCGCCTCGAAGCTTCTGACACGGCGCAACGCGGAGGGCACCGGCGGCTCTGGCGCCGAAATGGGCTGGCGACCGCCGTACGATGCCACGGTCGTTGCCCGCCTCCGCGCGGCCGGCGCGGTGATGGTCGGCAAGACCAACATGGACGAATTCGCGATGGGCTCCTCTGGCGAGAACAGCGCGTTCGGCCCCATGCGCAATCCGTGGGATCCAACGCGTACCGCCGGTGGCTCCAGCGGCGGCAGTGCGGTGGCGGTTTCCGCGGGCATGGCCGCCGGGTCACTCGGAAGCGACACGGGGGGTTCCATTCGCCAGCCCGCCGCATTGTGCGGCATCGTCGGAGTGAAGCCGAGCTACGGCCGGGTGTCGCGTTACGGCCTGGTCGCCTTCGCGTCCAGCCTGGATCAGGTGGGCCCGTTCGCGCGGGACGCGCGCAGTGCAGCGCGCTTGCTGGAGGTAATCTCGGGAGCAGATGACCGTGACTCCACCTGCGTGAACGTACCGGTGGGCGCGTACGAGGCTGCGTGCTCCAAACCCGTCAAGGGGCTCCGCATCGGCATTCCCGAGGAATACTTCGGTGAAGGGCTGGATGCCGGCGTAGCCGCCAGCGTGCACGCCGCGATCAAGGAGCTGGAACGCGCGGGTTGCAGCGTGCACCCGGTCAAGCTCCCCCACACGCGGCATGGCATTGCGACCTATTACATCGTCGCTACGGCTGAGGCTTCGAGCAACTTGGCCCGCTTCGATGGCGTCCGTTTCGGCCTGCGCATCGAGCCCGCACGCAGCGACTTGCAGACCATGTACGGCAAGACGCGTAACGCCGGCTTCGGCCCGGAGGTAAAGCGCCGCATCTTACTCGGCACGTATGTGCTGAGCTCGGGGTACTACGATGCGTACTATCGCAAAGCGCAAAAGACGCGCACCCTGATCAAGCAGGATTTCGATCGCGCGTTCGAAACTGTGGACGCCATCGCCGCGCCCACGAGCCCGAGCCCGGCCTTCAAATTCGGTGAAAAATCCGACGATCCGTTGGCGATGTACCTAGCTGACATCTACACGCTCCCAGCTAGCCTCGCGGGCATCGCGGGTCTCAGCGTGCCGTGCGGCATGCTTGCGGCGAGCGGGACTCGACCATCGCTTCCGGTCGGCTTGCAGCTGCTCGCGCCCGCGTTCGAAGAGGAACGCTTGTTCACTTTGGCGGCTGAGGTCGAAAGGCGAACTGCTCCCAACGGTCCTGCGCGGCCACCCGTGTGAGCGTGGTGAGCGCAACGCCACGCCTCCGCCCCGACGGTTCGCTCTCACCGGCGACCCCGCCAGGCCTCCTGCTCGAGGCGGCGGATCCGAGGCATGGCGACGCGCTGGTTTCACTGTTCGAGCGGACCGCGACCCCGTGCCACTGCCAGTACTGGCATTTCACCGGCGACAAGAACGCTTGGCTCGATCGCCTGTTTCACGCACCGGAGCTGAACCGCGCGGCGTTTCTCGAACACCTCGCGCGGCCTGGGCTAAAGGGCGTCGTCGCCCTGCGCGGCGAGCAAGCCGTGGGCTGGCTGAAGCTGTGCCTCGCGACGAGCATCCCGAAGCTATACGAGCAACGTTTGTACAAGGGGCTCCCCTGCTTCAGCGGGCCCCGTGACGGGGTCCTCACCGTCGGCTGCGTGTTGGTCGACGATGAATTTCGGCGCCAAGGGGTCGCGCGCGCCCTCGTCCGCCACGGGCTGGTGCTGGCGCAGCAAGCTGGCGCGCGGGCAATCGAGGCGTTCCCCCGCCGTTCCGATGATGCGGGCGCCCCCGAGCTGTGGACCGGCCCGAGCGCGGTCTTTCTGGAGTGTGGCTTCGAAATCATCAATGATTTCGGGCCTTATCCGGTGCTGCGTTACGCCGTGCCGTCCGTCGATGCCTAAGCGCTCGTGAAGGCGCACGCGACCATTGGCACCCACGCGGCCACGGTCAGAGGAGAGCGCCGTTGGCGCCGCCGCCTGGGCAATTTTTCGACAATTCCCTATGGATCTCCGGGCGGGCTTGGCTTTCGTGTGGAAAACACCCTATCTTGAGAAGGCTGACTTTCCCTGGGGGGACACACCGCAACGGCTCGCACGCTTACCATCATGAATCCGCTACTGCGTCTGCAGCGTTTGGACGCTCTCTACAGCCTATCGAGTCGCCTAGCCGGGGACCCGGGGAGCCTACTTGCCGATTCCTTGGATGCGTTGCTCGAGAGCACGAAAGCTCGGGCGGCGGCGGCCTTTGCTCTCAACGGGGGGCTCGAGTCGATCGCAGAGCGCCGGCTCGGGGATCGTGGCGGCCCAGAGCTGGTCGTGCTGCGCCGAGCGCTCAGTACGATCGCGCAGCGCGCGCTCAGCACCCGCCGTTTGGTGCTGCTGAGCGACTTCCGCCGCGATCGTGAAGGCATCGACGACGCCGGGGAAATTTTGGCGCTCGGGGCGCGCGCGGCGCTCGCTATTCCTGTGCTGCATTGTCGAGTCGCGCGGGGCGTGTTCGTGCTCTTGTTCGACGACGCGACGCGGGTGGACGAAGAGGCGCAGCATTTCGTCACCACCGTCGCCAACATGGTCGCCCTCGCGCTCGAAAGAGAGCACAACCGAGAAACGCCGTTACCAAGCAACGACGAGCTCGCTGAAGCGAGTCGCATGGCGAGCCTCGGTCTGCTCACGGCCAGCGTGGCGCATGAGCTCCGCGGACCCGCTGGCGCTATGATCCTGCAGCAAGAGGAGCTCGGCCGGCTCGTCGAACAAGTGACCGCGCTCAGCGGCGACACTGACCCCGACCTCGTCGGCGCAATTCGCGAGCTATCTGAGGTCTCGTCGGACATTCAGACGGCGGTTGCACGCATTCGCGACACCGTGGAGCAACTCTCGCTCGTGTCGCGCCGAGACACCTCACCCGAGTGCGTGGATCTGGTGACTGTCGTTCGTGATTCGCTGGCAGTCGCACTGCCGCATCTGGAACGTCGTGGCATCACGCTGACCCAACAAATGGAGGGCCCGATCTATACCGTGGGTCGGCGCGACAGCTTGGGGCAAGTCGTGCTGAATTTGGTCTTCAACGCAGCGGACGCCTGCGAAGGCGCCTCACACCCGGAGGTCTGGGTGCGCGTCTTGGCGCGAGGCGAGCAGTTGGCGCTCGTGGTCGAAGACAACGGGCCCGGTATTCCGCCCGCAGCCATTCAGCACATTTTTCGGCCGTTCTACACGACCAAGCAACGCGGCCAGGGCACCGGTCTCGGGCTCAAGATCTGCAGTGACGTGGTCACCTCACACGGCGGCCACATCGAGGTGCATGACCGCGTCGGCGGCGGAGCCTCCTTCCGAGTACTGCTCACCCGCGTTCAAGACGATAGCGGGCTAATTCCCCTGATCCCGGTTCGTGTCGCAAAGCAACGCATCGCGGAAGCCCGCCCGCGCCAAGTCTTCGTCGTTGACGATGACCCGGTGTTCGCCCGCACGATGCGCCGCGCCCTCAAGCCGCACGTAGTGCGCACCGCTGGCTCCGCCTCGGAAGCCGAAGTTCAACTCCTCGATCCGACGTATCTGCCGGACCTCGTTTTGTGCGACGTTTTCCTACCCGGCAGGAACGGTGATACGTTACACGCGCGCGTGGCAGCGCGCCGGCCCGAGCTCGGCGCCCGCTTTGTGTTCGTAACCGGGGGAGCCCTGGGTCGCGTCGAAGCCGAATACCTGCGGAACTCCGCGTGCGCGACGCTGTTCAAGCCCGTCGAGCTAAAGACACTGAAGGATCTTCTGGAAGACGACGGGCCGGAATCCGTGCCTCCCAATTCGGTGCGCACGCTGCACCCACCGCCGCCGCCGGGCGCGCTGTCCTCTGCCCCACCGTCCACCCGACGCTGAGTCGCTGCGCGACGGGCTGGATGACCTTTAGCGCCAACCCGGCACGGCAATGATGCCGATGCTGACGCCGACGAACAGCCCGAACAAAGTTTCGCGCGGGGTTGCCAAACGTTCTGCTGAAAGCTCACGGACCAAGCGTTCGATTGAAGTCGCTTGGACGGAGCGCTCGAGCGCCCGGCGCTCTGCCAAGGACAGCCCGAGCTTCGAGGGGTCGACCCGCCGGGCCGGGCCGCGAGCGACCGGCAACTTACCCGCGCGCGCAAACCAAAGCGCTAGCTCGTCGTCCGAATAGGCTTCACGAATCGCATGCGTGACGAGCGCGGGCAGCATGGAAGGCGCTTTGACCTCGAGCTGTAATTCGCGCACGCCCGGGACGAACCAAAGGGTGCCGTTGTGCCAACCGAACAGCTCAATGAAACGGGCCTCGACCTGTTCGATGAGTTCCCGCAAGAGCGAGCTGGAACGCACGATGCCGCGAGCCACGAGTTCCTCACCGAGCGAGTGCCCGCTGCCTTTGCAGGCGCTCAGCGCGTCGTTCAGATCTTGTTCGGTGATGCGGTCGGCGCGCAGCAAACGCGCGCCGAGCAGCTCACTGTGCTCCGTCGAGCGCGCGGCTCGCAGCTCACCTTCAACGAAGTAGAAGTGCTTTTCGCGGCGCTCGCTGCGCGCAACCAGGACGCCGGTCTCGGCACGCGCCGCGACCGCGTGCAAGACAGCGGGCAAGGTCATGCGGTCCAGGGCGCTCCGCCAAGACGCGCTGCGCGTCAGGGGCTCTCCAAAACGGGGTGCCCGTGCGGGCGCGGGCGGCTGTTGCGCGAGGCGTTCCCCAGACTGCGCCGCGGATGCCGGCAAAGCGGGCACGGCCAACGAAGCTTGCGTGCTGGGATTCGGAACGACATCGGCCGCGGAACTCGCGGACAGTTCGGCCTGCCCCTGCAGCACCTTCTGATGAGTACCACTACGCGAAGACAAGATCCCGAGCCCGGACAGCCAAGGGACGATTTCGCCATCGCCCGTCGGGACACCCAACTCACGAGCAACGTCGCGCAAGGCGCCGCCGAACTCTGTGGCGTTTTGAAAACGCTGGCTCGGATCGCGCGCGAGTGCTTTGCGCAGCGTTTGCAGCAAGGGTCCCGGCAGTTCCTCCACGCAGCGATCCAACACCGTGAGGTTCGCTTCATAAATGTTGGTCAAGATTTCGAACTCGTTCTGCCCCGAGAAGAGTGGGCGAGCGAGCAGCATTTCCGCCAGGATGATGCCTACGGTGAACAGGTCGCTGCGCGGGTCGACCTCGGTGCCCATCACCTGTTCGGGTGACATGTAGCCAACCTTACCTTTGAGCTCACCGGGGTAAGTTCGGCGATCCACGAACTCACTGCGCACGATGCCGAAGTCGCCGAGCTTAATCTCGCCGGCGCGACCGATCAGGACGTTGCCTGGCGATACGTCACGATGAACGATGCCCAATGGACGACCATGCTCGTCCTGCGCCTCGTGCGCAAAAGCGAGGCCGCGCAAGACCTCGTGGGCAATGTGCAGCGCGATGCCTCGCGGAAAACTCTCGCGGCGGGCGGACACGGTCCGCAACAGGCGCGCGAGTGACACGCCGTCCACGAACTCCATCGCCATGAACAGCTGGCCCTGAGCCTCGCCGAAATCGACGACTTGAACGATGTTTGGGTGGCAAAGCGCGGCACAAATGCGCGCCTCATCGCAAAACATGGCCACGAAACGGGCGTCCATCGCAAGCTCGGGCAGGATGCGCTTCACGGCAAAGCGCTTGGCGAAGCCTCGTGGCCCCGCGCGGTGCGCGATGTATACCTCGGCCATGCCCCCGAGCCCGAGCCGGTCGCCCAATAAGTACGGCCCGAGCATCGAGCCAGCGACAACCGAGGCATGGGCCATCAACGCTAAGTCTAATTCACAACACCTGCCCTGAACAGGAAACTCCTTGCAAATTCCCTGGTTCACAGCGCCGCGCGGGCGGCTCTTCGCGGGGCGATCCTTTTGTCGACGATGACTCTAGGAATCACGACATTTTCGACTACTTTGCGGACACGAGATGAAAAAC
>JBDTYJ010000238.1:0-9363 GCA_040005755.1 Pseudomonadota bacterium
TGATTCCAACTTGGCGCGCCTTTGGGCTGCGTTGCTGGTCTGAGAGCGCCCACTCTTTCTACAAGAAGCACGGGCGCGGGCCGTCGCGGCCGGCCCAGCCTTCGGCGTCGCGGTCCGTCCTCCGAGCGCATTCCCAACCGAATTCTTGGCCCCGCTCGTGCGTTTTGGGTACCGATAGCCCGAATGGCAAACATGCCCGAAGGAGACGCAGCAATGAAGGCCACGCGAGTCGGTGTCGTTATGGGCGGAACGTCCGCTGAACGCGAGATCTCCATCCGCTCGGGGCAGGCCGTGGCGGCTGCTCTTTCCGGGCTGGGCTACGACGTCACGCCCGTTCTGCTGAGCGCTGGTGCCGAGGCACTGAAAGAATTGGCTGACGCGGATCTGGAGGTCGCTTTCTTGGCGCTGCACGGTCGGCTCGGCGAGGATGGCTGCGTACAAGGGGTGTTGGAGCTGCTGGGTGTGCCGTATACGGGCTCCAACGTGCTTTCCAGCGCGCTGGCGATGGACAAGCTGAAGGCCAAAGAGCTGTTCCGTCTGCACAACGTGCCGACGCCGCCGTACTACGTGTTCAACGCCGAGCAATCTGCGGCGGATTTGGAAGAGGCGCACGGCTCCTTTGGTTTTCCGGTGATCGTGAAGCCGCGCCGAGAAGGCTCGAGCCTGGGCGTGGGCAAGGCCGCGAATCTGCACGAGCTCGCGCAGGCCATCGGCTGTGCGCTGCAATACGACTCGAGTGTGCTGGTCGAACGATTCATTGAAGCCAAAGAGGTGGCCGTCGGCATTTTGGATGGCCGTGTGCTGGGAGCGATCGAGATCGCGCCACGCTCGGGTTTGTACGATTTCAACGCCAAGTACACGCCCGGGATGACCGATTATTTCATGCCCGCGCGTTTGCCTGCGGCGCGTTACCGCGGTGTGCTGAACCTTGCCGAGCGTGCGGCCCAGGCGTTGGATACGAGCGGCGCGGTGCGCGTTGATTTGCTCGTGACCGAAGGCCAGAACGAATACGTGCTGGAGGTGAACACTCTGCCGGGCATGACTGAGACGAGCTTGCTGCCCAAGATTGCGGGTGCTGCCGGCTTCGGTTTCCCCGAGCTGTGCGAAGCCATCTTGGAGCGCGCCACTTTGCACACCGGGACGCCTCGGCGTTCGGCGACGCTCGAATCAGCGTCTGCGTCTACCCTGGACGCGGAAGAACACAGCGTGGTGCGCAGCCGCCGCGTTCAGGGTGAAGGCGCCCGCTCGCATCGCGTGCGCACGGCCTGATTGTAGCTCTGGGTCCAGGTCACGACGTTCTCGCGCGTGTCTTTGGGCGGGAGGAACACGTAGCGCGCGGCTTCGGCGCGCGAGCGTTCCACCTGCCCCGGATTCAGTGCCAGGCCGGCGATCCCGAGGCCGAAGCCGCCCAACATGAGACCCGCGCCGACACCGGCCTCGGTGCCGTCAATTTGCTGTTGGGACTGCGCGTTGGTCTTGAACGAAGACACGAAGAGCGCTGTGCCGACACTGATCGCTATTAGGCCAGCGGCGCCCAGGCCCGCTGCCGCCCAGCTCCTGGTGTCGTAGGAGTGAACCTTGTCGACGTGCTCGTCGATGCCGGGCAACTGCGTTTCCATATGCGGGGCAAGCGGCGGGATAGGCTCGGGGTGGCGGGCACCCACCTTATACAACGCTACGCCGTCGTCGCGCGGCGCCGCTCGCAGACCGGACGGTTCGACGAATTGCACGCGCGTGGGAGCGACCACGAGCCAGTCGGCTTGCTCGCAGGTGCCTTTGGCCGGCCCGACCGGGGTCGGAAATTCGCCGTCGAGGCGGGTGACGGTTGAAGCGCAGCCCAAGGTCACGAACAGCAGGCCACCGCAGACAGCTCTCATTCCTTAGCGAGGTATCACGTGGGCCGGCGGGCGTCACCGTGGGCGTCTCACGAAGCCGGGCGTCTCACGAAGCTGGGCGTGTCAGGGGCCGAGCATCGCGTTGACCGCGGTAGCGTCCTGATACCGTCGCAGGTCGCTCACCAGCGCTTCGCGGGTCAGCCAAGGCAGGGTATTGCCGTGGGGGGTAGCATATTCGAGGTACAGGTTCCCGTCGGTCGAGACCATATCGGCCACCGACTCACCGGCCTCCGCCGCGCGATCAGCTAGGAAGCGATCCAGCCCGGCGTCGCTGACGAGCACGTCGTTCAGGAGACTGAGCAGGGGCCGTTGCAGCGGAATGGTCGCCGCGACGCGCGGCGTTTGCTCGAGCGCCTCGATGCGAGCGCGCGAGGTGACGAGGGGCGCGTCGGAGGCCACCAAGATGCCCTGACCGCCGCCATAGAACAGCGTCACGTGTGTGAATTCTTGGCGCAGCGTGTTGAGGATGGTCGCGAAATCATGGGGACGAACATGATGCAGCTGCACCCACTGCTGGAACACGGCGCCAGGCTTCAGCCGCTGATGGACCAAGGCGTAGAATTCACGGCTGTACAAGCTGGCCGCTCCGGCAAACCAGATGCTCGTTAGCTCCATGCTGATGAGGTCGTACTTTTGCTCCTGTACGAGGATGAAGTTGCGCCCGTCCGCATGATGGATTGCGACGCGCGAGTCGTCGATCGCGCCCAGATTCGCGGGCTCGAAGTAGGTCCGCGCCGCATACAAAATCGAGGGGGAAATCTCGGCGACGTCGATCTTTTGCCAGGGATAGCCGGCCAAGGTGCCGAGCGTGGTTCCCGTGCCCAAGCCGATCACGAGCAGGTCCTTGTAGTCTTTGACGAACAAGGAGGGGTAGTGGGCGAAGAAGCGCTGCGCGTTCATTTCCCAGCCCGTATTGCCTTGGAATTTGCCGTTCGTGTACAGTGTGCGTACGCCGTCGGTCTCCGTCACGCTGGTCACGCCGCCGTGCACGTCTTCCCGCATCATCAAGATTTGGCCAGGTGCGTGGTAGCCGTCGAAGTACACGTTGTTGCCGCTGGTGAGCATGCCCGGATCCCACTTTGGCATGAGGACGGCGCACACGAGCGTCGCGCCGCCGGCTGCAAAGGACCAGCGCCGCGCGCGCGCGCCGGCCCAACCAACGACGAGCACGCCGGCCAGGGCGAAGCACAGCGCAATCGCGAGCAGCGTGCGCTGCGAGCCCAACCAGGGCAAGAACATGTAGCCGGTGAGCAGCGAGCCGAGCACTGCCCCCAAGGTATTTACGGCGGTCAAGCGCCCGACCCAGCGCCCGACGTGCGCGTAGCCGGCCGCGCGTTGGAGCAGGAGCGGGAAGGTGAGGCCCATCAATGTCGTAGGCACGAGCAGCATCAGGAATGCCGCCACGCCACGCACCGCTTCACGCGCGCTGAAGGAGGTCAGCACTTCACCCGTGTTATCGAAGAAATACGGCAGCTTGTCCCAAAGCGGCAAACTGACCGCGAGGCCCAGACCGCTGAGCACTAAGCCCAAGGGCAGCGAGGCCTCGCCGAAACGCCGCTGTGCCCAAGACGCGCGCGAGGCCCCCAAGAACAAGCAGCTCAAAAAAGCTGCCAAGATAAGGCCGAAGGCGTAGGCGCTGTTGCCGATGATCAACGCCAGCAGATGCGTGAACACCACCTCGGCCGCGAATACCAAGCAGCCCGAAGTGAACGCGAGCAGAAACAACGGGCGAGCCTCGTGCGCGTTGGACTCCCTCGCCCCCGCACCTGCTTCGAGCTCGGCGTGAGGAGTGACGATAAGCTTGCTGCCGCACAGCAAGGCGAGCACACCGATGAGCGCGCTGCCTGCTGCGGAAGCGAACACCGTGCCGTCTACGCCAAGCGCGGGCAAGATCAGATAAGCTGCAGCAAGCGCGCCGAACGCGCCGCCGAGAGTATTGATCGCGTACAATCCGCCGAGCCGGCGTTCACGCAGGACGCAGGCCTCGGCGGACGCTTCCCCGGTGTCAAAAATGCGCGATAAGAGCGGCAAAGTGGCACCCATGGCCATCGTTGGCACGACCACCAAGCCAAGCGCGGTGAGCCAGCGGATGCCACTCAGCGCGAGCAGCGAACTCGGCATGCTGCGCGCGAGGTGCGTGTATAACGGCGTCAGCACGTGAAACGCGAGCGGCGTCGCTGCGACGGCAACGGCCACCACTAGCTCGAGCAAACCGTACGCGCGGAGCGGGCGCGTGACGCGCGAGGAAGCTTTGCCGCCGAAGTGTGCCCCGACCGCCAAACCGGTCATGAACGCCGCCAAGACCGCGCTCACTGCGTACGCGGTCGAACCGACGATGTAACTCAGGTATTTCGCGAAACAGAGTTGATCGACCAGGCCAGTGGCCCCCGAGATCACAAATAAAGCCAGCGTCAGCGCGACGGGCGGCGCCGCGGAACCGCTCGGGCGTGAGGAGCGACTTTCTGTGGCGGACGAATCGGGTGCGACGGCTTCCAAGGGGCCACCCTATTGCGAGCTCGGCGCCGTGGCGAGATGCGCCACAGTGGCGGGAGAAAGCGGGCGAATTTCCCGCTGCTTGCACGGTAGGCTGCGCTCAGCGCAGGCCTGTGGCTCAAATGTTGCTGGCTTGAGCGGCCTCGCGCGCGGATGCTTCGAGACGGAGGTGCCGCGTGGGCTCCAAGCAGACCGTACGACGATTCGCGGGCAATCCGATCTTGATCCCGAGCCAGCTCGCGCCTTCGCGCGCGGACTTCGAGGTCGTGGGCGTGTTCAACCCGGCAGTGACGCGCGTTGGGGACGAAACCGTGTTGTTCTTGCGCGTCGCGGAGGCGCCCCTAGCAGTGCCTGAAGGGCATGTCGCGGCGCCCATCTTCGATCCGACCACGCGCAGCATTGTGGTGCGCACCTGGCCGCGCGCAATGCCCGGCGTGGACACCAGTGACGCTCGGTTGATTGTCGTCGGCAGGGACACGTTCCTGACGTCCATCTCGCATTTTCGGCGCGCGCGCTCGAAGGACGGCCTGCACTTCGAGGTCGAGGCGGCCCCCATCTATGAGGCCGCAGACGCGCTGGAGGCATTTGGGGTCGAAGACCCGCGCATCACGCGGATCGACGATACGTATTGGATGAACTACACGGCCGTGTCTTCGGCGGGCATCACGACAGCGTTGGCCTCGAGCCGTGATCTGCAGAGCTTCGAGCGGCACGGCATCATCTTTTCGCCACCGAATCGCGACGTAACGATTTTTCCTGAACGTATAAGGGGCCGTTATTGGGCCTTACACCGGCCGATGCCGGAAGATATTGGGCGGCCGGCGATCTGGCTCGCCTCGTCCCCGGATTTGCGCGCGTGGGGTGAGCATCGGCTGGTCGCGTCGGCGCGCCCCGGCATGTGGGATGACTTGAAGATCGGCGGGGGCGCTGTGCCATTCCGGGTGCAAGTGCGCGGTCGCCCGGCGTGGCTTGCGATCTATCATGGCGTCACCGCTTCGCCGCTCACTTACTCACTGGGGGCGCTGCTGCTCGACGGCGAAGATCCAGGTCACGTGCTCGGGCGTTCACGCGAGCCGATTTTGTTCCCAGAAGCGCCCTACGAGCTCAAGGGCTTTTTTGCCAACGTTACCTTCACTTGCGGGCTGCATAGCGAGGGGGATCTGGTGCGCATTTACTATGGCGCCTCCGACGGCGTGACATGCGTCGCGGATTTGTCCTTGCAGGAGATTTTGGCCGGGCTTGGTTGAGCTCGGAGCGCTCAGCGTTTGCCGCCATGACCGTGGCCGGTCAGCACTTCCAGCACGAAGCTCAGTAGATCAGCCGCGAAACTCGAGTGATCTCCGGACGTGGCCAGTGAATCGAAGGCCAACGGGGCTGCGGCTGATTCCGGGCCCCCGCCATGCAAGAGCTCCCGGTCGTGCGCGCGAGCCAGCCGTTCACGCTCGCGCTCACGGGCGCGCTCCCTCACCAGGCCCCCGCTTTGCACAAATTCCAAAACTTGCGGCAGCTCACCTGGGTCGAACCATGTGCCGTGCTTGGCACAGACATCCACAATCACGCCGCTGGCGCCGCCGAAGTTCTTGCGGTTCATCATTTGGCCGCACACCGAACAGGGTCGGTAGTGCACTCGCTCCAGAGCAGCGCGTGGAGGCGGGCGCTTATACGGCGCGTTTGGAATGGCCTCGCCGACGGTCTCCGCATGCTCGATCAAATGACGGAATAGCGCGTGTTCCACGAATTGACCGCCGCAATGCCGGCAACTGAGCAGTGTCCCGGAGGGCTCTTTGATCGCCTCTAAAGGCTGCTGGCAGTCCGAGCATTGCGCGCCATCCAGCTCGGATTCAACGATAAGGCCGAGTTCCGTGCCGCAACCCGAGCAATGCTGGGCATGCGCCATATTTAGGTGAAAACAACGGCTGCAGCACAGCGTGGCGATGCCTGCACCGCAGAACCGGCAACTGAAGTCGCCGGCCTTAGCCGGGGCACCACACACCGAGCACTTGAAGATCGGGGCCTCGAGCATGACGCCCTTAACGATAGCAGCAAATGTCACGCGGCGGTCACCCGCTCGGGACAAACAGCTGCATGAATGGGAGCCAATGAGCTATCAAGATGAAGCACTCGAGGACAGCGCCCTGGGATCTGCCGCCGAGCTCGCAGAGCGAGTAAAAGAGATCGCCGAAGCGCTGCGTGAACAAGCCGAGACCAAGAAAGCGTTGCCGCGAGAGATTGGCAACTAGCCCGTTGTGGGGGCAGGGGGCTTGCGCTGGAGCGCGGCGGGGTCGGGGGGAGCCGCCGCGGCGAGCGCGCCCTCGTAGGAGCTGCCTTCGCTGTACAGGCGGGGGTCGATCGGGTCGTAGCTAGCAGCGAACTCGGGAGCGCGTGGAGCGAGCGCAATTCGATACACGCCGCACGTGGACATTGCCTCTGCTCGGTACTCGGGGAAGCGCCGCTCTGCCTCGCGCTCCGCTTGCTCGGCGGTCATCATGTCGCAAGCCTATCCCAAACACGCGCGCCGGCACGGCTCGCGAGCGCAGGCTGTTACTCACGCTTGCTGGATGCCTGCGCTACGCAAACGATCGGATTGTCTCGCTCCGGCCTGCCTACCTTGTGAGTCCCAGAGCCTAGGCCGCCCAGCCCGCCACCCAAGCCGAACGCGGCTGCGGTGAGGAACACCGACACGCCGCGCCTCACGCCGCGCCGAAGCGACCTGAGCACACGAGGCCATTGTGGGTGCACGGGCTTTACCATGAACGAAGTGGCCCAAGATTGCACTTTCGGCAGCTAATCCGCGGGGGGTATCACCTTGAACGGGCTGTACCTTTCGCGCAACTTGGGAATACCGCGCAGGATAGCGGCGAGAACGCGCAGCTACGATTGGCCTACCGTCGCCAATCTGGCAGGCTTGAGCTCGGTCTTGCTTGCCGCAGGTCGATCGATTCCGGTGAAGAAACGACGACGTGCCCCTTGAATGAATAAATGAGAACGAGAATGGATAGCCGCTCGCTGCTCGGGCTCGCGCTGTGGGCGTGCGCTTGCACCTCGGGGTCTCCAGGAAGTCGCACGCTCGGAGCCAGTGGTAGCGTTGGCGCAGGGGGCAGCGCCGGGCCACCGGACGCCATGATGAACGGCGGCCGCCCGGGCGACACGGCGCATGGCGGCTCCGGGAGTCCGAGCGCGGGCGGCAATAGCAACCAGGCCTCCGGGGCCGACGGGGGCGGAGCAAGCTCACGAGCCGGTTCCGGCTCGATCACCGACCCAGACTCTGGCTCGCCGCTCGCGCCAACCGGGCTGATCACTGAATTGACGAGTCACCCGGAACTCGCTCGACTCACCGATACCACGCCCGAACTCACCTGGATCGTGAACTCAGCGGGTCTAAACGAGCGCCAAACAGCGTACCGCGTGCTAGTCGCTTCGAGCGCGCAACAACTTGCGGCGGGGACGGGCGATGTTTGGGATTCGGGGAAAACTGCTTCGGCCGCGTCCGTCGATGTGCCGTATGGGGGGAAGCCGCTAACCGCGAATGCGAGCTATTTCTGGCAAGTCCAGACCTGGGATTCGAGCGATACGGCGAGCGCGTGGTCCGAGCCGCAACGGTTCACGATGGCAGCGACGCTCGGTCAGTACAGCACCCCGACGCCGAGCGTCGTACAGACGCCAATCACGCCCACAAAGACCGTCACGCTTGGAACCGGTCACTATTTTTTCGACTTTGGGCGCGCCGCGTTCGGCTGGGTCGAGCTCACTTTGGATGCCCCTAGTGCCGGCGCAATCGTAGACGTGAGCCTCGGTGAAGCGGCGAGTGGACAGGCCGTGAACTTGAAGCCAGGCAGTTCGATCCGAGCGGCGCAGACGCAAATCACGCTGCAAAAAGGCGCGCACACGTATCGGGTGAACACGCCCAAAGATGCGGTCAACACCAACTCTCCCGCGGTGCCTCTCCCTGCAGCGCTCGGCGTGGTCATGCCATTTCGATACGTGGAGGTCTTGGGCTCGCCTGTGGCGCTCAGCGCCGACTCCGCCCGACAGATTGCCGTGAGCTACCCATTCGACGACACGGCCAGCAGCTTTAGCTCCTCGGACGACACGCTCAATCGAGTGTATGACATCTCGAAATACACAGTGAAAGCCACGACATTCGCCGATATCTATATCGACGGGGATCGCGAACGAACGCCGTACGAGGCCGACGCTTACATTCAACAACTGGGCCACTACGCCATCGATCGCGACTATGCGCTCGCGCGCCACAGTCACGAATACCTGATGCAAAATCCCACCTGGCCGACGGAATGGAAATTCCATTCCGTGATGCTCGCCTGGGCCGACTGGATGTACACGGGAAACACGGAATCTTTGAGCAACGAGTACGCGCTGCTCAAGAAAGAGAAAACGCTCGAGTCGCACGTGAACTCGGACGGCTTGCTCGACACGACTGGCATGCGAGACATCGTTGATTGGCCCGAAGCTGAGCGCGATGGCACCGTGTTGACGAGTGTCAACACGGTGGTCAACGCATTTTGGTGCCACATTCTCGGGCTTATGGCGGACATGGCGCAGGCGCTCGGCAACACGAGCGATGCGACGCGCTACGGCGCGCTGCGCACGACCGCGATCGCCGCGCTCAATTCGAAGCTGTCGAACGCGAGCACTGGGCTGTACCAGGATGGGCAAACGAGCACGCATAGCTCGCTGCATGCCAACGCATTCCCGCTTGCGTTCGGGTTGGTGCCCGCAGACCGGCAAGCGCGCGTCGTCGCGTTCTTGAAATCACGTGGCATGGCGTGCAGCGTTTATGGCGCGCAGTACTTGCTTGAGGGCCTGTACCAGGCGAGAGAGCCGGATCTTGCGCTCGCGTTGCTCAGCTCGCACACGGATCGCAGCTGGAACAACATGATTCAAGTCGGCTCGACGATAACGCTCGAGGCGTGGGACGCCAAATACAAGCCGAATCTCGATTGGAACCACGCTT